>NZ_DATNGK010000155.1:0-12369 GCF_035605935.1 Actinocrinis sp. | reverse complement strand
CTATATCGAAGGGCTCACCGCTGAGCAGTATGCATGCGGCATAGAGAGCGTCACCGCCGCAGTGGTGACCGACGAGGTAAGGCACGGCTGAGACGTTCCCGAGAGCATCGACGTGTTCGACGATCTCGACGTCAGCGGTCTGGTATCCGAGCAGTGGGGAGATGGCGGTACATCTGCCTCGTTCGCCCTCGGCGGCGATCCACTGTGCGCCACGACGTACCGTGGCCGACCTGACTCCGGAGAGGTTGTACCCCGCTTCTCGGACCGTCCAGCCGCGGGGAGCGCTGATCGCGTGAAGGCGCACTTCGTAACGGCCGAAGGCGAGCACGTGCGACTCGATCCGCACATCCGCCGTGGGAGCGCGCCACGAGGCGGCGTGGCCGATGCCGTCGCTCACATCGACGCCGAGCGGCTGGATCCGGCCCCAGCCGACCTCGGCGCCGTCCGGGTCTATCACCGTGACCGCTGCGTCGGTCACGCGGCACCCGGAATCGCTTCGTGGTGCCGTGGCGGTGCTGAAGCTCAGCCGCGCGTAATGGGGGTCGTCGGTTGTGATTCCGGGCGCAGCGCGGTCGGATCCGTGGTTGTGGACGCGCACGATTCCGTCGGCGCGCGTCGCTTGGACGATCCAGTTCGGCCCAGGCAGTGCGCGCAGGGCGTCGCCGCGTTCGACGGGCAGCGGCTCCTCGTTGTCGACCCACACCGGATGCGTCGGCGGTAGCAGAAGCCCGAGAAAACCCTTCGATGCCCAATAGGGAGAGGCCGGCCCGGAGTAGGGTTGGATCACGCCCCGATACGGACGCAGCCACCCGAGAGTCAGCAGTCCGCGATCGTCCGGTACGCCGCGATCGGTGAAGTATCGCAGGATGCCGCTGGCAGCTCGCCGGGTGAGCCCGGGTGCCAGCGGCGTCGCGTCGAACAGAGCGCCAGCCCACAACGGAGCTGCGGCGGCCGTTCGATAGGTCAGCGACCGGCCCTGGTGCAGCGGGGCACCGTCACCGCCGACAAGATGGATGTAGTCGGCGAGGAACGCGCTCAAGCGCACGCGGTATCGCTCGCGCAGTTCGGCGGCCAGTGCGGCGCGGGGGCCGCACTCGGCGAGCTGTGTCCAGAACATTGGATAGAGGTGCAGCGCCCAGCCGTTGTAGTGGTCGATGCGCCGTCCCTCGCCGTCGGTGTACCAGCCGTCGTCGAGCTGCCATCCGGCGATCGCGTCGAGACCGTCGACGATCTCGGCGTGCCGGTGCGGTCCGCCGACGCCGGCCAGGAATTCTTCGACGATCGTGCGGAAGAGTACCCAGTTGCTGCGCGGCGTCTGGCGGCCGACGAATCCGCCGAGCCAGTCCATGAGGTGTCCGCGGGTCGAGGCGGACAGTCGGTCCCACAGCCAGGTCCGCGTCACGTGGAGCGCGAGGGCGATCGATGCCGCCTCGACCATCTGCTGGCAGCAGTCGCTGTCAATGCGTGGCCAGGCGTCGGGATGGCGGGGATCGGCTCCGGTGGCGAGCCCGGATGCGTAGCGATCGAGCAGCGGCCCGACCGTCGATGGATCACCCTGCGCCCCGGCGATCCGGAACGCGGCGAGGAGGAAGGTACGAGCGAATCCCTCGAGCGCGTCGCTGTCCGTTCCGGAAACCGAAGGCGGCCCTGGCAGCGAGATCCGCGAGAAAGTGGGGGTCGCGTAGGGCCGCACCGCGTCAAGGAGCCGGTCCGCCCACGCCTCCCAGTGCTCCCGGACCATTCCGGTGTAGGGCGAAATGGCGTCGCGGCGGACGATGCCGTTCACCGACCGCTCACCGACCCGCCGCCACCCCTTGGACATGGTCCGGATCGTAGGGCACTGCCAATGCGCGGAACAGATCGGTTGACCGATCGTTCAAAGCGGGGCAAGGATGCGTCCGTGCGCGAACCTGTGTCAGAGCGGCAGGAGCGGATCCTCGCGTTGCTGCGGCAGCGCGGACGGATGCGGGTCGCCGATCTGGCGCGTGAGATGGCGGTTTCGGCGGTCACGGCTCGGCGCGATGTCGAGACTCTCGAACGGCAGGGGGCACTGCGCCGGTCGCATGGGGTTGCGATCGCGGTCAATGCGGCATCCGGCTGGGCGGACTCACCGATGGAACCCCTCGTCGGACGGGGATTGCCCGTATGGCGGGAATCGCGCGACTTCCCCGGTCCGGTCATCGGCATGGTGGTGCCGACCGCGCCGTACTACTACGCCGACGTCATCCGCGGCGCCCGGGCGGCGGTGGCCGAGGCCAACGCCCGGCTCGTCGTCGGGATCACGAATTACGACATCGACGAGGAACGCGCCCAGATTCGGCAGATGCAGGCCCGCGGAGTCAATGCTCTGCTCCTGACGCCCGCATGGCCGACGGGGACCTCCCCTGACGACGAAGCCGATCGTGCCGCAGGGCTGAGCGTGCCGACCGTGCTGGTCGAACGGCGCGGCAAGCTCGGCTTTCCGGTCGGTGAGCTCGATCGCGTCTGTTCCGCGCATGCGAGCGGCAGTTACCTGGCCGTGCGGCATCTGGTCGAGCTGGGTCGGCGGCAGATCGCCTTGATAGCGCGCGGATCGCCCACGGCCGCCCAGCTGGAACTCGGCTTCCACGCCGCGCTCGAGCACCTTGGCGTGCCAGCTTCCGCCGGCTTGGTGTGCACAACGCGGCCTAGGCCGGAATTCACTGAGATCGAGGCCACGTTGACCGCGGTGGTCAATCGAGCACGCCGCGGAGCGCTCGATGCCGCCCTGGTGCACACCGACCAGGACGCGGTGCACTTCGTTCAGCAGCTGCAGCGCCACGGCCTGCGAGTTCCGGACGACGTCGCGGTCGTCGCCTACGACGACGAACTCGCCGCGCTGGCCGATCCACCGTTGACTGCAGTGGCGCCGCCGAGGTTCGCGGTCGGGCAGGCAGCGGCGCGGCTCGTGCTTAGCCGGCTCGCGGAACGGTACCGGGCCATCCCCGGGACGGCCCGAGCCCCCCGGCATCATCTCGACCTTTTGCCCGAGTTGCGGGTGCGCGAATCATGCGGAGCGGGCAAGCCCGCGTGACTGATTTGATCGAACGATCAAACGGTCTTGACTCGTTGTCAGTCTCGACCGCACGCTGCCACAGCTTGCTCTTCGGGCCGGGGCACCGACCCGCGTTCCAGTGCCGCGTATCTCAGCCGGATGGATATCGAGGAGTTTTGGATGCGCCTGTCGATGTGCGCCGTAAGGAGAGTCAGGACCCAGCGACCGAGCCGCGGCCTGATCGCGTCCTCCATGGTGCTGGCCGTGTCCTTGCTCGCCGGGTGTTCGAGCGGCAAGTCGAGCGGCGCGGCGGCGCCGTCGGTGGATCCGAACCAGACCTACAACCTGACGTACTGGTCGTGGACCAAAGGCAGCCAGGCGGCGGTCGACGCGTTCAACAAAGCGCACGCCAAGATCCACGTCACCTTCCAGCAGATTCCAAGCGGCTCCAAGGGCGGGTACGCGAAGGTCTCCGACGCGTTCAAGGCCGGCACCGGGCCCGATGTGTTCAACGCCGAGTACAGCGCGCTTCCGAGTTTCGTCGCCGCCGGCCAGGTGGTGGACATCAGCAACTACGTGACCGCGCAGACTGCATCGGGATACCTGCCGCAGGCGCTGCAACTGGTGACGTTGGGCGGCAAGAAGTGGGCCATGCCCAATGACATCGGCGCGCAGGTGCTCTACTACCGCAAGGACCTGTTTGCCCAATACGGCCTGACCGTGCCCAAGACGTGGGCCGATTTCCAAGCAGACGCGCAAAGGCTCGCGGCGCAGAAGCCGGGGTATTACCTGGCGAACTACACCGTTGACGACCCGCTGGTCTTGGAAGCTCTGGTCGGCCAGGCCGGTGCCCAGTGGTTCGCCACCTCCGGCAATACCTGGCAGCTGAGGTTCACCGACCCGGCGACCCGCGAAGTGACCACCTTCTGGCAGGGCATGGTGGACAAGAAGCTGGTGGCTCCAGTTCTCAGCAACACCGCCGGCTACACGGCCGAGGTCGCCAGCGGCCATATCCTGACTCAGGTGTCGGTGAACTGGAACGCGGCGGCCAACATCGTCACGTTCCCCGGCCTGGCCGGCAAGTGGGGCGTCAGCCTGCTGCCGAGCTTCGACGGGCAGCCGGCCAGCGGCATTCTCGGCGGATCGTCGTACGCCATCGCCAAGTCCTCGAAGAACGTCGCGGCCGCGGTCGAGTTCGCGCGCTGGATGACGAGCGACCCGGCAGCGGCGAAGGCGCGGGTGAGCGGCGGTTCAAGCGCCTACTTCGCCGACTCGGACGCGTTGCAAGTAGCCCGCACCAGCTTTAACGCCAGCTACTACGGCACGGACGTGTACAGCACGTTCGACGCGGCCGCGCACGCGCTCAAGCCTTCGATTTTCGGTCCCACCATGACCGCGACGAACCAGGTGATGACTACCAAGCTCAAGCAGATCTCGACCGGTGGCGGCACCATCGAAGACGCGGTCGCCGCAGGATTGGCCGACGCGAAGAGCGAGATGTCAGCGCTCGGACTCGATGTACAGGTACGGGACTGAGACGACGGTGCGACTGATCAACCGCCGCGCATCGGCCGTCGGTGCGGCGCCTGTCACGGCAGGCGTTACCGTGCGGCGGGGCACGGGCGCGGCGCTGCTGCTGATGGCACCGTTCTTCGCGGTTTTCGCGCTCGCGGTGCTCGCGCCGATCGGTTACGCGATCTACCTGAGCCAGTTCGCGCAACGGGCGTCCGGTCTCGGCTTCGGGGGCTTGCACTCGGTGTGGGTGGGTCTGGACAACTATCGTCGCGTGCTGACCGACAGCACGTACACGTCGAGCTATCTGCACGTCCTGCTGTACGCCGTGGTCGCGGTGCCTCTCGTGCTGGGCCTGAGCGTCGTGATCGCGCTGGCGCTTGACAGCGCGTATGCCTTCGGGCGGCGGGCAGCGCAGCTCGGCCTGTTCGTCCCGCACCTGGTTCCAGGAGTTATCGCAGCCCTGATCTGGGCTTACCTCTACACGCCGCAGGTGAGTCCAGTAGTCAAAGCCCTGAGTTCGTGGCACGTGCACATAGAACCGCTCGGACCCGGATTCACGTATCCGTCGCTGATAAACGTCGTGCTCTGGGAGAGCCTCGGCTACAACATCGTGATCTACTATGCGAGCCTGCAAGCGATCCCGCGAGAGATGGCCGAGGCAGCGGTCGTGGACGGCGCGGGAGAATGGCGCACGGCGTGGCACATCAAGCTGCCGCTCATCCGGTCCGCGGTGGCGCTGACGGCGATCTTCTCGGCGATCGGCGCCATGCAGCTTTTCGCCGAGCCGCTCCTGCTTTCCACCGCGGGGTCCACCGGAATCTCGCAGGATTGGACGCCCAACCTCTACGCCTACACGGCGGCGTTCACGAGGAACAACGACTACGGCGCCGCGGCTGCGGCTTCGATCATCCTCGCCGCGCTCGCCGCCGGGCTCTCCTACGTCGTTACCCGTTTCGGTAAGCCATGGCGACAGGCATGAGCCTCTCGCGGACGGAGCCGGCGCCGTCGGGCGCAGCGGCACCGTCCCGCGCCCGCGGACGCAGCGGACGCCGCCGGATCTGGACACCGTCGCGCGCAGCTGTCAACACGCTGTTGCTGGTCGTTTCCTTCTACACCTTCTTCCCGCTGGTGTGGACCGTGTTCGCGGGAGCCAAAACCGCGGGCGCGGTACAGACCGGGGATGTTCTGAGCCTGCGCAACTTCAACATCGTCGGCAATCTTCGGCTCCTATGGAGCTTCCAAGATGGCATATACGGGCGCTGGTTCCTGAACTCGCTGCTGTATGCCGGTGTCGGCGCGGGCGTCGGCGCGCTGATCTGCGTCGCCGCGGGTTACGCGTTCGACAAGTACGAATTCCCGGGGAAAGAGCGGCTTTTTGGCCTCGTGCTGCTGGGTGTCCTCGTGCCGTCCGCAGCGACGACCCTGCCGCTCTACCTGCTCGCCGCGAAGGCCGGCCTGGTGAATACGTACTTTGCGGTGCTGATTCCCTCGCTGGTCAACCCCTTCGGCGTGTATCTGGCACGCGTCTTCTCAGCCGGCTATGTGCCGAACGAGACGCTGGAGGCCGGGCGGATCGACGGAGCGAGCGAGCTGGCGATGTTCGTCAAGCTCGGCCTGCCCATGTTGCGGTCGGGCTATACCACCATCCTGCTGTTCCAGTTCTCGGCGATCTGGAACGGCTTCTTCCTCGCGCTGGTCATGCTCACCGATCAACATCTGTTTCCGGTCAGCCTTGGCATCTACGAGCTGAATACGTCGCTGAGCTCGGAAGGGCCCGCACTGCTGCCGGTCGTCATGCTGGGTTCCGTCGTCGCGATCCTGCCCCTGGTGGTGATCTTCATCAGCTTGCAGCGATTCTGGAGAGCCGGTCTGACGGCGGGAAGCGTGAAATGACGGCGCCCATGCGCGAGTCGGCGGACCAGCCGTTGCGCGATGCCGACGGCACTGGACCGCCCGTGGCGTACTTGGCCATGTCATCAGAGTTTGTGCCGCTGCTGTTCGACGAGGCCGCGATCGTGCGGCTTTCGACGCTGGCTCGCATCGATCCGAACACCGTGCTCCACGGGCCGGCGCAGGACTGGTCGCACCCGTCGCTCAGCCAGACCGAAGTGCTGCTGACATGTTGGGGCGCGCCCCGGCTCGACGCGTCGGCGCTCGCCGTGCTGCCGCGGCTACAGGTGGTGATCCACGCGGCCGGCAGCGTGAAGGCAATCGTGACGGACGAGTGTCGCCGCCGCGGTATACGAGTCTCCTCGGGCGCGGCTGCGAACGCGCTGCCGGTCGCCGAGTACACCGTGGCGATGATTCTTCTGGCGAACAAACGCACGCTGTGGATGGCCCGCCGCTACGGGGAGCTGCGCAGCGCCTGGCGTTCGTCGGAGATCCCGCGCGACATCGGCAACTATCACAAGACGGTAGGCATTGTCGGCGCTTCGCGGATCGGTCGGCGAGTCATCGAACTGCTTCGCCCGTTCGACCTGGACGTCCTCCTTGCCGATCCATACGTCAACGAACAGGGGGCTGAGCGGCTGGGCGTCGAACTCGTTGACCTGGACGAGTTGTGCGCGCGTTCCGACGTGGTCAGCCTCCACGCTCCCGCGCTGCCCGGCACGAGAGCGATGATGGACGGGGCGCGACTGGCCGCCATGCGCGACGGCGCGACGTTGATCAATACCGCTCGTGGCGCGCTGATCGACAATGCGGCACTCATGCGGGAGCTGCGTACGGGTCGGATCAATGCCGTACTCGACACCGCGGATCCGGAGATCCTGCTCGACGAATCACCGCTGTACGAGCTGCCGAACGTGCTGCTCACTCCGCACATCGCCGGCTCCTTGGGCAATGAACTGCGCCGCATGGGCCGGTCTGCACTCGACGAGCTCGCGCGGTACGCGTCCGGCGAGCCGTTCGCGTTCGAGGTCCGGTACGCCGACCTAGAACGATCCGCCTGAGCAACGGTCCGCTAGTGGGGTCTGCCGTACCGCGTCTCACCCAGACGAACACAACCTGCTGACGTGCGACGAGCGAGCGCACGACGAGCCTGCCCTTTTCAGGGCTTCAGGTCGGCGGTGTGGGTGTGTCGGTGGTGGGCGTAGTCGCCGGTGTGTTCTTCGGCCCAGTCCTGCAGGTGTTGCAGTGCGGCGGTGGCGCCGCGGGCGAGGTCGGTCAGGGCGTACTGCACCGTCGGTGGGCGGCTGGTGTGCACGGTGCGGGTGATCAGTCCACCGGCTTCGAGGTCGCGCAGGGTCTGCGCGAGCATCTTGTCGCTGACGCCGCCGGCCCGCCGGCGCAGCTCGGACCAGCGTTGCGGGCCGTCCATGAGATCCACCAGGACCAGGGCGGACCACCGGGCGGTGACCAGGTCGAACAGCTGCCTGCCGGGGCAGGCGGGATCGCGGACGTTGCCCCGCGCGCTTTCCTGCACGTGCTCACCTCACCCAAAGGTATGTACTTCCCAGAAGAAAGTAACTCGGTCAGAGTGAGGGAGCCAACCCCTCATCGTCAAGGAGTACCTGTGGTAACCGACGTTGCCGTGACCCGCGCCGCGAACACCGTGACGGTGCTCGGCGGTCCCACCGCGCTGATCCACGTGGCCGGCTGGACGCTGCTGACCGACCCGACCTTCGACGCCGCCGGCACCCAGTACCAGAACGGCCCGGTTATGGTGCGCAAGACCGCCGACCCGGCGCTGGAGCCCGCACAACTGCCCACTCTCGACGCCGTCGTGGTCAGCCACACCGAGCATCAGGACAACCTCGACACCGCCGGGCGTGCGATGGCCTCCGCTGCCCCGGAGGTGTTCACCACCGTCGTCGGCGCCAAGGATCTCGGGGGCGCAGCCGTCGGCTTGGAGCCCTGGCAGACCCGGACCCTGTCGAAGCCGGGCCGCACGCCGCTGAACATCACCGCGGTCCCCGCCCGCCACGGTCCCGTCGGCACCGAGGCCATCACCGGTCCGGTCACCGGCTTCCTCCTGCACACCGACGACGGCTCGGCACCGACGGTTTACGTCTCCGGTGACACCGTCGACCTGGACGCGATGAGTGCCCTGGCGGACCGGTACCGCGTCGATGTGGCGCTGCTGCACCTGGGCGCGGCCGGCTTCGAGGAGCTCGGCGACATAAGACTGTCGCTGACCGCGACCCAGGCCGTCGAGGCCCGCCACCTGCTCGGCGACCCCCTCGTGGTGGCTGTGCACGCCGAAGGCTGGGCGCACTACACGGAAGACCGCAGCCACGTCCAGCAGGTCTTCGACGCCGCCGGCGTCCCGCTGCACTGGCCCACCCCGGGCCAGCCCATCACCCTGCCAGACCCGCACACTCCCTGACACCTCGCCCAGGGCCGCCGCCTGCGCGGGCCCACCCACACGTGGACCAATTACACCAACGCCGGAGGATCGCAGGGCCCGACGATCCCCTCGTACACAACCGTACAGATCGCCTACAAGCTCACCTGCTTCAAGGTCGCCGACGGCAACACCTGGTGGTACCGCATCGCCCGGCCGGGCAGGGATGAACAGTTCTACGCCTCGGCCGACGCTTTCTATGACAACGGCCAAACCTCCGGCTTGCTTCACGGCACGCCATTCGTGGACAACGCGGTGCCAAACTGTTGACGTCGCCAGCACTCGCAGTGCCCGCCCCCTCGACCGGGCGATCACGATCGCCCGGTCGACGGCCAGCGGACCGCCACGATGCTGCCTGAAGCTTGTGCCAGAGCGGCGCGATCCGCAGTGGACACGTCGCGGCCTAACCGTCATCCGTTCCAGGACTGAGAAAGAAGAACGCACCACGGTGTCATCGGGCTGCGTGGTGAGAACCCGCTGAGTCCGCAGAGCGAGTGAATCGGCGGTGGATCTCGCTCGCGAGCTCGGTTTGGCCGTTTTCGGCGAACGTCTGTGCCGCCGCCGACCAGCAGGCACGCACCTCCTCAGCCCGCTCGGCGGGCAGCTCATCGGCCAGCAGCCGGTCGATCTCCGATGCCTCCAGCAGTTCGGCTCGCATGCCGTCCCGGTCGGCGTCCTCGTCCGCGTCCCGCAGATACCGGAGTACGGCCTGCGCCTGGGCCATCCCGAGTGCGGCCGGGTTGAAGTGCTCGGGATCGGCTTGCGTCAGGTCGTGCACCATGTCCATGCGTTCTCGCGCGAACGGGACCGCCTCGGCACGCCGGCCGAGCAGGCCCAGGAAGACCGCGAGATTCTGCAGCGCGGGGCCGAGCTGCGGCCGCAGTGACGGATCCTGCGCCGCCAGCGTTCGGCCGACATCGACGGCACGTCGCGCGGCGGTGAGCGCCGCCGCGTGCTGCTCGAGTCGCCAGCGCCCGCCTCCCAGCGTGGTCCACAAGTCGAAGGCGATCGGCCGGTAGGCCGGGTCTTGGTCGGCCAGCCGCTGGTGCACCTCGGCGGCTTCGCCGAGCGTGATGACGAGCGCTTCGCGCTGGCCCAGCACGGTGTGCACGTCGCCGAGTGAGCGCAGCACTCGACCCAGGTGCGGATCGTACGCCTCGCCGAGCCGCCGGTAGATCGCCGCCGCCTCATCGAGCTTCTCCGCCGCCGCGGGCTGCGACGCGATGCCCAGCAGGAGGCCGAGCGCGGTGAGCGCGTTCGCGAGTCCGGTGGCGTGGCTGGCGGAGTCTCGCTCGACGAGCCCACGCCACAGCGCCACTGCCTCTTGCGCTGGTTCGACGGCCTCGTCATGTCGACCGGCCAAGTCCAGCTGCAGGCCGCGGTTCTGCAGCGCGGTCGCCAGATTGGCGTCGACGCTGTGATCGGTGCGGCGCCGGTGGATCGCGATCGCTTCCTCGGTGTAGCGCAGCGCGTCGGCCGGACGGTTGAAGTCGGTCAGGACCGTGCCTACGTTGTTCAGCGCGTCGGCGAGCGAGGTCTCGTGGGCCTCCGGGTTTTCCTCGGCCAGCTCGCGCAGTATCGTAACCGACTCCTCACGGGCCGCGAGCGCCGCGTCGGATCGACCGGTGCCGAGCAGCGCGCCGCCCAGGTTGTCCAGCGCGTCCGCGAACAGACGCAGGTAACCGACATTGGCTCGGGCGAGTGCCCGGTAGAGCGCCACGGCCTCGTCGGCGGCCTCGCAGGCGGCGGCCGACTGGCGCAGCATGGTGTAGGCGCCTGACATGTTGGTCAGCGCCGCGGCCAGCTCGGACTCGTAGACGGGGTTGAGTTTCACCAGGGCACGGGAGAGTTCGGCAGCTTCGTGGGCAGGTTTGAGGACCTCGTCCGGCCGGCCGAGCGCCAGCAGGAGGCTGGAGACGCTGGTCAGTCCGATGGCCAGCTTCGGCCGGTAGACCAGCGGTTCGCGCTCGGCCAGTTCCCGGTACAGCGCAGTGGCCTGTTCGGCCCGCTCGAGGGCTTCAGCGCGCCGGCCGACGTCTCGCAGCATCCTGCCGAGATTGTGCAGCGCGTCGGCGAACTCGTCGGTGGCCTGCGGACCGCCGTCGGCCAACCGTTCGCGGATGTCCGCCGCTTCGGCGGTGTCCGCCACCGCATCCGCCCACTGGCCCAGATCGTGCCGGTGACTGCCGCGGTTGAGCAGGTGCCGGGCCAGATTCACCGCGTGCGCCGGGTCGTCGTCGGCCACCCGTCGGCTCAGCTCCACGGCGCGGTCGGCGTACTGGAGCGCTTCGGCGGACCGCCCAAGGTCGGACAGCACAAGGGCGAGCATGTTCAGCGACTCGGCCAGACGAGCTTCCTGCCCCGCGCCCTGCCGCTCCCGGATCGCCACGGCGCGCTGCGCTGCGGGCAGTGCGTCCGGGAACCGGCCGACGACGTACTCGCGGTACGCCAGGTCGTACCAGAGCCGGGCGTGTACGGTCGGCTCTGGTTCGGGATCGGCGGCCAACTGCCGCTGCACGCGGCGCCGGGTGAACTCGGCGATCCCGACATCAAGATCGCTGCGCCGGTCCGGGAACTGCTCGTCGATCGAACGCATCAGCTCGACCGGCAACTCGGTCAACTCGCCCAGAGCAGTGATCGACGCGCTGTTCGCGTCCCGGACCATCGCGGGATTGCCGTCGAGCAGCGGGAAGAGATGCAGGCGGCCGACATGAGACCAGCGCGCTGCGGCCGCCGCGAGAAAGGTCAGCGCGCGAGGCGTGAATCTCGGCGCCTTGTCGGTGGGCGCGGCTGGCAGGAGGATGCGCACCGCGCCGGCCGCCCAGTCGTCGGCCGAGTAATCGGCCGTCGGACTGCCAGGCAGGGTGAGCGCCAGGAAGTCCTCGGCGAGCCGATCCGGCAGCAACGGTTCCAGCGTGTTGACGCCCGCAGGGTCGGTCGGCGGGTAGCACAGCGCGTGGTCGCGGATGGCTTGTTCGGTAGGCACCCCGGGCAGTGCCTTGTTCAGCAGCTCGGCGGCTGCCTCGGGGTCGCTGGCGCCGGTGAGCGCGGCGATGAACACCAGCCGGGCCAGAACCGTGTCAGGAGTCTGGAAGTCAAGGCCGCCGGCTGCGTTTTCGTACAACTGCCGCCAGTTCTCGTGTTCACGGTTCAGCAGGTACACGGTCAGACCGAGCGGATCGACCGGCGCGTCGCGGCCGTGCGCGGCGGCGTCGACGGCGACCAGCGCGGCCATGTGCACGGTGAGGGTCAGTGCGAAGTGCGGCAGGCCCAACGATTTCGGCGGGGCTATCGGCGCCGCGCCCTCCAGTTCGGGGTAAGCGCGGGCGAAGCAGTCCCGGGCGGTGGTGAACATCCGCTCACGGATGTGCCCGGCGTCGGGTAACGGATCCAGACGCTGGGCTGTGGTATCGACGTTCGCGCGCAGCTTGTGGAGTTTGGCCTGCACAGCCTGCCAACCCTGCGCAGAGCGGGCGATGAGTAGCACGCGCGCGGG
>NZ_DATNGK010000154.1:0-8184 GCF_035605935.1 Actinocrinis sp. | reverse complement strand
CCACCCGAATCGGCTCACCCGGCTTCGCCGACTGGGTCGCGCCGGCCGAGCTGAACGAGCTGAGCTCCCGCGTCGTCGCGCTGGGCCTTGACGGCGAGGCGCATGAATCGATGGTGTGCCAGGTGCTGCTCGGCGCGCTCGGCTGGCTCGTCGCGCACCCGCCGTCCCCTGCCGTCGGGCGCAATGCCGTGCAAGGCCGGGTGTTCGACGCCGACCTGACCGAGCGGCAAGTGCGCCTCGCCCTGGAGCGCTCGTACCGGGCGCGCGCCCGCATGGCCCCCGACCGAAGGAGCCGGATCGAACTGGTGGACCAGGCAAACGCGCTGCGGCCCAGGACACTGCTATGACCGACCCACGGACGCAGGCGCCCCCCGGGCCGCCGGACGCGCGCACGTGCAGCGGGTGCGGCGCTCACGTGCTGCCCGGCGACGGCTACTGCGAGGAATGCGGCACGGACCTGCTGGTGCGCCGCAACGCTCCGCCTGGATCGGCCACGCTTCCGTGCCCCGACTGCGGCGGCACCGCGTTCACTGACGGCTACTGCGACAACTGCGGCAGGCTCGCGCCCTCCCCGCGCGACCGCTGGGAGCGGGACCTGGGCGTCGTCGCCGGGGTGAGCGACCGTGGACTGCGCCACAGCCGAAACGAGGACTCGATGGCCTTCGCGGTCATCGGCGAGGACACCGAGTACCCGGCGAGCGTCATCGTGGTCTGCGACGGCGTCTCCAGCTCCATCGATCCGCAGCGCGCCTCCCAGCTCGCGGCGAACACCACGCTGGATCACCTCGTGCGCGCGCTGCGCCAAGGCGAGCCCGCGCCCGCCTCGACGAGCGCTGCGATCCAATCCGCGCAGCAGGCGGTCACCACACTCGCCGAGGAGTATCGCGACCGCTCGGACGCCCCCTCATGCACCATCGCCACCGCGGTTGTGGAACGCGGCCGGGTCACCGTCGGATGGGTGGGCGACAGCCGCGTCTACTGGCTCGCGGCGGACGGCGGTGTCTCACGCCGACTGACCGACGACGACACCTGGGCCGGACAGCTGATCGCCGGGGGAGCGGTCAACGAGGCCGAGGCATACAAGGCACCGCACGCGCACGCGATCCTGCGCTGGATCGGCCCGGACGCCCCGCCGGAACCCCCACACGTGCGCGACTTCGCCCCGGAGGGTCCTGGCCTGGTGCTGGCATGCAGCGACGGGCTGTGGAACTACGTCTGGGACGCAGCCGACCTGGCGGGTCTCGCCGGCCTCACCGCTAACGGCTGGAGCGGTCTGGCGGCGGCCTGCGTGTCGCTCACTGCGGTCGCGCTCCAAGGCGGCGGCCAGGACAACATCACCACGGTGCTGGCCTACTACCCGCCGACCGCGTCACCCGAGACCACCGAGATCGTGTCTTCCAACGGAACCGCGCCGTCCGACGAGGGGATCGAACCGTGAGCACGCCGACCCTGCCGCAGTTCACCGTGAGCGTCTACCAGAACGAGTTCCTGCCCGAGGGCGCCGGCGAGGTCAACGCGATCGTGACCGTGACCTCCTCCGGCGCGGTAGCCGGGCCGACCGGCGCAGCGCGGGCCGCCCAGGTGATCATGGTGGACTGCTCAGGTTCGATGGACTATCCGAGCGCCAAGATGTCCGCTGCGCGCCAGGCCACGAAGGCCGCGATCGACGCCATCCGCGAGGGCGTGCCCTTCGCGGTCGTCGCTGGGACGCACGTGGCGCGGATGGTCTTCCCGACAACCGAGTACCTGGTGCCCGCCGACGTGAGCACCCGCGCCGCCGCCAAGGCCGCGGTGGACCGGCTCACCGCCGGCGGCGGGACCGCGATCAGCCAGTGGCTCTCACTGGCCGACCGGCTGTTCACCGGGCACGAGGACGCGATCCGGCACGCGATCCTGCTCACCGACGGCAAGGACGAGCACGAGAGCCCCGACGACCTCGCCCTCGCGATCGCGCGCTGCGAGGGCCGGTTCACCTGCGACTGCCGCGGCATCGGCACCGACTGGGTGGTCGCGGAACTGCGCCGCATCGCCGGTGGACTGCTCGGCAGCGTGGACATCGTGGCCGACCCGATCAACCTGGCCGACGACTTCCGGGCGATGGTCGAGGGCGCGATGGGCAAGGCCGTGGCCGACGTCCGCCTGCGGCTGTGGTCTCCGCAGGGCTCGACGATCAAGTTCGTCAAGCAGGTCGCGCCCACCGTGCTGGACCTCAGCGGCCGCCGCCTGCAGACCGGACCGCTGGCGGGGGACTATCCGACCGGCGCCTGGGGCGCGGAGTCGCGCGACTACCACGTTTGCGTCGCGGTGCGGCCCGGCTCGGTGGGCGACGAGATGCTGGCCGTGCGCGCCTCACTGGTCTCGATCGACGGTTCCGGGCAGGCGCAGGTGCTCGGGCAGGGCCTGGTGCGCGCAGTGTGGACCGACGACGCCGCGCTGTCCACGAAGATGAACCGTCAGGTGGCGCACTACACCGGGCAGGCCGAGCTGGCCGACGTGATCCAAGCGGGACTGGAGGCGCGCAAGGTCGGCGACTACGACACGGCCACGGCGAAGCTCGGCCGGGCGGTCCAGCTCGCGGCGGCCTCTGGCAACGACGACACCACCAGGCTGCTGTCCAAGGTGGTCGACGTGGAGGACCCGGCGACCGGCACCGTGCGGCTCAAGGCACGGGTGAACGACGCCGACGAAATGGCCCTGGACACCCGATCGAGCAAGACTGTGCGGGTAGGCAAGGGCAACAGCCAGGGCTGACCGACCGCAGGGCAGCCAACATCAGGAGCACCGGGGAGGTCCGATGGCGCGGTGTCCGGCCGGGCACGAATCGCAGACGAACGACTACTGCGACACCTGCGGCGCGGTGATGGGCGGGTCGCCGCTCACGCCCGCGCCGGTGCTGGAGAGTACCGCTCTGCTCGGCGCGGATCTGGGTTCGGCCGGGCCCGGTGCGGGCGGTTCCTGCCCGAACTGCGGGGCGGAGCGCGGCGGCCGGTTCTGCGAGGAATGCGGGTTCGACTACGAGCTCGCCGAGTTGCTTCCCTCGGTGCCCGCCGCCAGTGCGGGGCAGGCCGAAGCGGGACCAGAGCTCAACGGCCACGCACCCGCGAGCGCCGCGGCCGCGGCTACAGATCCACCGGCGCCTGAACCAGTTGCCGCCGATCCGATCCCCGCCGAGAACACGCAGATCCCTGATGCGCCCTCGACCTCGCGCGCGCTGGCCGTCGTCGTCACAGCGGACCGCGAGTACTACACGGCGCAGGTCGAGCGCGGCGACATCATCGAGTCCGAATTCCCGTTCCCGAAGTACCCCGGCGAGCGCCGTTTCGCCCTGGACACCGACGTGATCCGGATCGGCCGGGCCTCGGCCAGCCGCGGCATCGCGGTCGAAATCGATCTGACCGGGCCGCCGCTCGATCCCGCGGTCTCGCACCTGCACGCGCAGCTCTCTCGCGACCAGGATGGCGGCTGGCGGCTCGTCGACCTCGGTTCCGCGAACGGCACCAGGCTCAACGGCGCAGAGCAGCCGGTGCCCGTCGAGACCGAGATCCCGGTCGCCGCGGGGGACCGAATCCACGTGGGCGTCTGGACCACGCTCACGCTCGAAGCGTAATCAGATTACGAACGTTGCCCTGCGCAGCCAGAACGCGCTCCGGTTGCGTCCGCAAGTGCAAGCGCTCGTGCGAACGCCGCCCGGCCCCCGCACGGGCCGGGCGGCGTCCAATGCGCCGATTCACAGGGCGCCGGCGCCCCGCGAACCTGAGAGTGCGCCCGGCTGACCGGAGCACGATGAATCAGAGCACGTCGTCGAACTCGCCGTCCTTGATGCCGGCAAGGAACGCGGCGATCTCGGCCCGGGTGTAGATCAGCGCGGGCCCGTGCGGGTCGCGCGAGTTTCGCATCGCGACGCTTCCGTCGGCCAGCGGCGCGACCTCGACGCAGTTGCCGTTGTAGCCGCTGTAGCTGCTCTTACGCCAGGGGGCGCCGACCAGCACGTCGGCCGAGATGCCGTTGTCGAAGTTCGTGGTTTCGCCTGCCATGACCTCTCACTTTCCGACCGACTTGCACGGTCCGTATGCATGAGTCACTTGCATGTGCATTGAAGGCACTCACGCAACGTAGCACCGCAGGATGAGGTTGCATACGAATAGCTTGAGAATCAGACCGTTGCGGACCCTGGCGTGAATCCGGTCGTGGGCGCCGATTCGGCGTCGCGAAGGCGACGACGCGGCAACGAGCGCGCGCCGTCAGATGGCCCGCCGTCGTGTCAGGCTATTGTGTTCACGGCAGTCACACGTGAACGAATGTGCGTAGACTTAGATGTCCTCGCGCGCCTTGAGCAGAGTCTGCCGGGTGCGTTGCGGAGTCTCCGCTTCCACGGCCAGCCGGTCGAGCGCGCGGCTGTAGATCTCGATCTCCTCGGCCTTCTCCAGATACAGCGCGCCCGCGAGGTGCTCGACGTACACGATGTCGGACAGCTCCTGCTCGCCGAAACGCAGCAGCGTGAACGGCCCTTCCGCGCCATAGCCGCTGGTCTGGTATGGCACCACCTGCAACGAGATATTCGGCAGCGTGGTCATCTCCAGCAGGTGATCCAGCTGCATGCGCAGCACCCGCGCACCGCCGATCCTGCGGTAGAGCACTGACTCGTCGATGACCACCCACAGCCGCGGCGCAGACTGACCCAGCAACACCTTCTGCCGCTGCATGCGCAAATGCACTTTGCGTTCGGTGTCGCGATCCGCGTTCTCCGGACGGCCGCGGCTCGCGATCGCCAGCGCGTAGTCCTCGGTCTGCAGCAGTCCCGGGACGAACTGGTTCTCGTACGCCTTGATCTGCGACGCCGACTCCTCGAGGCCGACGTAGTCCTCGAACCACTTCGGCATCAGGTCGCTGTAGGCGTGCCACCACCCCTGCACGTTCGACTGTTCGACCAGTTGCAGCACCTTCGTGCGCTCTTCGTCGTCCGTGACGCCATACAGCGTCAGCAGATCCGCGACGTCGCGCTCCTTGAAGCCGACGCGACCGCTCTCCATCCGGCTGAGCTTCGATTCCGAGCCGCGGATGCTGTACGCCGCCTCCGCACGGGTGATCTCAGCCCGCTCGCGCAGCCGGCGCAGCTGCGTGCCCAGGATGAGCCGGCGGACGGTCGGGCCGGTCGCAGGCTCAGCCCGTCGATCGTCGAACGTGCTCATCAGAACCCTCCCTCGAACTGCCCGCGTACGCTTACGATGTTATTACGGCTCCTTACGCTAAGTTAAGCGCCGTCAGCTTTCTGGTTGTGCAAATGAGCCGGGAGAACGCAATGACCGATAACGCCACCACACCGTCGAGTGTCACCGTGTCGGAACGCTCCGTGCCAGTCGGTGTCGATCCCACCAGGGCCAGCATCGCACGAGTCTACGACGCCTTCCTCAACGGCAAGGACAACTACGAGGTTGACCGCGAGGTGCTGCGCGGGGTGCAGAAGGCGGCTCCCGAGGCGGTCGACCTGGCCACCGAGAACCGCGGCTTCCTCATCCGCGCCTGCCGATTCCTGGCCTCGCAGACCGGGATCGAGCAGTTCCTCGACTGCGGTTCCGGCCTGCCGACGGCGGAGAACGTGCATCAGGTAGTGCAGCGGACGAACCCGGACGCCACCGTCGTCTACATCGACAACGACCCAGTGGTGCTCGCGCACGGCCGCGCGCTGCTGGAGGAGAACGAGCACACTCACCTGGTCGGTGCGGACATCTTCAACCCGGCCGAAGTGTTGGGCCACGAGGAGGTGCGCACCCGCATCGACTTCTCCCGGCCGCTGGTCTTCCTCCAGATGGGCACCCTGCACCACTACAACGGCCCGCGCGAGCGCCCGGCGCAGATCATGCGCGAGTACATCGACGCGCTGCCGTCCGGTTCTTACGTGGCGATCAGCCACTTCTTCGACCCGGAGAACGAGTACAGCCCGGTGGCTCGCAAGATGGAGGAGATGTTCCTGCACAGCATGATGGGCTCGGGCACCTTCCGCACTCGCGCCGAACTGCTTGAGCTGTTCGACGGGCTGGAGCTCGTCGACCCGGGACTGACCCTGTGTGCCGACTGGTGGCCGGACGGGCCGCGGCTCAAGCCGCTCAACCAGGTGCAGCAGTGCATCGCCGGAGCGGTCGCCCGCAAGCGCTGATCCCTCGAACGAAACGCCGAAACGACGCCGCCCGAACCGGCGGGTCCTGATCGGCTCCGGCGCGAGCCGATCAGGGCCGACCGATTCGGGCGGCGGGGCAGGGGTGGGTCAGCCTGCGTATTTGACGATGGTCTTGGTGAAGTCGTACGGGTTCTGGGTGATGTTGGAGCAGGTTCCCGGCGCCCAGGGCTCGACCACGCCGGCCGGGCACTGGAAGTCCCGGTTCGCCGACCAGAACGAGAACCAGGCGGGGTGGTTGGCCTGTGCGAAGCCGAGCAGGGCGCTGAAGTCGGACTGGGTGAACAGCTCAGAGGGCTGGTCCGTGTGGCCGTTCATGATCTGGAAGCCCAAGTGCGCCCACGCCTGCGCCGCGCTCCAGCCGTAGATGCCTTCCAGTTGGCCCACCGCGTCATTCGCGATCGCCTCGGTCTGCGACACCTCGGTGCCCGAGGTGAGACCGGTGTCGAAGTCCATGATGTTGATGACGTCGAGCCGGGCGCCATTCGCGATCGCCTGCCGGATCTCGTCCGTGCCGCTGCCCGGGAAGCCAACCGTCGTCATCGGGATGGTCAGCGAGACCTTCAAACCCGGATTGCTGGCCTCGAGGATCTTGATCGCACCGAAGCGGACCCCGGTGTTCGAGTCCAGCGCGGTGTTCTCGTAGTCGAAGTCGACCCGGTCCAGCTTGTACTTGCTGATCACCTGCTGGTACGCGTTCGCGAGCGCCGAGGCAGAACCGCAGGTCGAACCAAGCTCCGTGCCGTTGTAGCCGCCGAAGGACACTGCGGCGTCACCACCGGCTGCACGGATCGCGTTGATGTCGGCGGCAACCGTCGTGTCCGAGGAAACCTGCATCGTGGAGCTGCCGTCCCAGGCCGGTGTGCAGCCACCGGAGTCAAGCACGAAAGCCAGGTTGAACTGGTTCTCGCCGGAGCCGCTGATGATCGATGAGATCGAGGCCGGGTTGTTGTCGACCGGCATGAAGTACACCGGGTGTGTGAAGGGGCCGTTGCCGGGGGGCGTAACCGAACCGGTTGGCGAAGCCGAGGGTGACGCGCTGTGTGAAGGCGACGGCGAGATACCGGACGGCGACGGAGAAGGCGATCCGGTGCCGCCGGGGCCGTTCAGCGCCAGGTCGTCGGCGTAGTACGTGCCCTGCGCATACCAGCCGTGTACGAACACTTGCACGCTGGTCTGGCTCGCGCCGCTAGTGAAACTGGTCGACAGCTGCTGCCACGAGGTTGCCGAGGGAGTCCAGGTGGACACGCCGCCGGTGATCCCGAGGTACACGTACGCGCCCTCGACGTACCCGGACAGCGTGTAGCTCGTGTTCGGCTGTACCGAGACGGTCTGCGTGCACTGCGCGTTGTCGGACGAGGTCGCGCCTCCGGCCAGCGCGTGCGAGCCGGAGTGGACGGGGGAGGAGACCACTGAGCCGGTGCCGGCGTCGCAACTCCAGCCATTGAGGTCGCCTGATTCGAAGCCTGAGTTGGTCAGCAGGTTGGTGGTCGCCGCGCCGGCCGGAACGGCGAGGAACGCGACGACCCCGACGCCGCCGGCCGTCAGGGCCAGGGCAAGGGCCGCCGCACCCAGGCGCTTTGGTGAGCGGGCGACGAGGCGGGGTGGACGCACGAAGGCGCTCCTTTCGGTCGGCGGAAGGCCGTGGCAGGTTCGGGAAGCAGCAGGGGTGGGGCCGTGCTGGGTCCGGGGCGCCGTACCGGAAGGAGCAACTGCTGTGCACTGTGGTCCAGACCACTCGCCTCTGTCAAGGTTATGGTCTGGACCAATTTACGACTCACCGACGCCAGTCGCCGTTGTCCCGCTCAACTGGACAGCCGCAGCCTGTCCCGCCCAGCTGGACAACCCGCTTTTCCCCACCCACTTACCGCTGCCCGCCGTCCCGCTTTCCCCCAATAAACCTCCGCGATGACATCTCCGCGACGCGGCTGGAGTGCAGCGGCGAGTCTCGTTCACAACGGCTCTGGGCCACAGACGCCCTTGCGCGCTGGGAGTCCCGCGATAGCTTCGCC
>NZ_DATNGK010000153.1:0-78353 GCF_035605935.1 Actinocrinis sp. | reverse complement strand
CCGCGCAGTTGAAGCACCCGGAGCGGGTCGTGGGGTTCCACTTCTTCAACCCGGTCGCGGTGCTGCCGCTGCTCGAGATCGTGCGCGCCGAGAAGACCGACGACGCGTCGCTGGCCACCGCGTTCGCCGTTGCCAAGCAATTGAAGAAGTCCAGCGTGCTGGTGAAGGACGCCCCGGCGTTCGTGGTCAACCGGCTACTGACCCGCTTCCTCGGCGTGGTCAACGAGGTGCTGGACGAGGGCACGCCGGTCGAGGTCGCGGACAGCGCCCTGGAGCCGCTGGGCCTGCCGATGTCGCCGTTCGTATTGATGGAGCTGGTCGGCCCGGCGGTCGCGCTGCACGTCTCGGAGACGCTGCACGCCGCGTTCCCGGAGCGGTTCAGCGTGTCGGAGAACGTCCGACGGCTGGTCGGCGCGGGCAAGCGGGCGTTCTACCTGCCGGGCACGACCACCTTGGATCCGGAGGTCGAGGCGCTGCTGCAGGTCGGCGACAAGCCCTCGACGGCCGAGGAGGTGCGTGACCGCGCGCTGTCCGCGATCGCCGAGGAAATCGACCTGATGCTCAAGGACGGCGTTGTGGCCGAGGCGCAGGACATCGACCTGTGCATGATCCTCGGGGCGGGCTGGCCGTTCCACCTCGGTGGGATCACGCCGTACCTGGACCGCACCGGCGTGTCCGAGAAGGTCACCGGCGGGCGGTTCCTGCCGTTGGGTGTGGCGTCGTTGCCGGCCTGACAGTCAGTCAGATCGCGGGGTCTCAGTCGAGCCGGCTGGGGCCCCGCACGGTTTTAGGTGATGCTGTTTGAGGTGATGCTGCGTCAGGCGACGAGGAAGCCCGCGAACGCGGTATGCGTGGTCCAGATCAGCAGCGCCACGCTGGCGGCGAGGAGCAGCGCTTCTTGCCACCATCTGCGGAAGACGAGGGCAGCCGCGATCAGGATCGGGAAGAGCGCGCCGATATAGCGCGGCAGTGAGGTGAAGTTGTGCGACGTGATCGCGAGGCCGTACATCGGTAGCGTCCACAGCACGTAGGACGCCGGAAGCTTGCGCGCGACGATCGCGATCAGCGCGGCCGCGAGCACGATCAGCAGGAGGCACATGTCCGCGACCTGGTGACCGTGGTGATGCAAGCGCGAGACGTCGTGGAAGGAAATCCGCGGGCTGTTGATCAGGCGCTCGCGGTTCGTCTTGAGCGTCTGCTGCGTGAACGGCAGCAACCAGGAATGGAACCGGAGGCGGGAGTAGCCGAGGTAGACGACCAAACCCGCGATCGGGGCGACAGCGCTGAGCAGGGATTTTCCAGCGGCGGTCTTCACTGCCGCGGTCTTCACTGCCGCGGTCCTCATCGGGGCGGTGCGAGCCGAGCGCACGCCCTCGACCACGCCCGGGATAGCGAGCAGGAGGCCGGTCGGGCGCGCGATGCCGCTCAGAAAGCCGAGGATGATCGCGGTCCAGGTGCGGGCCGGCCGGCCGGGGTAAGCGCGGATCGCGAGGAAGTAGCCCGCGGCGAGTACTCCCGCCAGCGGCTCGGTATAGCCCATGACGAGCGCGTAGGCACCGGGGGCCAGTTGGGTCAGCCACGCCGCGCGCCGGGCGGCGGTGCGATCCCCTGTCTCTCGTATGACGATCCGATGGACTAACGCGCCGAAGACCAGCGCGCCGACCCAGCAGACCCCGAACAGCGCGATGGTGACGGGCAGTCGGGTCACCGTCGTGACCGCAGCAGTGATCATCGGCGTGAACGGGAAGAAGTGGGCGAAGCCGCCCTTGGCGTCGTATCCGTTCGCTGCGATGTACCGGTACCACGGCGTGTCCCACATGAACAGCTTGCCGAGCGGATGCTGCCGGTCCATGTGCCAGGAGATCAGGCCCACGAGCACGTGTCCCGCAACCCATGCCGGCAGCGTCACCCACACCCCGTCGAGCAACCAGCGCAGCCGTCGCCAACCGCTGCCGATCCCCGAGCCGTCGGCTGACCCGCCATCGGCTGATCCGTCGTCAGCAGGCAGGAGAGCCGGTACTTCGAAATCCACCCCCGAATTCACCGAAACTCCTACGCCGAGACGGCCTCGTTCGACAGCGGCGTCTGGCGCGGCATGAGCGGCGCGTCACGTCCGGTACCCGTCGGCGTGGGCCGCTTCGTGTCGCCGTCGCCGCCCTCCTCGTGGTACTCCTCCTCGACGTTGACCGACCAGACGTCGTGCGTGGAGCCGGTGCGGATGTTCTCTGCTGTCAGCAGCGCGGTGAGCATCGAATGGTCCTGATTGTTGTAGCGATGCATGCCGTTGCGGCCGACCGGGTGCACGTTCGGCACGTTCGCGTCCAGCCACTGCCGGATGACGTCCAGGTTCTTCTGGTAGCTGTCGTCGTACACCGGGTACGCCTTCGGCATCCGCACTACGTATCCGGCCTCGACCTTGCCCGGCTCGATCAGGTTGAGCCGCTCGAGTTCGGCCGTGCCGAGCTTGACCAGCTCCTCGTCCTGCTCGCTCCACACTTCGTCGCCCTCATTGACGAAGTACTCGAGGCCGAGGCAGGTGCGCCCGTCCTTCACCAGGAACGGCGACCAGGAACCGAAGTTCTGGATGCGCCCGACCTTGACGCCGGGGGTGTGGATGTAGATCCAGTTGTCGGGGAAGCCGGCCTCGAGCGGCACGACCAGCGCGATGGTCAGGAAGTCGCGGTACCGCAGGTCGTCCGCCGCGGCCTGGACCGCGGCCGGCGCGGCCGGCTCCATGGCGCGGACCAGGGCCGAGATCGGCGTGGAGGAGATGACGTGGTCGGCCGGGACCTCGGTGGACGTACCGTCGGCGTTCGTGACGGTCACCGCCACCGCGCCCTTGCCCGCCTCCCAGCGGACCCGCTGCACGGGCGCGTTCAGTTCCACCGAGCCGCCCTGCGCGCGCACCTTGTCCGTGGCGACCTGCCACATCATGCCGGGCCCGTACTTCGGGTACTGGAACTCCTCGATGAGGCTGGTGATCTCCTTCTGGTTGCGGCTGGGCAGCAGCGCGTTCTTGATCGCGCCCATCAGCGAGAGGTTCTTGATCCGCTGCGCGGCCCAGTCCGCCGGAAGTTCGGCGGTACTCATGCCCCACACCTTCTCGGTGTAGGTCTTGAAGAAGATCGAGAACAGCCGCTTGCCGAAGCGGGCGGTGACCCAGTCGTCGAAGTGCGTCTCGTCCTTGGGCGGACGCACTCGGGCCCACGCGTACGAGCCGATGCACCGGGCCGCCTCGATCAGCCCGAGCCCCTTGAGCGCATTGCCGGCTTTGAGCGGATAGTCGAACAGCTTGCCCCGGTAGTAGATCCGTGACATACGCGGGCGCAGCAGGAAGTCCTCGTCCGGCAGGATCTCGTGCCACAGCGCCTCGACCGCGGCCACCTTGGTGAAGAAGCGGTGGCCGCCGATGTCGAAGCGCCAGCCGTCGCGCTCCACGGTCTGCGAAATGCCGCCGACGACGTCCGTCGATTCGTAGACCTGGACTGGGTAGCCATGCTTGCTCAGGTCGTAGGCCGCAGTGAGGCCGGCCGGACCTGCACCGATGACTACCGTCGCGGGCAGAGCGTCAGTATTCGTACCAGAGGGGTCCACGCGTTGATTCTTTCAGGAGGCCTGATAACAGCGCGGGACCGTTGCGTCACAGTATGTCCCCGTGCTGTAACGAATTCATGAGCCGGATGAAAGAGTCGTGTGAGTCCCCCGGCCCGCGGTCAGCTTAGCGCCGCCCGGGCCGCGGCGGCGACGCCCTGTGCGCTCAGCCCGATCCGCTCCAGGATCGCGGCGCGTTTGCCGTGGTCAAGGAACTCTTGCGGGATACCGAGGACGCGCACGGGCCGGGTGACCCCTGAATCTTGCAGTGCCTGGGAGATCGCGGCGCCAACGCCGCCGACCCGGCCATTGTCCTCAACGGTGACTACGGCGCGGTGGCCGCGGGCCAGTTCGATCAGCGCCGGATTGACCGGTTTGACCCACCTTGGGTCCACGACCGTCGCCTCGATGCCTTCCGCGGCCAGCAGCTCGGCGGCCTGGAGTCCCTGCACCGCCATCGGCCCGGCGGTCACGATCAGGACGTCGGGGTCGGCGGGTGTCCGCAGCAGGTCCACGCCGTCGACCCGGTCCACCGCCTCGATCTCCGGTCCCACCGCGCCCTTGGAGTAGCGCACCACGGTCGGGCCGTCGTGCACGTCCACGGCCTCGCGCAGCTGTGCGCGCACCTGGGCGGCATCGCGCGGGGCCGCGATGCGCAGACCCGGGACCACCTGGAGGATCGACATGTCCCACATGCCGTTGTGGCTGGCGCCGTCATCGCCGGTGATCCCGGCGCGGTCCAGCACGAAGGTGACCGCGGCCCGGTGCAGCGCGCAGTCCATCAGCACCTGGTCGAAGCAGCGATTCAGGAAGGTCGCGTAAACGGCGACGACCGGGTGCAGGCCGCCGAACGCGAGGCCGGCCGCGGAGGTCGCGGCGTGCTGCTCGGCGATGCCGACGTCGTAGATCCGCTCCGGGTAAGCCTTGGCGAACTTGTGCAGGCCGACTGGGATCATCATCGCGGCGGTGATGCCGACCACGTCGGACCGCTCGTTGCCGATCTTGACCATCTCGTCGGCGAAGGCGTCGGTCCAGCTCGGCCCGGCGATCTGGAACGGCAGGCCGGTCTCCGGGTTGACCACGCCGATGCCGTGGAAGTGGTCTGCCTCATCGTCGAGGGCCGGCTGGTAGCCCTCGCCCTTGCGCGTGATGCAGTGCACGATGACCGGTCCGCGGAAGCCCTTGGCCCGGCGCAGCGCTGCCTCGACCGCCGCCACGTCGTGGCCGTCGATCGGGCCGATGTACTTCAGGCCCAGGTCCTCGAACATGCCCTGCGGCGCGACGATGTCCTTGATCCCCTTCTTCATCCCGTGCAGGGTCTCGTAGATCGCGGGCCCGACGACCGGGGTGCGGTTGAGCGTGCCCTTGCCCCAGGACAGGAACTTCTCATAGCCCTGAGTCGCGCGCAGGGTGGAGAGGTGCTCGGCCAGGCCGCCGATCGTGGGCGCGTAGGAGCGCTCGTTGTCGTTGACCACGATGACGACCGGACGGTCCTTGGCGCAGGCGATGTTGTTGAGCGCTTCCCAGGCCATGCCACCGGTCAGCGCGCCGTCGCCGATGACTGCGACAACCCGCCGGTCGGTCTGCCCGCGGACCTGATAGGCCTTGGCGATGCCGTCCGCGTAGGAGAGGGCGGTGGAGGCGTGCGAGTTCTCCACGACGTCGTGCTCGGACTCGGCACGCGACGGGTAGCCGGAGATCCCGCCCTCCTGCTTGAGCTTGGAGAAGTCGTGCCGGCCGGTGAGGATCTTGTGCACGTAGGCCTGGTGGCCGGTGTCCCAGATGACCGTGTCGCGCGGGGAGTCGAAAACCCGGTGCAGCGCCAGGGAAAGCTCGACCACGCCGAGGTTGGGGCCGAGGTGGCCGCCGGTCTTGGTCACGCTCTCGATGAGGAAGTCGCGGATCTCGCGGGCGAGGCGCACCAGCTCGTCCCGGCCGAGCCGGTCCAGATCGCGCGGCCCATGCACGGTGCTGAGAACGGATCCGACGCTGGACGCTGACGCGGCCTTAGCTGACCCCGTCTTCGACGACGCCGACTTCGACGACGCGGTCTTTGCCGACGCCGTCTTGGTCTCGGAAGCGGTCTCGGCGCTCGAACTGCCCGGCAGCGACACGGGTCCTCCTTGGTGGCTCGACGGTTCCCCGAGTGTTGGCGAAGCCCGGAGTTCATCGTCCCCCGTTCCGATCTCCCGCGCTCGCGCGCCGAAGATCCGATGGGACGAGGGTCCGAGTCTAATCGCCGAGCGGTCGTCGGCCCGGGTAGATCATCCGGCCCTCCACACGATCTTCACGCCCGTCACATCGGGCGTCAGGCTGCTCGGAAAGCGTGGTGCGCGCAGGCCACTGCGCGGTTCACCAGGCGTCGGCCGGGGGTGTCGCGGCAGCCGCGAGCAGTGGCGCGAGGGCGCCGGGCGGGTCGCTCAGCAGTGGGCCGAAAGCGCGTTCCGCCGCGCCGACGAGCGTCGAGTCGGGGCCGAGTCCGGGAGCGACCAGCCGTACCAGTTCGCGCGGGGCGACCAGGCCCGAGGTGCGCAGTGTGGTGCGAAGCTGCTGCTCGACGGCTGGGAGGATGTCGCGCAGCAGACCCCCGAAGACGACCACCTCGGGGTTGAAGATGTTCACCAGGTTGCCGACGCCTATGCCGAGCCATTCGCCCACATGACGGATCGCGGCGGCGGCGCGCGGGTCTCCCCCGGCGGCCGCGGACACGACCGCGGGCACGGTGGAGCGGGGGCCGTCCGGGTGCCCGGCCGCGTCGAGGATGGCCTTCTCGCCGATCTCGGTCTCCCAGCAACCGCGCGCGCCGCAGCGGCACAGCCGTCCGGCCGGGTTGACCACCATGTGACCGAGTTCACCGCCGTAACCGCCGGCGCCGCGCAACGGCTGCCCGCCGACGATGATCCCGGCGCCGACACCGACCTCGCCGGTCAGGTACACCGCGTCGGTCGCTCCGGCCGCGGCGCCGCGCACATGCTCGGCGAGCGCGCCGAGGTCCGCGTCATTCCCGACCGCCACCGGGGCGTGGATGCCGTGCTGGGAGAGCACGGAGGAAAGAGTCTCGCCGAGCGGGGCGTCCACCCAGCCGAGGTTCGGCGCGAAGCGCACCAGCCCGTCGGCGTCGCGCACCACACCGGCGATCGCCGCGCCGATCCCGACGCACACGGCGTCGGCCGCGGCGCGGCTGAGCATCTCGCCGGTGAACCGGCCCAGGTGCGCGGCCACGTCATCGAGGGCGTAGTCGCCGCGCGGCCGGTACAGCTCGCGCCGGTCCAGGATCGCTCCGCCGAGCCCGACGCGCGCCGCGATCAGATAGTCGACGCCGATGTCGAAGGCGAGCACGTACACCCGCTCCGAACGCGGCACGACGACGAGGGACGGTCGCCCGGCCCCCGCGCCGGCCCCGCGCGCGGGAAGTTCCTCGCGCACGAGGCCGGCGTTGGTCAGATCGGCGGTAAGCGCGCCGATCGTCGACCGGTTGAGCTGCATCGCGGCGGTCAGTTCCGCGCGCGAGGTGGGTCCGTGCACGTGCACGTACCGCAGCAGGGTGGACACGTTGTGACGGCGCACCTCGTCCTGGGTGGCTCCGGCCGCGCCCGCGGCCATGGCCGAGTTGCGGCGCTCAGACAAGGCAGTGCCTTCCCGAGGGCGTCTCAGCTCGCTGAGTCATCACCGTTCGCCTCCCGTCCGACGCGCCTAGCACTGCCACCCTGCTTGCGGAGTAGTGCCTGCGCCTAGCTCGACGTCCGTCCGGCGTGCCGGGAGAGCGCGTCGACCGCGGCGGCCAGCAGCAGCACGATGCCGGTGATGATGAACTGATAAGCGGAGGCGTTGCCCCCCTTGATCAGGTCACTCATGCCGTACTGCAGGATGGCCAGCGCCAGGCCGCCGAGCACCGCGTCGACCACCCGGCCGCGCCCGCCCATCAGCGAGGTGCCGCCGATGACGGCGGCCGCGACCGCCAGCAGCAGGACGTTGCCGCCGCCCTCCTGGGTGTTCACGCCGTTGAGCTGGGAGGCGAGGAACAGGCCGGAGAACGCCGCCATGGTCGAGCCGATGACGAACACCGAGTTGCGCACCAGCCGGACCGGGATACCGGCGCGGCGGGCCGCTTCGTCGTTGCCGCCGACCGCGTAGACGTGCCGGCCGTAGCGGGTCTTGCCCAGCACGAAGGTCAGGATGACCAGCAGCACCGCGATGATCGGCACCACCCACGGGACGCCGCGGATGTGGATGCCCTCACGCCGCTGCCAGTCCAGCGCCTCGTCGACGTTGCAGAAGTAGACGAAGATCGCACCGCCGATGGCGAGCGCGCCGATACGCAGCGCCAGCAGGCTCATCGGCTCGACGGCCAGGCCCTGCTTGCGGCGGCTGGCCAACTGGACGAACTTCACCGCGGCGTAGCCGAGGACGCCGATGACCAGGTACACCCAGCCGAGCACCGGGGAGATGCGGCCGTTGTCGAGCAGGAGCAGGGTCTTGTCGGTGATCGAGACCTGACCGGAACTGCTGCCGATGACCAGGATCTGGGCGCCCTGGAACGAGATGAACGCGGCCAGGGTGACCACGAATGAGGGGATGCCGATGCGGGCACGCAGCCAGCCGAGCAGAGCGCCGGCCACCGCGCCGAACGCCGCGGCACCGAGAATGGCGATCGGCCAGGCGATGCCGTGCTTGACCGAGAGGATCGCGCCGAACGCCGCGGCGGTCGAGCCGACCACGCCGGCCGACAGGTCGATCTCGCCGAGCAGCAGCACGAACACCAGGCCCATGGCCAGGGTGATGGTCGGCGCCGACTCCTGCAGGATCGAAACGAAGCTGGAGAGAGTCAGGAAGCCGGGCTGGGCGATCGAGAAGATGACCACCAGCAGCACGATGCCGATGACAGCGGGCAGCGAGCCGATCTCTCCGTTGCGCACCCGTGACTGGTAGTTGTTGAAGGTCTCGCCCAGCGTGCGCGGGACCGCGGCACTGATGGTGGGAGCCGCGTCGGCGCGGCTGTCGATCAGCTCGCTCATGCGGCCGCTCCGTTCGAGCTCAGCGTGGTGGTCAGCGGCAGGCCGAGGTTGCCGGAGCGGCCGGCCGTGATCAGTTCGACGATCTGGGTGTGCGTCACGTCGGAGCGCTTGACCAGCGCGGCCATCTGGCCGAGGTAGAGCGCCGCGATGCGGTCCGAGACCTGAAGCACGTCGTTCATGTTGTGCGAGATGAGGATGACCGCGAGGCCCTGGTCGGCCAGGTTGCGCACCAGGCGCAGCACCTCGGCGGTCTGCGCGACGCCGAGCGCGGCGGTCGGCTCGTCGAGGATGACGACCTTGGAGTTCCACAGCACGGCCTTGGCGATGGCCACGGTCTGCCGCTGGCCGCCGGAGAGGCTGGCGACCTTCTGCCGCACGGACTTGACGGTGCGCACCGAGAGCGAGGCCAGGGTCTCCCCCGCCGCCCGCTCCATGGAGGGTTCGTCGAGCGTGCGCGCCCCGGTGAGCCGCTCACGGCCGAGGAACATGTTCTGCACGATGTCGAGGTTGTCGCACAGCGCCAGGTCCTGGTACACGATCTCGATGCCCAACGAGGCCGAGTCGCGGGGGCCGTGGACCTTGACCTGCCTGCCCTCGAACAGGTACTCCCCGTCGTCGATGGAATAAGTGCCACCGATGCACTTGACCAGCGTGGACTTGCCCGCGCCGTTGTCGCCGACCAGCGCCGTCACTTCGCCGAGGTGGGCTTCGAAGTCCACCCCTTTGAGCACACTGACGGGGCCGAACGACTTGTTGATCCCGCGCATGCGCAGGATCGGCTCGTTCTCGCTCACCTCGACCTCTTCTCCTGGACCCGCGTCGATATTGCGAAACTGTGACAACGCGATACCACCCGAAACGCCTCCCTACAAGCCAAGCCCCCGGTTTCGCGCGACGGCCCAGGCGGGAGCCGCCGCGCGAAACCGGGTGGATCTGAGACTTACTGCGCCGCGATACCGGCCGCGGTGCACTTGGCGACGTAAGCCGCGGTGCAGACGTCCTTGTACGGGGTGTAGTTGTCCTTGATCGGCTGGTCGACGTTCTGCTTGGTGATGGTGACCGGGGTGGCCAGCAGCGACTTGATCGACGACTGGTTGCTCGGGTCCGTCACCGTCTGGAAGTTCTCGGTCGGGGTCTTGCCCGCGGCGAGCTCAGCGGCCAGGTCGACGGCGGGCACGGCCTCCTGCGAGGACGGCTTGTAGATGCTGAACGACTGGTCGCCGTCCAGGATGTGCTGCAGGCCGCCGGCGGTCGCGTCCTGGCCGGAGACGACCACCTTGCCGTTGATGCCGAGGTTCTTCAGGTCCGCGATGACCGCGTTCGCCATGCCGTCGTTCGCCACCATGACGGTGTTGATGCCGTGGTCGGCGTTGTACATGGAGGTGAAGGTCGTACCGGCGGTGGTGTTGTCCCAGTTGGCGATGGCCTGCTCAGCCGACTTCTTCCAGGTGCCGGCGGAGATCAGCGGGTTCAGCACCGACATGTAGCCCTGGTTGAACAGGGTGGCGTTGTTGTCGGTCGGGGCGCCGTCGAGGATCGCCACGTCCGGCTTGGCGGTGCCGGCGGCCTTGACCGCCGCGACCAGCGCGTTGCCCTGGTCCTTGCCGACCTGGACGTTGTCGAAGGACACGTAGTAGTCGGGGGCGGAGCCGGGCACCAGGCGGTCGTAGTCGATGACCTTGACGCCGGCGGCCTTGGCCTCGGTGGTGACCGCGAGACCCGTGGTCGGGTCGGTCTGGGTCAGGATCAGGACCTGCACGTGCTCGGTCTTGATCATTTGGTCGGCGATCGACTTCTCCTGCTGGTCGCTGCCCTGCGCGTTCTGGATGTCGCAGTCCAGGTTCTTCTTCGCGCATTCGGCGCTCAGGGCCGGGCGGTCAGCGCCCTCCCAGCGGGCCGAGGTGGCGGTCTCAGGGAGAATGATGCCGATCTTCGGCTTGGCGCCACCGTTGTTGGAGCCGCCGGAAGACGAAGAGCTCGGCGAGGAGGAGCTGGAACACGCCGCGACACCGAGCGCCAGAGCAGCGGCGCCGACGGTGGCGGTGAGGACGGCCTTACGCATCATCGCGTTTTGGTCCTTTCTCAGTGCCGGCCCGGTGGCAACCAGTGCCCGGCGGCTCGGCGTTCAAGGAATGTTGTGACCGGCAACGTATTAGGTCAGTCCCCGGTTGGGAAGGGGTCTGACCGGTCAGTTTGTCGAACGGCGTAACGATTGGGAAACGCGTTCCGCTGCCGAAGGATACACAGCGAGTGCCGAAATCCGGCATATCGGACGAGGTCTAGACCAATATGTCGCGCCGGGTGATCGTGGTACAGCGCGCGACGTGCTGTGGCACCGGTCAAGGACACCCCGCGGCAACAATTCGAATATCTGTCGAATCAGGCCTTCGGCAGGGTCCTGACGGTGCACCATACGTTGCCGAATCGAGACCAGGGCGGCCACCGGGCGCCGCTCCGTTACCGCGCCGCAACGCGATTGCCATCGGGCCGGTACCGCCCTGAGCTTGGCAAGTAGCTCCGCATGACTCCGCAGCCGCGAACGGAAAGCGATCCGCTGACGCCGAGCGGCGCTGCGGCGAGGCGTCAGGAGTGCCTCGCGAGGCGGCGCGGGACGCGCAGACCGAGAACCGCCGCGATCAAGCGAAGCCGAGTCGGGGACGGTAGCGGCCGCGCGAGGGATCGCAGGATTCGTTGTCGCAGAGCCAAGCGGGCCGCGCGCGACTGTCGAAGCCGGCACCCGTTGGGCAGGTTTCCGATCCATCGATGCCGGATCTGCCCAGGCTGATCCCATACACGCGGATTGCAGCCAAGATTGGTGCAGGAGGCAACAATATCCGGGAGAGGTCGGGGCGGATGCGCCCAGGACGCCTGCAAATACGACTTGGTATGACACTGTGCACGCCGACACGGTGCATGCAGTCTGATTCATCGGGGCCCGCGCTGGATAGAGCCATCCGGGCGCTTCTGGCCCGTGAACCGCAGCGTGCTGGGAGAGTCCGAGGGCCCGTCAGAAAATGGATTCCCCGGCGCGGCCGGAGGGCAGTAGCTCCGGGTGGGTATCCGCGCCGGGGACGTCTGAATCGCGACGACACGGCCGGAGGCGGGATTGTGTCCCGCGCCCCGGCCGGTCTACGCCCTTGCCTGTAGCGGGCGCCGCTTCACACCAGCCGCGGACCGGAGGCCGTGCGGCGGGTGTACGAATAAGCGTTCTCATAAGAACGGGCTGGGCCGAGAGTGAAATTACCTATTCGCAGCCATCGCGGGATAGCGGGAAAACCCTCGTTCTCCCCTAGTGCGTGAAACACAGCAGGCGGGAGCCCGCGCCCGACCACTGCGGACGCGGGCTCCCGCCTGCAACTCGCTACCCGATTGCTCGGATGTGACTTAGCGTCGCACCTCGCCGTTACGCACCCTTGATGAGGTTACGCAGCACGTACTGCATGATCCCGCCGTTGCGGTAGTAGTCGGCCTCGCCCGGGGTGTCGATGCGGACCACGGCATCGAACTCCTTGTCTCCCGCCTTGACCTTCACCGTGCGCGGGGTCGAGCCGTCGTTCAGGACCGTGATGCCAGTGACGGAGAATTCCTCCTCCCCGGTCAGGCCGAGCGACGCGGCGGTCTGCCCGGCCGGGTACTGCAGCGGCAGCACGCCCATGCCGATCAGGTTCGAGCGGTGGATGCGCTCGTAGGACTCCGCGATGACCGCCTTGACGCCCAGCAGCGCGGTGCCCTTCGCGGCCCAGTCGCGCGAGGAACCTGAGCCGTACTCCTTGCCGGCCAGCACGACCAGCGGCACGCCGGCCTGCTGGTAGGCCTCGGACGCGTCGTAGATCGTCGTCTGCTCGCCGGTCAGCAGGTTCTTGGTGAAGCCGCCCTCCACGCCGTTGAGCAGCTGGTTGCGCAGCCGGATGTTGGCGAAGGTGCCGCGGATCATCACCTCGTGGTTGCCGCGCCGCGAACCGTAGGAGTTGAAGTCGCGCCGCTCGACGCCGTGCTCGGCCAGGTACTTCCCGGCCGGGGAGTCGGCCTTGATCGATCCGGCCGGCGAGATGTGGTCGGTGGTCACCGAGTCGCCGAGCTTGGCCAGCACCCGCGCGCCGGTGATGTCCTGGACCGGGGCCGGGCTCTGCGGCATGCCCTCGAAATACGGGGGCTTGCGCACGTAGGTCGAGTCCGCGTCCCACTCGAAGATGTTGCCGGTCGGCGTCGGCAGCGACCGCCAGCGCTCGTCCCCGGCGAACACGTCGGAGTAGTCGTGCGCGAACATCTCGGCCGAGATCGCCGAACCGATGACCTCCTGCACCTCGGCCGGGGCGGGCCAGATGTCCTTGAGGTACACCGGGTTGCCGTCCTGGTCGGCGCCGAGCGCGTCGTTCTCGAAGTCGAAGTCCATGGTCCCGGCGATGGCGTAGGCGATCACCAGCGGCGGAGAAGCCAGGTAGTTCATCTTCACGTCGGGGTTGATCCGGCCCTCGAAGTTGCGGTTGCCGGAGAGCACCGAGACCGCGGTGAGGTCCGCCGCGTTGACCGCCTCGGAGATGTGCTCGGGCAGCGGGCCGGAGTTGCCGATGCAGGTGGTGCAGCCGTAGCCGACCAGGTTGAAGCCGAGCTTGTCGAGGTACGGGGTCAGGCCGGCGCGGTCGTAGTAGTCGGTGACCACCTTCGAGCCAGGCGCGAGGGTGGTCTTGACCCACGGCTTGACGTGCAGACCCTTCTCGACGGCCTTCTTGGCCAGCAGCGCCGCGCCGAGCATGACGGACGGGTTCGAGGTGTTGGTGCACGAGGTGATCGCGGCGATGACCACGGAGCCGTGGTCGATCTCGAACTGCGCGCCATCGGGCGCGGTCACCGGCGTCGGCTTCGAGAAGCCGTTGCGCCCGGCCGGCGCGTCGGAGGCCGGGAAGGACTCGATACCGGACTCGTCGGCGTCCTTGACGTAGTCGCGCACCGCGGAGCGGAAGCGGCTCTTGGCCTCGGCCAGGATGACCCGGTCCTGCGGGCGCTTCGGCCCGGCGATGGAGGGCACGACCGTGGACAGGTCCAGCTCGACGTACTCGGAGTACTTCGGCTCGCTCGCCGGGTCGTGCCAGAGCCCCTGCTCCTTGGCGTACGCCTCGACCAGCGCGAGTTGCTCGGGAGTGCGCCCGGTGAGCCGCAGGTAGTCCACGGTCTCCTGGTCGATCGGGAAGATCGCGCAGGTGGAGCCGAACTCGGGGCTCATGTTGCCGATGGTGGCGCGGTTGGCCAGCGGGACCGCGGTCACGCCCTCGCCGTAGAACTCGACGAACTTGCCGACCACGCCGTGCTTGCGCAGGATCTCGGTGATGGTGAGCACCAGGTCGGTCGCGGTGGCTCCGGCCGGCAGCTCGCCGGTCAGCTTGAAGCCGACCACGCGCGGAATGAGCATCGAGACCGGCTGGCCGAGCAGCGCCGCCTCGGCCTCGATGCCGCCGACGCCCCAGCCCAGCACGCCGAGGCCGTTGACCATGGTGGTGTGCGAGTCGGTGCCGACCACGGTGTCCGGGTAGGCCTGGCCGTTACGGCTCATGACGACCCGGGCAAGGTGCTCGATGTTGACCTGGTGCACGATGCCGGTGCCGGGCGGGACCACCTTGAACTCGTCGAAGGCGGTCTGCCCCCAGCGCAGGAAGCGGTAACGCTCGTGGTTGCGCTCGTACTCGAAGTCGACGTTGCGCGAGAAGGAATCCGGGGTGCCGAAAACGTCCGCGATGACCGAGTGGTCGATCACCAGCTCGGCCGGGGCGAGCGGGTTGACCTTCGCCGGGTCTCCGCCGAGCGCCACCACGGCCTCGCGCATGGTGGCCAGGTCGACGACGCAGGGCACACCGGTGAAGTCCTGCATGATGACCCGGGCCGGGGTGAACTGGATCTCGGTGTCCGGCTCCGCGGCCGGATCCCAGCCGGCCAGGGCCCGGATGTGGTCGGCGGTGATGTTGGCCCCGTCCTCGGTGCGCAGCAGGTTCTCCAGCAGCACCTTGAGCGAGTAGGGCAGGTTTTCCGCGCCGGGCACCGCGTCGAGCCGGAAGATCTCGTAGGACGCGTCGCCGACGCCGAGCTGCGCGCGTGCGCCGAAGCTGTTGGTCGCGCTGCTTGCTGACATCGCGGGGACTCCGTTCGCTGACCGTTGTTCGCCGGCCGTGGGTTTCTGGCCGCTGTCTAGATTATCTCGACGTCAAGATACCTCATCTTAACCGTACCGCTTAGGGGCGGTTCAAGTCAGACTCTGCAACGGTGCGTTAACACAGTCTGTGCGAACATCACGTTGTCGACTGGTCCACGGTTCCGCTGACCGGCCAGCCGACTGATGTGCTGATCGGACCGTACGACCGAGACCGTGGAGGGTACCCGCCCGTGAGCTTCGCCAGTACTCTGGCCCGCGACTTCCCGGCCGCCATTCCAGCCAACCAGTTCGTCAATTCGACCCAGGACCGGCTGCGTGAGCAGGAGGTGCACCGCGGCTCGGCGCTGCCCCTGATCGCCACCTGCCGTGACGAGCTGGCCTTCGCGCTGACCGCCGAGCTGCAGCGGGCCTGGGGGCCCGCGTTCAACATGGCCGGCTTGGCCGGGCTGCTGACTTTGGGCCGAACGGGTGTGGCCGCCGCGCGCGGACACGCGCCGCTGGTGAACGGCCGGCGCACCTTCGTCCTGTTCGGACTCACCCATGTGGGCGTGGACGAGGCGGGGATTATCGGCAACGTGGAGAGGCCGGGCGTGCCCGGACCGTCGAGCACCTGCGGCGCGCTGATGGCTCTGCACGACGAGCTGCGCGGCGGCGACGTACACACCTCGGACTACCCGTATCTCGACAAGGCCGACCCCGAGCAGTCCCGGCTGCGCGAGCGCATCGCGCCGCTGGTCGACGATCCGCAGCAGGTCGACCTGCTTTCGATCATCCGGATCGCCCGGGATCTGATCGGGCTCGACTCGGACGAGGCGATCAAGGTGCTGCGAGACGACGCGGTGCCGGCCGACGTCGCGGTCTTCACCGGAATCCATATCCACGGGCCGCGCGGCGCGGAGTTTGTGGACGTCGGCCGCAGCTTCCTCGACCGCGACGGGCAGATCACCGAACTGTCTCTGTAAAGCGGCGCGCGGACGCACTGGCGCTCGGGACGCGTCTCTTGCGCGGCATTCGAAATCGATGCGCGCGCCCGCTCGAAATCCACGGGCGCGCGCCGGTCGAATCCACCGGAACGGCTCGGGTTATCCGCGCTCTGAATCACTGGATGACGGCTCTGCGAGCCGGTCGCGAACCGCCGCCGTTTATTCGCACGGCTGTTCTAAGGAACGGCGAATTGCGGCGATTTTCGTTGCCGCGCTTCGGCATGCCGCTTATGTCAGCAGTCTGTCGCTCCTGGCGCAGTTCGCCGCATCAACCGTGCACGACGCGATTCAACGTCGCGCCGGCGGTAGTTGCGCGTGCCAGTCTCGTCGCACCGCGATGAGCCGCAGCGCCGCCGTCGCAGCGGCCGCCGCGAAGGCGAGCGGCGTAGCGCCAGGCGTGTAGCGGTTTACCGCATCGGCGATCAGCGAACCGATCGCGGCCGGGATGGCGTAGAACTCCCGGCGCAGCACCGTCGGCACCTCGGCGATCAGCATGTCCCTGATCACCCCGCCACCGACCGCGGTCAGCACACCCATGAGCGCCGCGGGAACGGGTGCCAGCCCATATCGCAAGGCCTTACCAGTGCCGGAAACCGCGAAGAAACCTAGGGTCAGCGAGTCCACGATGAGATACGCGGTGGTCAGCCTTGCTCGTTCGCGCAGCTCGGACTCGACCCCGAACGCCTGATACTGCGCCGCGATCACCGCCAGCGAGGCGAGCGTCGCAGTAGTCAGATATCGCCAGTCGGCGAGGAACGCCGGAGGATGCACGCCGATCAGCACGTCACGCACGGCCCCGCCGCCGAGGCCGGTAGCCGCGCCGAGCACCAGGATCCCGACGAGATCAAGGCCCTTGCGCACGGCGGTGAGCGCGCCGGAGGCCGCCGCGCTGAAAACGCCGAGCAGGTCGAACAGGATCGGCAGATGCACCACGCTCGAAGTGTGCCGGGACGCGCCGCGCGGGGCCAATACACAGGGCGTTGGGATGCAGGTCCACATCTTCGCAAGTCGGCACAGCCGTTGACCCGGTGATTCCACGTGTGTCCGCGCCCCGGTGTTCGCTACAGTGGTTGCCGGATTTCAGTGCGTGGCGAATGGCTGGATCCCGGCCGGGGGCAGCGCGAAGGGCGCGCGATTACTTCGTCTGGCGCCGCGTTGGGACTCCGTTCAGGCAGTGCACGCTGATACGGTGGACCGGACGAGGAGTAGCGAGAAGAAGGCCGGCGCGATGAGTTTCCGGAACCGCCGAGGGGGATAACGACAAATGACCGCGCGCATCAAGCTTCACGGGCGCGATCTTCGTCCTGTCCAAACGGCGGTCCCCCGAACGGGTAACGCGCCGCGGAGCGTGTTGCGCCGAACGGGCGTGGCATCTTCCCGAACCACCGATGTGCGCGCCACACTCGTTACTACGTCCAGCAGCGGCACCACCCAGGAGGTCTCATGACCGAACTGCGCGTGATGGCGGTCTCCGGCGACGGCGATCGCCTGGTGCTGCGTGCCCCGGACGGCCAGGAGTTCTTCCTCGCCATCGACGACAGGCTGCGCGCCGCGGTGCGCGGCGATCGGGCCCGGCTCGGCCAGATCGAGATAGAGCTGGACGCGCAGCTGCGTCCGCGCGACATCCAGGCGCGCATCCGCGCCGGGCAGACCGCGGAGCAGGTGGCCGATCTGGCGGGCATCCCGCTTGAGCGGGTACGCCGCTACGAGGGCCCGGTGCTCGCGGAGCGGGCGTTCATGGCCGAGCGGGCGCAGAACACTCAGGTGCGCCGGGCCGGCGAGACACACGGACCGAAGCTGGGCGACGTGGTGCGCGAGCGGTTGATGCACCGCGAGCCGGACCACGACTCGGCGCAGTGGGACTCGTGGCGCCGGGACGACGGTGTCTGGACGGTTCGTCTCGCGTTCCGGATCGGCGGCCTGCCCTACGAGGCGACCTGGGCCTTCGACCCGCCGCGCCGGCTGGTCACCCCGGCCGACGACGAGGCGCGGCTGCTGTCGAGCGACGTGGCGGCGGAGAACGCGTTCCCGTTCACCCCGCGCCAGCCGAGGCTCCCGGCCGCGGCCTCGGGCGGCGAGCCGACCTCGGTGCGCCCGGCGTCCTCGGTCACCGCGCTGCCGACCTGGCAGGGTCAGCGTCCGGTGGCCGCCGCCGGCACCACCGCGGCTTCGTCTCCCGGCTCCGTCTCGAGTCCTGCGGCCTCGAGCGACTCCGTGGTCACTCCGCTTCGGCCGGTAGCGGCCGCGGCATCGGCGGCTTCCGCCACCCCGACGACCCCGGCGGCTGACGAGCCGGCGGCGCGGCAGCGGCAGACCGGGGCCGGCTCGGCGTACTCGGACGCGTTGTTCGGCCCGGTCGGCCCGCACAAGGACCGGCTCCGCGGCACGACCGACCAGCAGGCGGTCAACGACGGCGTGACCCCGGGCAAGCGAGCGACTGTGCCGTCCTGGGACGAGATCGTCTTCGGAACCCGGCGCCGCAAGAGCGAGTAACACACGCATCGCAGTAACACAGGCATTGCAGCAACACCGGCATCGCGAGACCGTGGCCCCGCTTCGGACGGATCCGAAGCGGGGCCACGGCTTTGCCACGGCGGGTCGCTCGCCGTGGCGGACTCAAGGAACTAACCGGGCGTTGGCCGTCCGAGCCTCGCCTGTATCAGTGCCTTGAGTGGCTTGTGCACCGGACGGCGGGTGCGCCGCCGATCGGTGATTTCCCGGGCCGTTCACGCGAACAGCCCCGAAGCGTAGTAGTCCGAAGCGTCCTTGACCCCCGGCAGCGCGAAGAAGTAGCCGCCGCCGGTCGGCGAGATGTAGTCCACCAGCGGCTCGTCGATCAGCCTGGTCTGCACCGCCTCGAACTGCCGCACCACGTCCTGGTTGTAGCAGGCGAACAGCAGGCCGACATCGAGGTTGCCGTTGTTGTCGATGCCCCGATCGTAGTTGTAGCCGCGGCGCAGGATCCGCTGGCGGTCGGTCTTCGCGGTGCGCGGGTTGGCCAGCCGGATGTGCGCGTCCAGCGGGATGATCTTTCCGTCCGGATCGTTGGCGTACTGCGGGATGTCGGTCTCCTTGGCGCCGGAGAGCGGGGCGCCGGTGTCCCGCCGCCGACCGAACATGTTCTCCTGCTCGGTCAGCGAGACCCGGTCCCAGAACTCCACCAGCATCCTGATGATCCGCACCACCTGGTACGAGCCGCCGTCGGCCCAGGCCGGCTCGCCGTTCGCGCCGCCGTGCGTCCAGATCAAGGCATTGGTCTCAGTGCTCGATGCTACGTCCGGGTTGGCGATCCCGTCCTTGAAACCGAGCTGGTTGCGCTGCGCTCCGGTCGGCCGGGACGGAGACTGGAAACCGTCCGCCTTCCAGCTCAGCTGAAGCCATTGGCGGGTGTGCTTGGTGATATCGCGCAGTGCGTGCATGACCGTGTCGCGGTGGTCGGCGCAGATCTGCAGCGACAGATCGCCGTGCAGCTCGGTGGAGTTCTGCATGTTGTCGTTGGGGAAGACCGGCATCTTGGCCAGCTTCGCGGGCTTACGCGCGGCCAGGCCATAGCGGCCGTCGAAGAGCGACGCCCCGACGCCGACCGTGATGGTCAGGCCGTCGGCGGGGACCTGCGGGCCGAGGGTGGCGCTGTCCGAGGGCGGGGATGCGACGCCCAGGTCGGCGGGCGTGCCGCCCTCGGTCAGGAATCGCGCCCGCTGTGTCAGGGTCTTGAAAAGTTCTTGGAGAGCGGCCCGGTCGGCGGCGACGACGTTGAAGGACACGACGGTCGCGGCCAGCTGCGGCGGGGTGAGGATGCCCGCCTGATGCGTGCCGTGGAACGGGATCGTGCGGCCGCTGCCGGTGTCCGAGGAGTCGCCGGAGGAGGACAGCGCCTGCGCGGTGCCGAAGCCGCCGGCGGTCACCGCGGCAGCGCCGACCGCGCCTACTGCCGCGCCGCGCAGGAAAGAACGGCGGCGCAGCGCGTGGTGGAAGTCGGCGCTGGTGACATCCGTGCCATTGGCTTCGGCGGTACCCGCAGCGGCCATCGCGGCGAACGGGCAGGTGCCACCGGCGGGAAGGTTCTCTTCGGTCATCTTCAGATCTCTGTCTCGCGGGCGCAGGTGCGGGTGACGGTCATGGTCATGGTCGTGATCACGCGCTGCTGCGCTCCTCAAGCAGGCCAGGCACGACGGAGAGCTGTTCGAGCAGTTCGCCCAAATCCCCGTTGATCTGCTGCCGCTGCGCCGCGGTGAGCTGGTCAAGAGCCGTCCACGAGCCGTCGGCGTGGTGCGCGGCGTTCAGATCGGCGGCGACGGTCTGAATCCAGGTGTCGATGGATTTAAGCGCCTGCGGGTCGCGGGCCTGCATCAGCCCGACCAGCGTGCTCAGGACGATCTGCGTGCCGTGCAGGTTGGCGGAGGCGGTGGCCAGCGCGGTGCCGCTGCCGTAGTCGGAGATCCCGGTGAGCTGGAACTGGAGGGTATTCTCTAGGATCTCGTGGGTGCGCAGCGGCAGGTCGTTCGGATCAGTGGTCTGGTTCGGGAACGCCTTGATCAGCCCTTGCACATCGGCGACCAGCTGATCGCCGAGCGGCTTGAGGACGGCGGCGTTCTGGCCGTGCCAGAGTCCGTATTCGATCCGGTGGAATCCGGTCCACGACGAGTCGTTCACGCCGCCCTGGAGCCCGGTCGCGCGTCCGTCGATCTTCGTGTCGAAGTCTTCGAAGGTGCCGTACGCGGCGCCCAGGCCCTCGTAGTCGAGGTGCGCGGTGAGCCAGTCCGTCTTGGCCGCGGCGAGGTCGGGGGCGGCAAGATCGGCGGCCAGGCGCTGGCTGTCGGCGAGCAGCACCGGCAGGTTCTGCTGCACGTAGGCGCGATAGTCGGCGACAGGCTGTTGCAGATCCTGGTCGGTCACTGGGGCGAAGCCGGTGTTCGCGTCCGAAGAGCCGCCGCTGACCAAGTAAGTCTTCGAACTGAGCGCGGTACCGTCGGTGAACGCGCAGCGGAAGGCGTATGAGCCGCCGGAAAGCGTCACGGTCAGCGGGCGCGTGGTGCCGGGAGCCAGATTCTCGATCTCGGCGAACACCGCGTTGCTGCTCGGGTCGATCAGGAAGACCTCGGCGGTGTTGTGGCCGTTGTTGGTCAGGCTGAAGCTCTGCGCGCCCGCCTGGGGATTCGTCCAGCCGGTGCCGCAACTGGACTCGCTCAGGGCGATCTCGTTCGATGCCGCACTGCTCTTTCCGGGGCCGAGCACGCAGATCACGGCCACGGCGGCCACCGCGGGCACGGCGAAGATCGAGGTGCCCACCGCCCAGCGCGGTACCCGCCGTGCGGCCTCGCGCTCCTGCTTCGCTTCCCGCTTAGCCGCAATGCGCGCGGCGAGCGCCTGTTCGTCCGCGACGCGCGCCGCGGCGCGCCGTTGTGCTCTCGTGAGCGGGATCGCGGATTCGGTCTGCGCCGACGTGCTCGCTGTCGCCGCCCCAGCCGTCGCGGTGCCTGTTGAAGCTGCCGTCGCGGAGCGGATACCGCGCACGAAAAGGTACATGGTCAACGGCAGGTACAGCAGATAGCCGATGACCTGCAGCCAGGTCATCGCGGGCGTGAGGTTGAGCGTTCCGGCGATCAGCGTCGCATACCAGGAGCCTGAGTCGATCGAGCTGAGGTTGAACGCGTATGCGCTCTGGCCCGGAATCAGGCCGCCTTCCTGCAGATCGCCGAGGCCGTAAGCCAGTACACCCGCCGCGATGACGATCAGCACGACTCCGGTGGCCGAGAAGAACTTGGTCAGGTTGATCTTCAGCACCCTGCGGTACAGACCCCAGCACGCGGCCACCGCCAGCGCGATGCCGATCCCCGCGCCGATCATCGGCCCCTGCGACTCGCCGGCTGACTTGGCCGTGGTCCACAGGAACAGCGAGGTCTCCAGGCCCTCCCGCGCGACCGCGATGAACGAAGTGACCACAAGAACCCCGGCGCTGTGCCCCAACGCCTCGGTGACGCGCGCCTTTAGATCACCGGACAGACTGCGCGCCGACTTGCGCATCCAGAACACCATCGTGGTGACGAAAGCGACGGCGATCAGCGAGAGCACCCCGCCGAAGACATCCTGTCCCCCGGCCGGCAGGTCCGCAGCGGTGAAGGTCAGCACCGCGGCGAAGGACAGGCTCAGCGCCACCGCGGCGCCCACGCCGGCCCACACCGCGCCGAGCCGGGCCCGTTGGCCGGCCCGCACCAGCGTCGCGACCAGGATCGAGACGATGAGCCCAGCCTCCAGCCCTTCGCGCAGGCCGATCAGGAAGCTGGGGAACGCGTCATTCCACATGGAGGGCAGATCCTTGGTCGTCGGTCAGGTCGAGAGTCGTCAGGCGGTGGATTGTCACAGCGCGGCCGGCTGACCGGCACGACCGCAGGTCTAGTTAGGCAAGCCTAACCATACCTGCATGCTCGGCAGCGCGCGCAAGGGGTCCCCGATGAACGGCCGGGGTGAGCTCGATGACATTTGGACCACCAGTCACCCTCTGAGCAGGTGAAATGGAAATCCGAAAAAAAGTTGAGCCGGGTGTATCAGGAACCCCTCCCCCGCGCTCTTGTTATTGACCGTTCCGGGAAGGGGAGAGCCCGGCGAAGGTCAGTGTGGGGTGGATGCTGGGGGACCGTCCCGATGCCCGTGGGGGGAAAGACACGACGGGCATCGGGACGGCTGCGCGGGGCGCGCCCTTTCAGTCAGGACGTCACGGGGGTACGTCCTGGCCACCTGGCGCGTCCCGCTCAGCCACGGCAACGGGATCCGCGAACCGCGCCGTAGAACGGGGCAGACGTGCTAAGCCTCGGGCCTAGCGCAAGACTGCCTAATGGAGGGAAACACCCATGAGCCTGAACCACGAAGCCCGTATGGAGCGCCTGCTCGCCCGTCACCGCGACGCCGTGCTGAGCGAAGGCCCGAACGGGACAACTGCGCTGCACCGCAAGGACCAGATCCTTGTCGCGACCCGGCACGCCGACCGCGCGCACCAGGCCGTCGAGCGCTACACCGAGCGCCGCGACGACCTGCTGGAGGTCGGCGTCACCCGATTGCATCTGCGTCCCGACGCCGGCGTCCATCCGATGGAGCTGATCGGCCAGCTGCGCACGCACAGCGACGGTCCGATGGCCGTTTCGCTCAACCATTTGCTGCGCGGCGAGCCGGACTACACCGGCGGGCCATTCGACCTGCCCAAAGCCTGCGCCCCGATGCCTAAGCCAGTACCGGTGGACACCTCCGCGCGCCGCGTCTTCGCCGGCGTGATCGACACCGGCATCGTGAGCCATCCATGGTTCGCGGATAGCGACTGGTTCGCCCAGGTAAGCCCGGACCAGCTGGACCCGATCCCGGCCGAGGTCGACTACGAGCTGGAGACCCAGACGGGACACGGCACGTTCGTAGCCGGAACGCTGCTGCGCCAGGCGCCCACCGCCTTCCTCATGATCGAGCGGGCACTGGGCGATGACGGCGTGGGCGACGAGCTTGAGGTCCTGCGGTCGCTCTCCCGGTTGCGCAGCCGCCTTTCCCGGTCGGGCGAAATCCTCGACGTGCTCAACCTCTCGCTCGGGGGCTACACCTTCGACGACGAGCCTTCGCCGCTGCTCGCCGAGTCGCTCGCCCGCTTCGGCAAGCAGACCGTGATCGTGGTGGCCGCGGGCAACAGCGGCTCGAACCGCCCGTTCTGGCCCGCCACGCTCAAGAGCTGTGTCGCGGTCGGCGCGCTGGAGTCGGACGGCACTCGCAGGGCCGAGTTCTCCAACCACGGCTGGTGGGTGGACGCCTGCTCGGTCGGCGCCAATGTGTGCGGCCCGTTCATCGACGACGGCCACCAGTTCTTCGGTTTCGCCCAGTGGTCGGGTACCTCGTTCGCCGCGCCGCGGGTCGCCGGGGCGATCGCCGGGTTCGCCGCGTCCAAGCACCTCAGCGCGATCGAGGCGGCCGAGACGCTGCTTGACACCGCCAGCCGCCAGTGCCACCCGGACTTCGGCGTAGTGGTCGAGTGACCACTTGGATCGATACCCTTTCCCGCGCTGTCGCTCAGGTCAGCGCGGGAAAGGGAATGGTCGTGGACGAGGACTCCAGCACGCAGGAACTGCTCACGGGAGCGGCGGACGGAGACCAGAAGGCATGGGACCTGCTCGTGAGCCGGTTCGCTCGGTTGGTCTGGTCGGTGGCGCGCGGTTTCCGGCTCTCCGACGCCGACGCCGCGGACGTGTGCCAGACCACCTGGCTGCGCCTGGTCGAGCACCTCGACGCGATCAACGATCCGACCCGGCTGGCCGGCTGGCTGGCCACTACGGCCCGGCGCGAGTCGATCGGCGTACTGCGCCGGCGCGACCGCGAGGTGCCGATCTACGACGGCCCCGATGAAGAAGACGAGGACGACGAACAGGACCCGGAACGGCGCACCATCGAGCAGGACGAGCACCGCGAGTTATGGGACGCCTTTGCCGGGCTTTCAGAGCGTTGCCGGAGCCTGTTGCGGGTACTCGCGGTCTCGCCGCTGGAGAGTTACGCACAGGTCGCCGCCGCGTTGAGCATTCCTGTGGGATCGATCGGTCCAACGAGGGCACGCTGCCTCGATCGGTTACGCGCACGTTTGGCGACGTAAGGCACAGCGCGTCGTCGCTCAGCACAACGCCACGCAACGTCCATCCGAGTCGGGGGAGCAGGAGATATGGAAAGCAACCGATCAGTAGGTGAGAGCGTTGACGACGCGAAGCTGCTTAGACGCGTCGGTGCGATGTTCGATCACCTCGACCCGGTGCCGGATGCGGTCATGGCCGCCGCGAGATCCACCTTCGCCTGGCGGGACATGGATTCCCAACTGGCCCAGCTCATCGACGACGCACAGCTCGTGGGCTCGGCGACACGCGCCCACGGTGAACACCGGCTGCTGACCTTCGAAGCGCCGGGAATGACGGTCGCGATCGAGGCCACCGAAGTCGGCGGCGCGCGCAAACTCATCGGCCAGCTGGTGCCCTCGGGCCCGAACCATGTCGACCTGGAATCGGCCGCGCAGACCGGGCAGTCGCTGACCGCACCCGTCGACCATCTCGGGCGCTTCTCGCTGAGCGCGGTGCCGGCCGGATTGCTGCGGCTTCGTTGCACGATGCCGGACGGCACTCAGGTAGTGACCGAATGGGTCGACGCCTGAGAAGCTGAGTCGGTGAGCACAGCTGCCGAGACTCCACGCGATGACGAGCGTCGGCTCGCCGAGGCGCTCACCCTTGTCGAGGACGCGCAGCGCGACCCTCGCGCGGCCTGCGAGCGGGCCGCCGTATTGCTTGGCGCAAGCCGCAGAGACGAAGTGGCCTGTGTCGTGTACCGGGCACTCGGGCTGGCCAGGCGGCAGCTCGGAGACTTGCCCGCTGCCAGGGCGGCGCTGCGCACCGCGGTGAGACTCGGGGACCGGGCCGGCTTCCCGCTGCGCGCCGCACAGGCGCGCACCTCCTTGGTCGTGATCCACGCCGACCGCGGCAACACTCAGGCCGCGCTGGCCGAAGCCGCACTGGCCGAGGCGACGCTGTCGAACCTGCCTGACGGCGCCCTGGATCTCGCGAGACTACGCGTTAACGTCGGCTTGGTACTGCAGCGAATAGGCCGGACCGCGGATGCGCTCGCAAGCTACAGCGCGGCGCAGCAGACCTTGCAGGAGCATCGAGACGCGCGCTGGGAAGGGCTGCTGCTGAGTCTGCGCGGGACGCTGTTGGCTTATCGCGGCGATCACGAGTCGGCTCGGCGGGATCTTCATCGTGCGGTGGAACTCGGCCGCGACAACGGTTACGAGGTGGTCCACCAGAGCGCGCAGCACAATCTGGGCTTCGCCGCGCTGCGCGCCGGCGACCTGCCCGAAGCGCTGCGCCAGCTGGATCGGGCCAGAGAACTCGCGCAGCAGATCGGCAGAAGGACCGAGTCGGTGCTGGCCGACCGGGCCGACGCGCTGCTGGAGGCCGGACTCGTCGAAGAGGCACGGAAGTGTGCGGAGCAGGCGGCTGATGGGCATGAGCGGGCCGGTTTCGCGTTCAACGCCGCCGAGGCGCGGTTACTGGCCGCTGATGCCGCGCTGGCTGCGGGCGACCCCTCAGCGGCCATCGAGTGCGCACGCGCGGCCCGGGTGGCATTCACCAGGCAGCGACGGCCTAACTGGGCGGCCTGGGCGTCGCACATAGAGCTCGCGGCCCGGTTCACAGCCGGCGAGCGCAGTGTGCGCATCCTGCGCGACCTGGTACGTAACTCGGAGCAGCTGGAACAGGCCGGCTGGCTGATCACTCCGCAGGAAAGCAAGCTATTCGCGGCGCGGATGGCGTTGGCGCTCGGGCGGCACGACGAGGCGACCGAACTGTTCACCCAGGTCGCGACGGCACGCAGGGGCGGTCCTGCGCGGTTGCGGATCGTCGGCTGGGAGGCACAGGCCGCGCTGAGTGAGGCCCGCGGGAATGTCGCGGAAGCTGGTCGAGCCGTGGACCAGGGGCTGCGGGTCGCGGCCGACTACGCGGGGACGCTCGGCGCGACCGACCTGCGGGCCGGCGCCGCGATGATGGGCGCGGACCTGGCCAAAACAGGACTGCGGCTGGCACTGACTGGCGGTTCGGCGCGGCAGGTGCTGCTGCGAGCCGAGCAGTGGCGGGCCGCGGCCTTGCGCCGGCGGCCGGTGCGGCCTCCAGACGACGCGGCGTTCGCGGCACGGCTCGGTCGCCTGCGCGCAGTGGTCGCGCAGATCGCCGAGGACGGTCTCGCCGGAAAGAATGTGCGCGGCCTCCAAGCCGAGCGAGTGCGGTTGGAACAGGACGTCAAAGAGCTGGCCAGGCACGCGCCCGGCAGTGCTCAAGAGCCGGAGCCGCGGCTCGACTTGGCCGCGCTCAGCGCCGGTCTCGGCGAGCGCGCGCTGGTGGAGTACGTCCGGGTCGATGACGCACTGCACGCGGTGAGCCTCGTGGACGGAGTGGCTCGGCATCACGCGCTCGGCTCGTACAAGGCGGTGCTCTCCGAGGTCGACTCGCTGCGCTTCTCGCTGGAGCGGATGGCGCGGCGTCATGGCTCCGAAGCTCTGCAACAGGCTGCCTTGGCCGCCTACGACTACGCCCGCGGCGAGCTGGACAACGCGCTGGTGCGACCGCTGGCCAAGCGGCTCGGGGATCGGCCACTGGTGCTGGTGCCGACCGGCTCGCTGCACGCGCTGGCCTGGTCCGTGCTGCCATCGCTGACGGGCCGCCAGGTGACGGTGTCTCCGTCGGCGCGCTCGTGGCTGACGGCCGTCAATGCTCAGGCCGAGGACGAGCTGGCGAAGCCTCGAACACCTAGAGACGTCGGCGACGACGCCGTGCGGAGACGTTCTGCGCGCGCTCCTGACGAGCAGGCGGCACGTGATGCGCATGCGCTGAGGACCGCGGCTCAGCAGGATCGCTTGGCCGAGCAGGTGGTGCTCGCTTACGGCCCTGGTCTGCCGCACGCCGAGGCCGAGATCGGCGACCTGGCGCACCGGTATCCGCTCGCCAAGCCGCTGGTCGGCGCGGACGCCACGGCGCAAGCGGTCGCTGAAGCGCTGGACGGCGCGCAACTGGCCCACATCGCGGCGCACGGCCGGTTCCGATCGGATAATCCGCTCTTCTCCAGCCTGGAGTTGGCGGACGGACCGCTTACCGTCTACGACTTGGAAGGCATCCGGCAGGCCCCGGCCACGCTGGTGCTCTCGGCCTGTGACGCGGCGCTATCCGGCATCCGGCCGGGTGATGAGCTGATGGGCGTGGCCAGCGCCGTGTTCGCGCTCGGCACCCGCACGTTGATCGCGTCGGTCGCGCCAGTCGGGGACGAAGAGACGCGCGAGCTGATGAACGTGTTCCATGGCGCACTTGCCGAGCGGTTCCCTCCGGCGCTGGCACTGGTCAAGGCGCAGCGGGCGGTTCCGGACGCGCGCGGCTTCGTCTGCTTCGGGGCCGGCTGACGCGAGACCGAATGCTTGGGCCGATCCCGGTTACCCGGTTGCTCGACTGAAGTCGAGCAAGAAGGGACGGACCGGAGATGACCGCCGACGACATGGCTGACAAGGCCGGCCACCAGGCGCAGAAGGTCAAGGGCAAGGTCAAGGAGAAGGTCGGCCGGGCCGCAGGAGACCGCAGCACCGAACTCGAAGGCAAGAAGGACAAGACCGCGGGTTCGCTGAAGAAGGCTGGCGACAACGTGAAGGACGCGGCGAAGGGTCGCTAAGGCTGAGGCATTGCGTGCGCCCGATCGCCGCGGGCACAAGCGGCCTAGCAACTTGGCTACCTGGCCTGTAGTTCACCGTGGGGCGGGTCCGACCGGTTCTTCACCGTCGGACCCGCCCCACGTGGCTAGTCTTCGACTTCCTCTGACGCCGAGTTCTTCGCGTCGTCGTCTTGATCGTCACTGTCTGAGTCGTCACTGTCCTGGTCGTCGCCGTCTCGGTCGGCCGACCCGTCCGAGCGGGCATAGCCCTCGAGGTAGCCGCGGGCGCGTTCGGTGCGGGGATACGCGTCCAGCAGCGCCCAGAACTTAGCGCCGTGGTTGGGGACCAGCAGATGCGCCAGTTCATGCAGCAGCACGTAGTCCAGGACGTATTCCGGCAGGCCACGGACGCGATCCGAGATCCGGATGGTGCCGTCGACCGGAGTACAGGAGCCCCAGCGGGCGGCCTGGTTGCTCACCCAGCGCACCGAGACCGGCCGGGCGCGACCGGCGAGGTACTGCGCAGACAGCGCCATCGCGCGGCGGGCAAGTTCCGGCTCATTCAGTGCGCTACGCCGCTCCCGGCGTTCGAGCCGGTCGAGCATCGCTCGAACCCAGCGCTCCTCCTCCCCGGCGGACATCTGCGCCGGGATCAGCACGACCGTTCGGTCACCTTCGCGATACGCGGAGACGGTACGGCGGCGGCGCGGCGAACGGCGCACTTCGACGGCCGGGTCGGCGGCGCCGGACCCGGCGGCCGGCCGGTCGGTGTGGTCCGCTGCCATGTCCACCAAATTAGCGGCTGAACGCCTTTTCGGCCCGTCCCGGCGGGCCCAGCGGACCGAAAACTTGTCCACAGCCCGTCGGAGACCGGGTTTTCGTCAATTCCACAAGATTTTTTGCCGCTGCTGGTCAGCGGGGGTGCGACAACCAGATCCACAGGTTTGTCCACAGGGAGACCGAGGATGTCCACAAAGGCGCGCCGGACTGTCCCCAGGTTGTCCCCAGGGTTATCCACAGCCGTCCGTGGGATCCGATTGACGGTCGGCCCCGCCAGCCCGTAGCGTCGCTCTCTGGATGCGGGGCTCTCGGAAAACAGCTCCCGCCGCGGCGGCGTAAAGCCCCGGTCGGTGGAGCGTGCGCCTGGGGGCCCCGCGGCGTGTTCTCTGCCGGATTCCGGTCGCGCGGGTGATCAATCCCCGCTGCACAATCCCGCTGCAAAACCCCATCGCGGTGTGACTAATCACCCTCAGGTGGGTACCACTTAGCGCTCCAGCCGCTCGCATGGGCCACGATGCGTGTGCGGTGTGTGCTCTCGCGTAGGGTGGCCTATCGCCCGACCGCCGAGCCCGGCGGAGCAGGGCGCACGATCGCGGTCCATCGCGAAGAGTCAGGAACAACAGGAGGGCCGACCATGGCCGAGACGTACACGGGCGAGGCTTACTGCGTGAAGTGCAAGGAGAAGCGGCACTTCACCGGCGAGATCAAGATCAGCGACTCGGGGCGCAGAATGGCGCAGGGCACTTGTCCGACCTGCGGCACCAAGGTGAACCGGATTCTCGGCAAGGCGTGATCGAGCGGCTGCCGGCGCAGAGGCGCCGGACGCTTGGGCGTCCGGCGCTGCCACGGCGAAGCCGCGTTGAACATCGCAGCCGCGTTGAACAGTTCTCGATCCACAATTCACGATCCACATTCCCGGAGGGCCCTGAGCGCGATGCGACCGGTCCTCAAGCCGGCGCTGAGCCGCATCTGGCACGACGAGCGCACCCTTCAGCTCGGCCGGGGTCCGGCCACCAGCCATCGCTACCGGATGACGGCCACGGTTCGCGCCGTGATCGACGCACTGGACGGCACTCGCGACATCGAAGCCCTGCTCGCATACGCCGAACGCATCGGCGTAGCCCGCCGCGACACGCTGGAACTGCTTGACCGACTGGCCGCGGACGGCTGCCTCGACGATGCGGCCCTCGACACCTCGGCACTGGCCGCCCTCTCGCCCGGCGAACGCGCCCGCCTCGATCCCGATCTCAGCGGCCTGGGGCTGCGCCATCGGCTGCCCGGCGGAGCCGTGCGCGCCCTGGAGCGGCGGCGCGGCTTCTCGGTGGCGGTGCACGGGCTTGGCCGAGTTGGCGCACAGACGGCGCTGCGGCTGGCAGCGGCCGGGGTCGGCACCATCGTTCCGGTCGACGGTTCGGCAGTCCGGCACGAGGACACCGGACCCGGCGCTTATCGCGACGAAGACGCCGGGACCCGCCGCCAGGACGCCGTAGCCCGCGCAATCCGCCTTCTCGCTCCGTCCGCGAACACCGTGCTCGCCTCGCGGCGCACCGCGGCGGACTTGGTCATCGTCGCCCCTGGCGAGCGGCCGCCGACCGAGTTGCTGCTCGATCTGAGCCGACGTCTGGTACCGCATCTGCTCGTCGAGGTATGCGAAGACCGTGCGGTACTCGGGCCGCTCGTCGTACCGCGGCGCACGCCGTGTAGCCGCTGTCGCGATCTCGCGGTGGCCGACCGCGATCCGCTCTGGCCACGCACTCAGGCCGGACTCGCGGTGGAGGGCGCCTCCGCACGGCCGGCCTGTGACACGACCTTGTCCGCGCTCGCCGCCAGCTACACGGTGCTGCACGCGCTCGCCTATCTCGACGGGCAACTGCCGCCGAGCGTGGGGGCAGTGTGGTCCTTTGCGTTGCCATATGCGCTTCCGGAGCGGTTCACAGTTGCCGAGCACCCGGCGTGCGCCTGTGTGGCCAGCGATCTCGGCGACGATGATCTGCGTCTCTTCGAAGCGGCCGCACCGCCTTTATCCACGATCGGCCTGGCAGAATGGACCATGTGAGTGACGTGCCGCGCAACGCAGTAGCCCGTACCGCCAAGCTGGCGACGCTGCCGCTCGGCCTGGCCGGCCGGGCCACCGTGGGCTTGGGCAAGCGGCTGGGCGGGGCACCTGCTGCCGCGGTGCTCACCGAGGTGCAGCAGCGCACCGCCGAGCAGCTCTTCCGGGTGCTGGGCGAGCTCAAGGGCGGGGCGATGAAGTTCGGCCAGGCGCTCTCGGTATTCGAGGCGGCGCTGCCGGATGAGCTGGCCAGGCCTTATCGCGCGGCGCTGACGGGGCTTCAGGAGAGCGCGCCCGCCTTGCCCGCGGCCTCGGTCCACAAGTCCCTGGCCGCGGCCTTCGGGCCGCATTGGCGGGAGAAGTTCGTCTCCTTCGATGACAAGCCGGCCGCCGCCGCCTCGATCGGCCAGGTACACCGCGCGGTGTGGCAGGACGGCCGTGACGTCGCGGTGAAGATCCAGTACCCGGGTGCGGGCAAGGCGCTGCTCGGCGACCTCAACCAGCTGGCCCGAGTCTCCCGGCTGTTCAGCCTGCTGGTGCCCGGGATCGAAGTGAAGCCGCTGATCACGGAACTGCGCGCGCGGATCGCCGAGGAACTGGACTACGCGGCGGAGGCCGAGGCCCAGTCGAACTACGCGAAGGGCTACGCCGACGACCCGGACATCACGGTGCCGGACGTGGTCGAGCAGGCGGGCACGATCCTGGTCACCGAGTGGCTGCCTGGTATCCCGCTGGCCTCTGTGATCGCCTCCGGGACGCAGGCGCAACGCGACCGCGCGGGCACGCTGCTTGTCCGGTTCCTCTATTCAGGTCCGCAACGCGTCGGTTTGCTTCACGCAGACCCGCACCCGGGCAACTTCCGGCTGCTGCCGGCCGAGCCGGGCGCGGACATCGCCGATGTGGACCCCGATGACCCGCAACAGTGGCGACTCGGCGTGCTGGACTTCGGCGCGGTCAACCGGCTGCCGAACGGGATGCCCGAGGCGATCGGGGTGGCGCTGCGGGGCGCGCTGGCCGGGAATGCCGAAGAGGTGGCGCACACGTTGCGCGCGGAGGGCTTCCTCAAGCCGGGCACCGAGCTCGATCCGCAGGCAGTGCTCGACTATCTCGCCCCGCTGATCGAGCCGCTGCGCGAACCGCAGTTCTCCTTCAGCCGCGAATGGTTGCGCGAACAGGCCGCGCATCTCGCTAACGGCAAGAACCCGGCCGCTTCGCTCGGCCGCAGGCTCAACCTGCCGCCGTCGTATCTGCTCATTCACCGGGTCACTATGGGCGGCCTCGGCATCCTGTGCCAGCTCGGCGCGACCGTCCCGGTGCGGGGCGAACTGAACGCCTGGCTGCCGGGGTTCAACTAAGGGCTCGCCCTAACTGCCCGGATCCGGCTGGCTGCTCGGCTCCTTAGGGCTTGAAGACCTGGTCGAGGAACTGCTCAAGGTTCAGCATCGTGCGGGCCACCTGCTCGTCCAGCGTCATCGATTCCTCGAAGCGCGAACCGAGATCAGACATCTTCTTGCCGCGCACGTACAGCGGGCAGGCCAGGTCAGCGCAGATATACGTACCGACCGTGTTGCCCTGCCGCCCGCTGGGGCCGGCCTTCGGGGCGGCGAAGAGCGAGACGCCCGAGCCGGGATGCGCGGTCACGCAGATCGAGCAGACCGTCGTCTTCACCAGGGCCCGGCGTACACCTGTCGGCACCCGCATGGTCAAGCCGACCAGCCGGTCGCGGTACTCGGCGACCAGGTAGCCGCGATCCGGGGCCTTCGGGTCGCGCCAGCCGAGGAAGTCGAGATCCTGCCACGGCAGCCTGGGCAGACCGGCCGGCGGGTTGATCCTGGCCGCCTCCCCCTTCGAGCAGTTCACGAAGGACTCGCGCAGTTCCTTCTCGGTGACCGGGATCATGGCTCGATGCTAGCGCCCGATGGGGCGCGCGTCGCCGAGATTTGCCGGTACCAGGCCCGCCACCAGCAGCCTTCTGCGATAAAGGTGCGATCCTCCGACCCCTGCCGCCGGAAAATCACTCGAGTTTGAGGGATTTCACCGATGACAATGCGGCCCGGCTGCGCTTAGGTCGTATCTGGCCGCGCAGCGGTCGCCTCGAGCATCAGGATGCTGAAGTCTCGACCTTGGGAGAGGGAATCGGATGGAAAGCACGGGAAAGCGGGGCCGTGTGCGCGGCCTCGTACCGCTGATCGCGGTGGCGCTGGTCGCGGGCACCTCGGCCGCGGCCGCGCAGGCGGGAACCACGGCGGGCGCGGTCAAATCGGGCAAGGCCGCGGCCAGCGCCGATCCGGGCTGCCTACTGAGCCAGCCGGGCAGCGCGACCAAGCACGTGATCTACCTTCAGTTCGACAATGTGCACCTGACCAGGGACAACCCGAACGTGCCCAGCGACCTGGAGCAGATGCCGAACCTGCTGAACTTCCTCACCGCTAACGGCACGATGGACTCGAACCACCACACGCCGCTGATCGCGCACACCGGCAACGACATCCTCACCTCGATCACCGGCCTGTACGGCTCGAACCACGGCCAGCCGGTCTCCAACTCGTTCCGGTACTACAACCCGAACGGCACCACGAACTCGGCCGCGTCCTTCGCCTACTGGACCGACGGCGTCGCCGACTCCTCCACTCCGACGCCGACCGACACGGCGCCTGAGATGGTCACCCAGAGCGGCAAGAACACCCCGGCGCCTTGGGTCGGCTACACCAGGGCCGGCTGCGACTTCGGCGCGGTGTCGACGGCGAACACCATCCTGGAGAACACGAACATCGACATCCCGAAGGTGTTCGGCGCCAACTCGGCCGAGGCCGCGGAGCTGAAGGCGAACCCCAGCCTGGCCTTCACCGACTTCGTCGGCATCGGCGTGCACTGCGCCAAGGACTCGACGCTGTGCGCCGGCTCGCCGAACGCCAAGCCCGACGTGCTGCCCGATGAGCCCGGCGGTTACACCGGCTACCAGGGCCTGTTCGGTGCGAAGTACACCAACCCGGCGATCTCGCCGAACGGACCGGTCACCCAGGTGGACGGCAGCACTCCGATCACCGATGCGAACGGCGTCAAGGGCTTCCCGGGCTTCGACGGCATGACCGCGGCCAACAGCCTCGGCTACGTCGCGCAGATGCAGGAAGCGGGCGTCCCGGTGACGTACGCGTACATCTCCGACGCGCACGACAACCACAACACCGTCAGCGCATACGGGCCCGGCGAGGCCGGTTATGTCGCGGCGCTCAAGTCGTATGACACCGCGTTCGGCCAGTTCTTCACCCGCCTGGCTAAGGACGGGATCAACAAGAGCAACACCCTGTTCGTGGTCACCTCCGACGAGAACGACCACTTCGTCGGCAGCAAGCCGAGCCCGGCGAACTGCGACGGCGTGACGATCCCGTGCACGTACTCGCAGATCGGCGAGGTCAACGCGAACATCAAGGGCCTGCTCGCGACGCAGCAGAACACGACGACGCCGTTCGGCGTGCACGCGGACTCGGCGCCGAACTACTACCTCAACGGCAACCCGGCGCAGAACGACCCGACGACCAGGTCCTTCGAGAAGGCGGTCGCCGCGGTCACCGCGACCAACCCGTACACCGGCACGACCGCCCCGATCGCCAACTACCTGGCCGATCAGACCGAGATGAATATCTTGCACATGGTCAGCGGCGATCCGCTGCGCACGCCGACGGTGACCGAGTTCGCCGATCCGGACTACTTCGTCTACGGCGCCGCGGCGAACTGCAACTCGCCGTGCGTGCAGGCGGAGGCGGCGTTCGCGTGGAACCACGGCGACTTCTCCCCCGACATCAACACCACCTGGCTCGGCCTGGTCGGACCCGGCGTTAAGCACCTCGGCGTGACCAACGCGGTGTGGTCTGACCACACGGACATCCGGCCGACGATGATGGCGCTGCTCGGGCTTAGCGACGATTACGCTTACGACGGCGTTCCGCTGATCGGCTTCCTCAAGCCGCAGGCGCTGCCGCGCTCGGTGCAGCGCGCACTGCCGCTGTACGAGGCGCTGTCCGCTGTGTATAAGCAGCTGAACGCCTCAGTGGGCGAGTTCGCCACGGCGACGCTGAAGAAGGCGACCGCGGCGATCGAGTCCAGCTCGCCGGGCGACGCGACTTATCTGCAGACCGACGCGCAGCTCGCGGCGCTCGGGCAGCAGCGTGATGCGATCGCGGCGCAGATGAACCAGCTGATCAACGGCCAGTTCTTCGACGGTGGGTTCTCACCGTACGCGCACGCCGCGCTCGCGCCGCACGGGATCCAGGGATCGGGACACAACAGCGCGCCGGCCCTGATCTCCTCGGCCAAGGCGCTGATCGGTAAGGCGTGAGCGCGTTACGCAGTGAGCATCTGACGCGCTGAGCGAAAACGAAGCGGCTTGCCCGCCCCGGGGTCCGTCCCGGGGCGGGCAAGCCGCTTCAGTTCTCTGCTACCGGTACTGCCACCTGCTCCGCGTTATCGCATGAGCTGCTGGGCGAGCGCGCGGCGCGCCCGCAGCACTGCGCGGTGGAGGCGGTGTGCCTCCGCTTGTCGTAAGCGTTCACGATGGAGTTCTTGTACCAGCTGATAGTGCGTGTGCAGCATGACGTTGCTCCTGACTCGCAGGTCGGACGGGTTGGCGTGGCCGGAGACCGGGGAAACGAACAGATCAGTGGTGGACATCGGGGTTAGTCACTTTCTTCTTCGGTGGGTGTTGCCTGTTTGCTGCTTGTGGGTCGTCTTCGCCTAAGCCGCGACGGCGACGACGTCGGTCTTGCGCGGACGTCCACGCGGCCGCTTGCGGGCCACGGTCACGCCCTGGACGAAGAGCTCGCCGCCCCAGACGCCCCACGGCTCCTTGCGCTCAAGGGCTCCGGAGAGGCAGGCCTCCCGGATCGGGCAGGCGGTGCAGATGCTCTTCGCGAGCTCGACATCGGCCGGCGACTCCGCGAAGAACAGCTCCGGGTCGGTGGAGCGGCAGGGCAGGTCGTCGGCGAGCGCGACCGGCTCGAACACGGTCAACTGCATCGTTGATTCCTTCCTCTCGGTCTCGGCGCCGCCGGCTGCGGGGCCCGGGTTCACTGCGGTGGTGCTGGGGGTCTGGCTGCGGGTTTCGACCTTCGCTGTCTCGGTCAACTCGCCGTCTTCCTCGGTCGTGATCTGAATGCGGTTCAGGTCCCGCCGCCCCTCGCACCACCGGTTTTCTGCCGGAGGAACAAGAAGGCCGCGGATCCCGGATATTCGGGTTCCGCGGCCTGGAGGTCGCTCGTCTGACTGGTAGTCAGACCGGTGGTCTCCAGGGTCGTGGGTCCCGACGGGACATCAGGTGAAGCTGGTCCTGCTGCTTGGTGCTGCCGGTGGTACCGTTCGCGATCACACGCTTGCCGCTGGCCGTCGTGCTGCCATTGACGTCACGATCGACTTCGCGTCGCTTCACGGCGACGGCCGGGGCGGCGGCATAGCCGGCACCGATGGCCTCGACGCGTCCCTGCGGTCGCACCAACGCGCCGGCCCAGACCTGGGCGGCGGCGGAGCTGAGGGAAAGGGCGGCGGGAGCGAACGTAGCGGCGACATCCGACAGCGCTGGGCAGGCCGACAGGACCGCTGCGGACGGAATCGTCGTCACCATGGATTCGTTCCTCACTGGTCTCGCCTCCTGCCTTTTCTCGGCCGTCATCGAGGGCGAGTCGATGTCGGCGGTTCCACGGTCGGGTGGTTCTGCCAGGTGGATTCGGTCGGGAAAACGGCCGAATCCGTGTGCTGGAGAGGCTAGGGTAAGCTACTCCGGCGGCGCAAACCATTTTTGAGCTGCGCTTTTATCAGGACGGAGAGCGAGGGTTGCTAAGTTCTGATGGAACAGACGCGTTGGCGTCCCCCGCGTTCCGCCCCACTATCCTGTCATGGTTGATCGGCAGTGTCACCCCTTGCGGCCGAACTTCTCGGGGAAAAGTGGCAGGGCACGACTCGATAAAGACGGGAACACCGATGCCGCGCCTCGCGTCATCTAGAACTGTGTCAACCAGCACCGAATCATCCGCGCCCGCCGCGGAAACGCCCGCCGGCGACGGCGACGATGGCGCGTCCGTGACCGGGGGCGATGGCCGCGTTGCGGCGCGCTCTCGCCTGGCCACCGCGTTCGCGGCGATCTTCGGCGCGGTATCTGGCGCGGTATCTGGCCGGGCGTCGCGTTACTTCGCGGGGCCGGGCTGGCAGCGGACGAAGCGATCCGCGGACTGGGTGATGTTGGTCGTAGTCGTCGGCGCGCTCGGGTGGACGCTGTGCAGCTCAGTGTTCTTAGGTACTCGCGCCGTGTCGAACCGAGGCATCGCGGTGGTGCATCTCGGCGGGCAGCCGGAGGTGCAGATCATGCCGGTCGGCGGCGCGGCGCCGCGTTATGAAGTGCTGCCGAGCCAAGTGCTTACCGGTAGTCAGACCGCGCAAGTCTCCATCTCGATCGCGAACGACAGCCCGGACGGCATTGTGATAACGCCGGGCACGCTGACCGGCCCGTATCTGGCCGGCGCGGTCGGGCTGCGGCCGGACAACGGGACCGGTTACATCCTCGGCAACGGGACGATCCACTTCGTCGGCACGGTGACGGTGAGCTGTGATGCGGCGGCAGCCGTGGCGCGCGCGCTGGTGCACGGCGGGAGTGCGGAGCAGCAGCAACAGCCGACGGCGATCGCCTTCGAGCTGCGAGACACGAACAAGGTCATGCACAAGGCGTATCTGGTCATCGACACCACGGCGGCCGCGCTCCAGGGAAGGGTGTGCACGCGGTGAGCGACAAGGGCGATGCGGACTTGACGCCATCGGCGGCAGCGGAGCCGAGGGTGACCGACGCCGAACCCGCTTCTGGCTCCGAAGTGTCGGATGTTGTCGCCGGTTCCGCTGATTCTGCCGTTTCCCCGGTGCACCGGCGGCGTCGCGTCGGCGTGGCCGTGCTCGTGGCAGTGGCGGCGATCGCGGGTGCGGTCGGCAGTTGGGTGTACAACCACGGGTACAAAGTCAGGGCCGCGAACAACTCGGCGGTGATCCGTTCGGGCGCGGACCTTTCGACGTACGTATCGCCGGGCGACTACACGGCCGTGACGGTGCCGATCCGCAATGACAGCCCGTACCAGGTCACGGTGATCGGCCTGACCGTGCCGAACGCGCCGAAGCTGATCTGGGATCACCAGCAGGTTGTCATTCCGCCAAACGCCACGACCAATTTGCGGATGTACACCCGCGGCGAATGCGAGGCCGCACCGCACGCGCTGAAGCAGCGCGACCCGGTGACCGTCGTGGTTCGGGTGTTGACGATCAACGGCAAGATGCACGGTTCGCTGCAGGAACTGATCAACGGCGCGATCCAGTACGCCGACGACAGGTGCGCGATTCCGTCAGCGAGCGAGACCTTCTAGCCAGACCAGGCACGGATCGGGCCCTAGAACAGTTCGGCTACGTCTTCGGCGTCGTCGGCGCCGTCCTCGTGCGCTCCATCGACACTGGCGCCATCCTCGTCCGCCGTGCCTTCTGAGGCGCCGAGCAACGTCAGCACCTCTTCCGCGTAGCGGTCCAGCTTGGTCGCGCCGACGCCCGGAATCCCGGCCAGCGCCGCTCGGTCGGCGGGGCGCGATTCGGCGATCGCGGTCAGCGTCGCGTCGGTGAAGACGCAGTACGCCGGAAGCGACTGCTCCTTCGCGCGCGCGGAACGCCACTCGCGCAGCCGCTCGAACAGCGCCTCGTCGAGATCTGACGGGCAGTCGGCGCAGCGACCGAGCTTGCGTTCCACCGCCTCGATCAGCGCGCGGCCGCACACCCGGCAGCGCACCGGCCCGGAGCGCCGCGAACGCTTGGTCTCCTCGCCGCCGCGTCCCGCGCCGCTCCCTCTGCCGCGCACGACCGAGCCGCCAGGTCCGCCGGAACGCGCCTCCTGAGCCTCGCGCAAGGCGTCGAGGAACCGGGACGGCCGGCGTGAGGCCCGTCCGCCGGGCGACCGGGCCAGCGCCCAGGACAGCCGCAGCCGCTCGCGCGCCCGGGTCACCCCGACGTATAGCAGCCGCCGCTCCTCCTCTACCTGGTCCGGGGTTTCGGCGTAGCTGATCGGCAGCAGGCCCTCGGTAAGTCCGACGAGCAAGACCGCGTCCCACTCCAGGCCCTTCGCGGAGTGCAATGAGGCCAGGGTGACCCCATCGACGACCGGGGCGTGCTGCACGGCGGCGCGGGCGTCCAGCTCACGCACGAACTCGGGCAGGCCAGCCTCGGGATGTGCGGATGCGTACTCGTCTGACAAGGCGGCTAGCGCGGCCAACGACTCCCACGCCTCGCGGCTGCGGCCGGAACCGGTTGGTGGCGTCAGACTCCAGCTGCCGGTGCTGGAAAGCACCGCGCGCACCGCACTTGGCAGCGGTTCGGCCTCCGCGCCCACGGCGGCGACCGCGGCACCCTGCAACAGCGTCTTGGCCTGGCGCACCTCGGGCCGGTCGAAGAACCGCTCGATGCCGCGCACTACGTAGGGCACGCCGAGGTCCGCGAGCGCCTGCTCATAGGCCTCGGACTGCGCGTTGATCCGGAACAGCACCGCGATCCCGGCCGGGCGGGTGCCCGCGTCGATCAGCTGCCTGATCCACTTCGCGACGCCTTCGGCCTCGACGGTCTCGTCGGAGTACTCCTCGTACTCGACGGCCGGGCCCGGCGGCCGTTGCGCGACCAGTTCGACCCTCGCCCGCGCGGTCCGGCGCTGCGCGAGAGTGTCGGTGGGCGCCTCGCTCAGCAGCGCGTTGGCCAGCGCCACGACCTGAGGCGTGGACCGGTAATCACGCACCAGCCGCACCACAGTCGCGTCCGGGTAGCGGTCCGGGAAACCGAGCAGGTACTCGGGCGTTGCCCCGGTGAACGAGTAAATGGTCTGGCTCGCGTCGCCGACCACGCACACCGAGTCGCGTTTCCCGAGCCAGCAATCGAGCAGCCGCTGTTGCAGTGGGTTGACGTCCTGGTACTCGTCCACGACGAAGTGCCGGTACTGATCACGCACCCGGTCCGCGATGTCCGGGCGGGTCTCCAGCACGCCGATGGTCAGCAGCAGCACGTCTTCGAAGTCGATCATGCCGCGATCGCGCTTCGCCGCCTCGTAGGCCGCGTATACCCGGGCGGTCTCGGCGGGCTCGCGCGGCGGCAGGCGCCCGGCCTTCGCCGCGGCCGCCGGGTAGTCGTCCGGGGTGCTCTGGGTCGCTTTGGCCCACTCGATCTCGCTGGCCAGGTCACGCAATTCGGTGCGGTCCGCGCGCATCCGGCAGGCCGCGACCGCCTCCGAGATCAGCGGCAGCTTGGTGTCTATCAGCTGCGGTGGCGGCCCGCCAACCGTGTGCGGCCAGAAGTACTGCAACTGACGCAGCGCGGCCGCATGGAAGGTTCGCGCCTGTACTGTGCCCGCCCCGAGCATGCGCAGCCGACCGCGCATCTCCCCAGCCGCGCGCGCGGTGAAGGTGACCGCGAGCACCTGGTTCGCCGGGAAGGCACCCTGCGCCACCGCGTAAGCGATACGGTGCGTGATCGCCCTGGTCTTGCCCGTCCCGGCGCCGGCCAGCACGCACACCGGGCCATGCAGTGCGGTGGCGACCGCGCGCTGTTCGGGGTCCAGTCCGGCGAGCAGGGCCTCCCCGCTGTCGGCCGCGGTCGGGTTGGTCATGGGAGCCATACTCTCAGGCGGCACCGACAGCGCGCTGAGGACTGGGCCGATTCTGTGGAGGACGGTATGCGGGGAAGACTGCGGACGGCGCGGTGGTTATTCGGATAGCCGGTGAAGCGACCGGACGAGCGGAAACGGAGTAGCAATGGCAGCGCAGATCACGATGTACTCGACACCCTGGTGTGGGTACTGCCGCCGGCTCAAGGGTCAGCTGGAGCGGGCCGGGATCCAGTACATCGAGGTCGACATCGAAAGGCAGCCGGAAGCTGCTGATTATGTGATGTCTGTGAACAACGGTAACCAGACGGTGCCTACTGTGACGTTCCCGGACGGATCGGCGCTGACAAACCCGAGTCTCGCTCAGGTCCAGGCGAAACTCGCCTGACGACTGTGTAACACCCTCGCCAAACAGCGTTCACCCGGAGTAGGTTGCGCCTACTGCCGTGTCGTGCCTTTGCGCGCGCCGCGGCAGTGGCACCAGAGCACACCGCACCAAAGGTACATCAGCACACGCACAACGCAGTGTTCGGTACTGGTCCGGGTGGAGAGCATGGCTTCCGTCGAGTTCGTCGATGCGTCCCATACATATCTGGGAACGAAGAGTCCGGCCGTCGACTGTTTGAACCTCACGGTCGAGTCCGGCGAGTTCATGGTGCTGCTCGGCGCCAGCGGCTGCGGCAAGACCACGGCGCTGCGGATGCTAGCCGGGTTGGAGACCGTGGACAGCGGTGCGGTCTTCATCGACGGCGTGGACGTCACCGAGTCTCAGCCCGGCGATCGCGACATCGCGATGGTGTTCCAGAATTACGCGCTGTATCCACAGATGACGGTCGCCGAGAACCTCGGCTTCCGGCTGTCGCTGACCGGAGCGCCACACTCGGCGGTCGCGCGGCGGGTGCGGCGGATGGCCGCACAGCTCGACCTGACCCCGACGCTCGACCGCATGCCGCGCACCCTTTCCGGTGGCGAGCAACAGCGAGTCGCGATGGGCCGCGCCATGATGCGTGAGCCGAAGGTCTTCCTGATGGACGAGCCGCTCGGTGCCCTTGACGCAAAGCTGCGCACGGACGTGCGTACCCAGATCGTGAACATGCAGCGGCGGCTTCAGGCCACCACGATCTATGTAACGCACGATCAGATCGAAGCCATGACGATGGGCGACCGCATCGCGGTGATGAAGGACGGCGTGCTGTTGCAGTGCGATACGCCGCGCGCCCTTTACGAGAACCCGCTCAACGCTTACGTCGGCGCGTTCGTCGGCTCGCCGCCGATGAACCTGATCAAGGCGCGGGTCGAGTACGACTGGGCTGTGCTCGGTGACGTGAACGTGATCGAGCTGCCACTGGATCGCAAGACCACCGCAGAGTTGCAGGTGCCCGAGGTGACCGTCGGCTTCCGCCCGGACACCGTGCAGATCACATCACCTGGCAGCGGCCTGTACGCGCACGTTGAAGCCGTCGAGAACCTCGGCTATGTCGCCTACGCGCACTGCTCGACCGGCGTCGGCGAGGGCCGCAAGACGATCGTGGTGCGCTGCGAACCGCATGCCACGCCGCGTCCGGGCTCCGCGGTGGGCCTGGAACTCTCGCTGGACTCGGTGCACTTCTTCGAGACGCGCACCGGCCGCAGGCTTACGCCGCAGCGCTGAGCTCGCTGTACACACCAAGCAAGCGATGTTCCTCGCGCGCTAGCGCGCTGCCTCAGCCAGCGGACCGCCGTACCAGTGCTCGATCAGCGAGCGCGCGATCGAGATCTGGCCGGAGAGCACGACCTCCCCCGAAGCCGCCGCCTCGGCCAGTTCACCGCGGGTGAACCAGCGCACTTCCAGCACCTCTTCGCCGTCCGCGCGCACCCGCTCCGGGTCGTCCACGGTCGCGGTGAAGCCAAGCATCAGGCTGCAGGGGAACGGCCATGGCTGGCTGCCCAGGTAGGTCACCGAGGTCACGGTCAACCCGGCCTCCTCGGCCACCTCGCGGGCGACCGCCTGTTCCAGCGACTCTCCGGGCTCGACAAAGCCGGCCAGGACGGAGAAGCGGCGTTGGTCCCAGGCGGAGCCGCGGCCGAGCAGCAGCCGTTCGTCGGCATCGGTGACCGCCATGATCACGGCCGGGTCGGTACGGGGGTAGTGCTCGGTTCCGCAGTTCGCGCAGCGGCGGATGTGCCCGGCCGCGGCGACCTCGGTCGGGTGGCCGCAGCGCGAGCAGTAGCGGTGACTGCGATGCCAGTGCTCGAGTGCGACCGCGTGCGTCAGCAGGCCGGCGTCCCGGTCCGAGAGGTGCACGCCGACCTCACGCAGCGACGCGGGCCGTGCGTCGCCATCCATGCGACCAGGCAGCGTCTCGGCGGGAACCGCGAAGTAGGTGAAGCCGCTCTCGTCCCGGCCGAGCAGAAAGCGCTCGCCTTCCGGGGCGTCGTACGAAGGCAGGGTCACCAACCGCGGCTTGGTCGAGCCGGGCACGACCGGATCCGGCTCGTCGAGCACGAACGCCCGGCCCTCGCTGACCACCAGCACCCGGGTGTCCGGATTCGACCAGGCGGCGGCGAGGGCCAGTTCGTCGAGGCGGAGCTCAGCGGTGCGATCTACGGCGCCGCGCGCCAAGGCGAGCCGTCCGAGCGGTCCGGTCGCCGCGTCGCGGTGGTCGGCCATCGCTCGTTTCCCTCCCTTGGGCGGGTACCAAGCGGTACCCCACGTCTGCAACGACGCTGCGTAATCACTTGTTCCCGGCGAGATCTTCCCATAGGTAAGCCGCGGCCTCAGCGCCCTTGAGCAGGTTCGCCACGTCCACACGCTCGTTCGGGGCGTGCCAACCGTCCTCAGGCAGCGAGACGCCGAGGAAGACCACCGGCGCGGCGAGCACGTCCTGCAAGTCAGCCTCGGGTCCGGATCCGCCTTCGCGGGTGTAGAGGATCTCGCGCCGCTCACCGTCCGGGTCATCGGCGAACGCACGGCCGAGCGCGCGGGTGATGGATTGCAGCGCGGGATGGTCGAGCGGTGTGAGGCACGGGCGCACGCCCTCGCCCTCGAAGGAGAGCTCGTACTCGATCCACTCGGGCATACGCTCGGCGAGCCACGCCTCAAGGCCCTTACGTACCTGCGCCGGGTCCTGACCCGCGACCAACCGGAAGGAAAGCTTGGCGTGCGCCTCGGACGGCACGATGGTCTTCGAGCCGTGCCCGGTGTGCCCGCCCCAGATCCCGTTGATCTCGGCGGTCGGCCGCGCCCAGATCCGCTCAAGGGTGCTGAATCCGGCCTCGCCGATGGCGGCCGGGGACTTGGCGGTGCGCAGCCAGGCGGCCTCGTCGAAGGGCAGCTTCGCGAACAGCTGGCGCTCGCGCTCGGTCAGCTCGACGATGCCGTCGTAGAAGCCGGGCAGCGTGACGTGCCGGTTCTCGTCGTGCAGGCCCGCGAGCAACCGGACCAGTTCGGTGATCGGGTTCGGGATGGCGCCGCCGAAGGAGCCGGAGTGCACATCGCCGCTCGGGCCGCGTGCGTCGATCTGCGCGGCGATCAGGCCACGCATACCGGTGACCGTCGACGGGGTGTCCCTGTCCCACATGCCGGTGTCCGAAACGACCACGACATCACAGGCCAGCCGTTCGGCGTGGTCGCGCAGCAGCGGGGCGAAGTTCGGCGAGCCGGACTCCTCCTCCCCCTCGACGATCAGCTTGAGGTTCACCGCGGGCGCAGTGCGGCCGGTAGCGGCCAGGTGCGCGCGCACGCCGAGCACGTGGAAGAAGAGCTGGCCCTTGTCGTCGGAGGCGCCGCGGGCGAAGAGCTTGCCGTCACGCACGGTCGGCTCGAAGGGCGCGGTCTCCCACAGTTCAAGAGGGGTCGCGGGCTGTACGTCGTGGTGGCCGTATACCGCCACGGTCGGCGCGTCGGGGTCGCCGGAAGGCCACTCGGCGAACACGGTGGGCAGGCCTGCGCCGGACGCGGTCTCCCAGATCTCCACGGTCGGGAAACCGGTGGCGCGCAGCTTCGCGGCAAGCCATTCGGCCGAGGCCCGCACGTCTCCGGCCCGATCGGGGTCGCCTGAAACGGAGGGGATGCGCAGCCAGTCCTTGAGGTCTTCGACGAACCCGGCCGAGTTCTGCTCGATAAAGGTCCGAACGGAAAGTGTGCTGTCGGTGGACATGATCCGACCCTACCGTCCGGTGTGACCGGTCATTGCTGGTAGGTCGCGAGGAAGCGGCCGAGGCCGGCGATTGCCTCTTCGAGGTCGCGCACTCGGGGCAGCGTGACGATCCGGAAGTGGTCCGGGTTCGGCCAGTTGAACGCGGTGCCGTGCATGACGAGCATCTTCTCCGCGTTGAGCAGGTCCATGACGAACTGCTCATCGTCGTTGATCTTGTAGACGCTGGGGTCGAGCCGCGGGAAGGCGTAGATCGCGCCCTGTGGCTTGGTGCAGGAGACGCCCGGGATCTGGTTCAGCAGCTCATGGGTGCGGTTGCGCTGCTCCCACAGGCGGCCGCCGGGCTCGGTGAGCCGGTCGATGGACTGGAAGCCGCCGAGCGCGGCCTGGATCGCGTGCTGCACCGGGACATTCGGGCCGAGTCGCAGATTGGCGAGGATGTCGAGGCCCTGGATGTAGTCCGCGGCGTGCTCCTTCGGGCCGGTGAGCACCATCCAGCCGATCCGGTAGCCCGCCGCGCGGTACGTCTTGGACAGGCCGTTGAAGGTGATGGTCAGCAGGTCGGGGCAGGAGAGCGCGGTCGGCCGGTGCACGGCGTCGTCGTAGAGGATCTTGTCGTAGATCTCGTCGGACAGCACCAGCAGCTGATGCCGCCTGGCCACCTCGACCAGCTCGGAGACGACCTGCTGCGAGTAGACCGCGCCAGTGGGGTTGTTCGGGTTGATGATCACGATCGCCTTGGTGTGCGGGGTGATCTTCGACTCGATGTCCGCGACGTCGGGGAACCAGTCGGCCTGCTCATCGCACATGTAGTGCACCGGCCGCCCGCCGGCCAGCGCGGTGGCCCCGGTCCACAGCGGATAGTCGGGCGCCGGGATCAGCACCTCGTCACCGTTGTCGAGCAGCGCGTTGAGCACCATGCCGATCAGCTCGGACACGCCGTTGCCGATGTACACGTCCTCGATGTCGATGCCGACGAGGCCGCGGGTCTGGTAGGACTGCACGACCGCGCGCCGGGCCGAGGGCAGGCCCTTGGAGTCGCCGTAGCCATTGGAGTCCGGCAGGCCGAGGATGACGTCCTGCACCAGCTCGTCCGGGGCCTCGAAGCCGAACGGGGCCGGGTTGCCGATGTTGAGCTTGAGGATCGAGTGCCCCTCGGCCTCCAGCTGCTTTGCCCTGGTGAGGACCGGACCGCGCAGGTCGTACTGGACCTCGGACAGCTTCCGGGATTGCTTGAACTCCACGTGACTCAACTCCAGGGCGCGGGCGCTCTCGCGGCGGACCGGCGGCTTTGGCGGCGTCAGCGGCTTGTGCGCTGCGTTTCGCCGTTTGTACCAGGCGTTCCGGTGCGTCCGCATGGGAGTTTCGCGATGCGACCGGAGATCTGGATGGTCCGAGCGTGACCTTTCAGGCCTCGCGGCGCAACACGAGCAGCGCGGCGTCGTCGTTCAGCTCGCCGCGCATGTGCTCGAGCAACCGGCCGCGCAGGAAATCGGCGATCGTGTCCGGCGGCAGGTCACACACCCCGCGCAGCATCGATTCGAGCGGGAAGAAGGTGCCGCAGCGGGCACGCGCGTCGGAGACGCCGTCGGTGTAGAGCACGAGCGCGTCATCGGGTCCGAAGGGCACGGTGACCGCGGTGGCGGCGTACGGCTCGGAGACGAGCGAGCCGAGCCCCAGGGGAAGGCTGCACGCGGCGGACTCGACGGGCCGCGTCTCGGTGCCGTGCACCAGGAAGGGAGAGGGATGCCCGCACAGCACGAGTGTCGCTTCGGCGGCGTCCGGGGCGCCGGGCTGGCTCGCGCCGGTACCGCCGAAGGGGATCTGCACGAGGACCGCGGTCGCGAAGTCCTCGGCCCAGGTCTCGGCGTGCGCGTCGCGGTGCGCCTGCGCTTTTCCCTTGCCCTGACCGCCGAGTTCGAGCTGCGGCTGCGTCAGCCGCGCGAGCTGCGCGCGTCGTATCTCCGAAGCGTGCCGGGCCAATGCTGCGTCAAGCCGTACGGCCACCGCTTCGAGAGCCGGTTCGACCGCGCCGGCCTCGCGGAACGCACCAAGCAGCGCGGAGGCTCCGCTCACCGCGTCGAGCCCGTTGCCACGCATGTCGCCGAGGATCGCGCGCACGCCGAACGGAGTCTCGATGATCTCGTAGAAGTCGCCGCCGATCTGCGCGCCGCTGGCCGCGGACAGGTACTCCACGGCCGTCACGACCGGGCCGACGCGCGCGGGCACCGGACGCAGCAGCACCCGCTGAGTCACCTCCGCGATCTGCCGCACCTCGTCATAGGCGCGCTGCGTGCGCAGCCTGCGTTGGGCGACGAGGTAGGTGGCGAAGGTGACGATGAGGATGGTCGGCGCGATCACGAGCCGTTCGCCGAACTCCTCGGAGCCGGGCCGGAAAGGCAGCAGGGCGAGCAGCGCGCAGGCGCAGCCGAGCGCGATGCACTGGCGGCGTCCCGTTCCGGCGCAGGCGATGGCGGGCGCGGCGGCGAGCAGCGGCGTCAGTTGGACGCCGAGTTGCAGCGCCAGGCTCAGCGCCACGACGCAGGCCACCCACAACGCTGGCGCCGCGTAGACGGCGATCCGCATGACCCGGCGCGGGACGCGCGAAACCGGCGCCCTACGCGCAGGGTGGGCGTGCGCGCGTAGCGCTTCCTCTGTGCGCTCGGGACGCCTGGGGTCCAGGTGTGTTGCGGTGGTCACGGTGAAGACAGGGTACGTCGTTTCAGCGACCTGCGGTGACGAATTCAATACTGTTCGCATCTCTTTCGCCATACCGTGATCCGCGATCACTGTGCGTATGCGAATTCGGTCCCAGGGCACGCTGTCAGGACGACGCGACGCCGGTCGGAGCCGAAGCGGCGCCGAGTCAGAGCCGGGTCAGCGCCGGATCAGCGGTCGACAGAACCGGATGGGAACCGGCGCCGCTGAATCGATGCCGCTGGACCGGCGCCGGGTCAGCTCGGTCCGGTTCGAGCCGCGAGCAGCCGTTCCAGCCCCGCGCGATCGGGAAGATCGTCAGGTCGCTGAATCAGCCCGGTGCGCACATAGAGGAAGGCGGCACTCACCTGCTCGATCGGCACCGCGGTCAGCTCGGCCCAGGCGAGCCGGTAGATGGCGAGCTGGAGCGGATCGGCGTTCGCCGCGCGGTTGGTCTTCCAGTCGACGACCTCGTATGTGCCATCCGGTTCGCGGTAGACAGCATCGATGCGGCCGCGCACTATGTGACCGCCGAGCACCAATTGGAAGGGTGCTTCGACCCGGTAGGGCTCACGGTTCGCATAGGGGGTGCGCAGGAACGCCGCTTGCAGCTCGGCCAGATCTTCGTGCCCGTCGATCTCCTCGTCCTCGGCGAGCAGGTCGAGTTCGTCCTCGCCGAAGAGGGCCTGCTGACCGAAGCGGCGCTCGACCCAGGCGTGGAACTCGGTGCCGCGACGCGCTTGTGGGGCCGGTGGGCGCGGCATCGGGCGGAACAGCTCCTCGGCGAAGGCGTCCGGGTCGGCCGCGTACGACACCAGTCGGGTCGCGGACAGAGTGCGCGGCATCGGGACGTCGAAGCGCACTTGATGTGCCCGTTCCAGCTCACCGAGCAAGGCCTCGATGTCGGCGTCCCAACTGGCGATCGTGGCGCGCGACTCCGGCGGCAGCTCGCCGGCAGACCGCTGCGATGCGTCACCGGCGTCGTGCCGCTCGCGCGACAGTTCCTGCGTCGATCGGCGCGCCAGATCGCCCGCGGCAGGCTCGGAGCCTGATTCGTGCGCGGAACCCGCATCCGCCTCCCCGCGCGCATCTGCGCCCGCCTGCGCCTCCCGCATCGCGCGCAGCTCGGCCAGCACCGCCTCAGCCGCTTGCCTCCGCCGGTCCCTCGTCTCGCCGTTCACGTCCGGCGGCCACGCCAACTCGCGCGCCGCAGCCAGCGCCGGATTACTTTCCTCCTTATCAGGCGGCGGCGCCCAAACCGCTACCTCACCGTTCGCCGGATCGCCGACGCAGTGCTCGTGCAGCGCGGTGAGCATCGCGTTCGGCTTGCGCGGCGTCGTCTGCGTCGGACCCCACCGATGACTCGAGACGATCAGGCGCGACTTGGCCCGAGTCAGCGTGACGTAGTTGAGCCGCTGACTTTCGAGCTCGGCATGCTCGCGCATCTGTGCATCGAAGTCCTCGAAGTCGGCCTTGTCGCGCTCCGGTCCGAGCAGCGGCATCGGGTCGCCGCGCAGCTCATGGGGCAGCTTTGAACGCTTTGCCGTCCACTTGTCGATCTTGGCCGGCTCCTCGTGCTGGTGCGGGACGACCACGACTTCCCACTCCAGCCCCTTGGCCTTGTGCATCGTCAAGATCTTGACGGTCTGCGCCGCGGTCGGCGGCAGGTCGATGTCCAGGCCGCGTTCATGTTCCGCGCTCGCTCGCAGAAAGGCGCGGAACGCGGTGGCGGAGTGCTCCCCCTCCAGCCCGGAGAAGGCGCCCGCGACATGAAGGAACGCGCCGACCGTGTCGGCACAGCGCTGCCGGAACGCAGCCGGTGAGGCGGCGATCTCCACCTCGAGGCCGGTCTCCTGCAAGATGCGGTGCAGCACATCGAGTACGGGTTCGGACAGGCTGCGGCGCAGCCTGCGGATTTCGGCGGCGAAACGGGCGAAGCGTTGCCGCGCCTCGGTCGAGTAGGGCAGTTCGCCGCCCGGGTCCGCGAGAGCGTCGCTGAGCGAAACGACGTCGGTCGGGTCGCTGTTCGCCGCCGCCTGGTCCAGCGCGCTCGCGCCGGGTTGCGCCGGGACCCGCACCAGCTCCCTCGCGCGCTTGCCGAGCAGCGCCAGGTCACGCGGTCCGATTCGCCAGCGCGGCCCGGCCAGCAGCCGGACCAGCGAGGCGTTGGCGATCGGGTCGTCGAGCACGTCGAGCATCGCGACGAGATCCGCGACCTCGGGCAGGTCGAGCAGACCGGAGAGGCCAACGACCTCGACCGGAACGCCGCGGCCGTGCAGCTCGGCGTAGAGCTCGGGGATGTGGTCTCCCTTTCTGACCAGCACCGCGACCTGCGACCATGGAACCTGGCCGTCCAGGTCCTGGATCTGGTCGGCCAGCCAGCGCACTTCCTCGGCGTAGGTCGGCAGCAGCGCGGCCACCGCGTATCCGAGGCCTGCTTTCTCCGCCGCTGGTTCAAGCCGGCGCACCGAGTCGTGGAACTGCCGTAGCGGCACCGACTGCTCATTGGCGAAGGCCAGCAGCCGGCCGCCGCTGCGGCGGTTCTCGGTCAGCGGGTAAACGCGCGCCGGTCGGCCGTCCGCGCGCGGGAAGTGCTCAGGGAACTGGTCGATGTTCGCCGCGGAGGCGCCGCGCCAGCCGTAGATGGACTGGCACGGATCGCCGACCGCGGTGACGGCCTGGCCAAGCCCGCGCTCCGGATCGGGGCCGCTGAACAGCGCACTGAGCATGCGGCGTTGCGCGACCGAGGTGTCCTGATACTCATCGAGCAGGATCACCCGGTATTTGCCGCGTTCGATCGCGCCGACCTCGGGCGCCTCCTCGGCCAGCCGGGTGCCGATGGCCATCTGGTCGCCGAAGTCCATCAGGTCGCGGCTCGCCTTGAGCTTGCGGTATTCCTCGACCAAGGTGAGCAGTTCGCCGCGCTCCCTGGCCTTGACCGCCGCGTCGAGATAGCGCTCGTAGATCGCGCCGCGCTTGTTGGTGCGCCGGTTGACGGCCCTGATCGACTTGCCGGTGACCGGGTCGCGGTACAGCTCGGCGGCGTCGGCGAAGGCCCGGTCGAACTCGGCCAGCCGTGCCAAGCCGACCACGTGCTCGGACAGCTCCGCGTCGAGGTCGATCAGGTCGCGAGTGATGTTGCTGATGCTGCCGCGTAGCGCGTCGAACGGTCCGGTCGCGTTGCGCACCACGCGCGCGGCGAGGGTGTATCTGCTGGCGTCGGCGAGCAGCCGGGTCGAAGGTTCGAGGCCGAGCCGCAGGCCGTGCTCCTTGATGAGCCGGTCGGCATAGGCGTGATACGTGGAGATGACCGGTTCGCCCAGCTCGTCCGGCGCCGGCTCGGGGCTCGGATCTTTGAAGTCGGATTCTTGGGCTGCGCCGAAGCCCGCGGCGGCAAGCGCCGTTCGTACCCGCTCACGCAGCTCGGCGGCGGCCTTGTTGGTGAAGGTCAGGCCGAGTACCTCGCCTGGGCCGACCCATCCGGTGGCGACGAGCCAGACCACGCGCGCGGCCATGACCGTGGTCTTTCCCGAGCCCGCGCCGGCCACGATCACGCCGGGTTCGAGTGGTGCGGTGATCGCCGAGAGCTGTTCCTCGGTGTACGGCACGCCGAGGACACGCGCGAGGTCGCGTGGCGTCTCAATGCGCTGGTTCGTGGAACGCTGCTCCTGCGCGCCCCACGTGTCGTCACCCGAGTCGTACGGGGCATGAGGGTCATACGGGTCGTCATCCCGCGACGGCGTCCACTCCCCGCTCATGTCGGCAACTCCCGGCCCTGCGGCTGCTTCGGGCAGGCCTTCTTCAGGCGGCAGATGCTGCACGCGCTGCTGTTGCCATAGGCGTGGAAGCGCTCATCAAGTACGCGCTGCGCGACCTCAGCGACCAACCTGGCCGCCCACTCCGGATCGGCCTGCGTGTTGTGGCTCGGCTGGACCAGCACAGTCGGGCCCGGCGAATCGCTGCGGTCGCGTGGATAGACGAGTTCCGCTTGGGCGACCGTCGCGGTTTCTGACTGCGCGCGCTGCGTTTCGCTGCCCTGTGATCCAACAAGCTCCGATTCCCCTAGCTCTGATTCCCCTAGCTCTGATTCGCCGAGCTCTGGATCATCGAACCCTGCTTGATCGGGCTCTGCTTCATCGGAGCGTGCAGTCGCCGTGAACGCCCCGGCCTCGACGACCAACTGGTATACGCCAAGCTGCGGGTCCTTCGCCGCCTCCGCCTTCGTCTTCGGATTGACCGAGGTCTTGAAGTCCACGAGGTAGACCCGGTTTTCCGCGTCCGTCTCGATCCGGTCGATCGCCCCGCGCAGCCGCACTGGCACGCCGCCGATGGTGAGCGATTGGTCGAACTCGTGCTCCGCCGCGGCCACGACCCGGCCGTCGGCGCGGCCGTCATGCCAGACGAGGAAGCGCTCCAGCGCTCGGCGCGCTGCGCGCTTCTCCTGCTCGGACTTCCACGGAGCATCGAAAGGCAAGGTGTCCCAGACCCGATCGAGCCGGTCCATCAGAACATCGATGTCGGCCTTCGTCTTTCCGACCGCCACCTCCTCCGCGAGTGCGTGGAAGAGCACGCCGATGCCCTGAGCATCGGTGGACGGTTCCTTCGCCGAGGCCTGGTGTTCGAGAAACCAGCGCAGGCCGCACGCATCGAGGGCGCCGACCGCGCTCGCCGAGAGCGGCACCGCGGCAGCCGGATCGGCGATCGGCGAATCGTTCTCGGTGTAGTCATAGAGACCCCACCATTGGCGCGGATGCGCGTTCGGCACCAGGCGCGCCCCGTCCGGCGCGGTCGCCGCGGCGAGCCGGGCCAGGCGGCGGATCGCCTCCGCGCGCAGCCGCGGGTGCGCGGCCGGATCGGTAGCGCAGCGGCGCAACTCGGCGATGAGGGCCGCGAGATTGAGCGGACGGCGACGCCGGATCCCCACCGACTGACGTACCTCGACACCCAGTTCGCGCAGAAACCGCGACGGCGTCTGGCCATCCTCGTCCTCGCCGTCGACGGCAGTGACGATCAGTCGCTCACGAGCGCGCGTGATCGCGACGTAGAACAGCCGGCGTTCCTCCGCGAGTATGGCGGCCGGCGAAAGCGGTTCGGCCAGTCCGCTGCGACCGATGCGGTCCGGTTCCAGTAGCGACCCGCGCCGCCGCAGGTCCGGCCACAACCCTTCTTGAACACCGGCGACCACGACGAGACGCCACTCCAAGCCCTTTGACCGGTGCGCGGTGAGCACCTGCACCGCGCCACCTCGCGACGCCTTTGCGGCGAGTGTGTCGGCCGCTATCGCCTGCGCCTGAAGACCGCTGATGAAGTCGGTCACGCCGACGTACCCGGTCCGCTCCTGGGCGCGTGCGGCTTGCGCGAACAGGGCGATGACCGCGTCAAGGTCGCGATCCGCGAGCCGACCGGCCGAACCGCCACGCTCGACGGAGCGCCGCAGCCGCTCAGGCCAGCCGGTGCGCATTGGTGGTCGGGCGCGCGCGTCACCATTCCACAGCAGCCACAGGGCGTCCTCGACGACGCCGCCTTCGGCGAGCTGGTGTTGCGCGGCTTGCAGCAGGCGAGCGACGACCAGAGCCGGGCCGGCGACCTGTGGGTCGAGCGTGACGAGCAGTCGGGGATCCGCGACGGCTTCGCGGATCAGGTGCTCGGCCGGACGCGCGGCGGGCACCAAATCTGCTGCGTCGGCAGGCTCAAGTGAGGTGGAGGGGAGCGACTCGGCATCTGCGGCCGCGACGGGATCCGCGACCTGCGCGCCGTCAGCGAGACCCGCATCAACCGGCGACGCGTCGCCGCTTGCGCTCTCGTCCACCGGACCGGACGCGGCGGCGGCTGATGCCTCGTCAGGCTCTGCGAGCGCGGCACTTTCCGCCTCGCCGGCCACGGCTTGGCTGCGTCGTCTGCGCGCCGCCGCGAGCGCGGCCTGTTCCTCCGCGCGCAGCGCCCGGCCAAGGCGCCGCAGGTCACCGCTGTCCATGCCGCCGAGCGGGCCCATCAGCAGTTCGCGGGCGGTGTCCGGCGTGAGCGCGGCGGGTTCCGCGGCGCAGCGCAGCGCGGTCAGCAGCGTGGCGACCGCGGGTTCCTGGGCCAGCGGCAGATCGTCGCCCAGCACCTCGGCCGGAACGTTCGCCGACAGCAGCGCGCGGCGCACTGGAGCCAACTGCTGGCCGTCACGCACCAGCACCGCCATGTCCTCCCACAGCACGCCATGCTCCAGGTGCGCGCGCCGCAGCAGGTCCGCGAGCGTGGCCAGTTCGGCCGCCTCGTCGGGGAAGATGATCGCCTCGACTCGGCCGACGCCGTACGGGTTGTTCCGCAGCGCAGTCGACTGCGCGGGTTCCGAAGCCGCCTCGGCTTCCACCGCGGTCAGCTCCCGGTGCTCCCGAACCTGTTCGGCCGGCAGCCGAGCGATCGGTATGCGCTTGGCGACCTGCCGGGAGGCCTTGAGCAGCGTCGGCCCGGCGCGCCGGCTGTTCTGCAGCACGACGATCTCGGCGGCGCTGCCGTCGCGGCGGCGGAACGCCTCGGGGAAGTCCAGGATGCCGCCAAGGTCCGCGCCTCGGAACGCGTAGATCGACTGGTCCGGATCGCCGACCGCGACGAGGTCGCGCCCCTCTCCGGCAAGCGCCTTGAGCAGCCGCACCTGAGCGGAGTCAGTGTCCTGGTACTCATCGACGAAGACCGCGCGATACCTGCGGCGCAGCAGCTCGCGGACCTCGTCCGTCTCGCTGAGCAGCACCGCGCGGTGCACCAGTTCGGTGTAGTCGAGCACGCCCCGGGCGTCGGCGACGTCCAGATACTCGGCATAGAAGCGCGCGGCCGCCCGCCAGTCGGCCCGATCCGCCCGCGCGGCGAAGTCGGCCAGATCCTCGGGATCCAGACCCAGGTCGCGGGCGCGCAGCAGGACCGCTCGCAGCTCCTCGGCAAAGCCACGAGTGCCCAGCGCGGCCCGCAGCGACTGCGGCCAGCCGCCGGGTCCGGGTCCCCAGCCGCCGACCTCGATCGTGCCGCGCACCAGCTCCCGGATCACCACGTCCTGCTCCGGCCCGGAGAGCAGCCGCAACGGGTCGCCGAACAGCTCCGGCTCCTGATACTGGCCGACCAGTCCGAAGCAGAACGAGTGGAAGGTGGTCGCGGTCGGCGCGCCCGCCCCGGGAATCAGGCGCGCGCCGATCCGGTCGCGCAGCTCGGCGGCGGCCGCGCGGCTGAAGGTGAGCACAAGGATCTCGTCGGCGCTCAGCGCGTCCGGCCCCCTGGTGCGATCCAGCACCGCTTCGACCAGCGTCGTCGTCTTCCCGGTGCCCGGCCCGGCCAGCACCAGCAGCGGTCCGCCGCGGTGCTCGACGACCCGGCGCTGCCGCTCATCAAGCCGCAGGCCGCCGCTCGGATAGGCCAAAGGCGGGCTCAGCAGACGGAACGGCGCGGCCGATCGCGATGCCGCGGGATTACTCATCGCTGACCGCACCTCCTTCCGTTCCCGCCAGCCGAGGCCGATCCGTTCTTCGCCAGGGACCGACATTGGCCATGACAGCACAAACCGCCGACAACAGCGGCAAACTCGGAAAGAGGTTGTGGATAACTAGTGTGACGCGGATTTCAGCGTCCATCCCAGCGAGCTGTCCGCAAATTCACCCGTTCGCGAGAGTTGTCATACGGCGTGCCTTCCTCCGCGTAGTGCTGCGCCGCCTCGCCGCGCAACTGCGGCGGCAGCACCCCCGAGGCGTTGACCACCCGCCACCACGGCACCCCGCTGCCGTGCCGGGACATCACCGCTCCGACCTGCCGCGCGCCGCCGTCCTCCAGGTATTCTGCGATGTCACCGTAAGTCATCACCTTGCCACGCGGAATGGACTGCACTACCGCGAGCACCCTGCGGACGTACGCCGGCGCGTCGGGGTCAGCCGCCGGAACGAGACCTGGCTGCGTCACAATCAACCCTCGGATGGATTCCCGCCGTCGTTGAAGCCGCCAGGATATCTGCGGTAAACGCGGGACGCTGCTCACCCGGGCTGCGTGCAAGCATCCGGATAGGTAACGATAGGGACGAGCGTGCGTACGCAGATCGGGACTGCGGTAAATCGTGAGCACGGAGACAGGGGCCCAGTGAGCGTGCACAGGGGTGGCAGTGCCACCCGTGACTCGGCCAAGCCTGTTTCCGGCGTGCCCAAGCCGATGCAGCCAGTGATGTTACCCGCTCAGATCACCGTGGACGAGCCGCCAGAGCCTCGTCGGATAAGACGACCGCCGGACCTGATGCGGTTGCTCTTCGAGACTGGGCTGATCGCGGTCGTGCTGCTGCTCGCAGTGCCCGGTGCGAGTACGACCACTGGTCTCGAAACGGATATCCACAACAGCATCACCCTCGCGCCGCAACTGTTCCTGTCCACGATCACGCTGCTGACCAATATCGCTACCGCGGTCATCCCGGTCGGGCTCGCCATCGAGCGCCTCTATCGGCACGAGGGCCGGCGGGTCGCGGATGGCGTCATCGCGGCGGCGATCGCCTACCTTGGCACGTCGCTGCTCAACCTGTGGATCGACTCCAACACGTCACCCGACTGGCTCTCCGAGGTGCTGACCCGGCATCTCGCCAGCAGCACGACGACGCCGCTGCACGTATATATCGCCACAGTCATCGCCTTCCTCACCATCATCGGGTTCGGTGACCGGCCCGCGCTCCAGACCTTCACCTGGTCATGTGTGCTTACCTACGCGGTGGCCACATTGATCAACGGGAACAGCGCGCTGGTCGGATTGATGGTGACCTTCCTGTTCGGCCGTACCGTGGCGTTCGGGTGGCGCTACGCACGCGGCGTGGTGAATGCCAGGCCGACCGGTTACGACGTGGTCACCTCGCTGTTCGACGCAGGCCTTGAGCCGGTGGCCTGCCGATGGATCGGCGAGACAGAGGACACAAGGCGCTACGAAGCCGATACGCACGATGGACGCCTGCTAGACGTCACGGTGCTCGACCGGGATAGGCAGGCGGTCGGTCTGGTCTACCGGCTGTATCGCCGGATCAGGCTGCGCGGCCCTGCCCAACGTCGCAACCTGCTGTCGCTTAGGCGCGCGGTCGACCAGGAAGCGTTGATGTCTTACGCACTGCGTGATGCGGGCATCCGGACGCCGCGTCTCGTCGCGGTGCGTGAGCTGAGCGCTGACGCCGCGGTGCTCGCGTATGAGCGCGTCGAGGGCCGGTCGCTGGAGAAGCTGACTCCCGACGAGCTGACCGACGAGTTGCTCACGCGGATCTGGCAGCTCCAGCAGCAGATGCAGCTTCACCAGGTCGCGCACCGCCGGTTCGCCCTGGACTCGTTGCTGGTGGACCGCGATGGCCAAGTGTGGCTGCTTGACCTGCGTAATGGAGAGATCGCGGCGAGCGCGTTGCAGACCCGGCTCGACACCGCGGAGTTGATGGCCACTCTGGCGCTGCGGTACGGACCGGAGCGCACGGTACGCATCGGCGCGCAGGTGCTCGGCGCGGATGCAATGGGTGCAGCGCTGCCTATGCTCCAACCCGTCGTGCTCACGCGCACGACGCGCACGGCCGTCCGTAAGTCCAAGGACCTCTTGCAGCGCATCCGCGAGCAGATCCTGGCTTACCAGCCGCAGGCGACGTGGGTGGCCGAGCCGGTCAAGCTCGAGCGGCTACGGCCACGCACTTTGCTGACCGTCGCGGCCGGTCTGGTCGCCGCGTATCTGGTGCTGTATCAGCTGGCCAGCTCGAATCTGAGCCTTTCCAAGATTCTTGCCACCGCCTCGCCGTGGTGGGCGATGGTCGCCGTGTTCGCCTCGGTGATGACCTATGTCGCGGCCGGCATGGTGCTGACCGGGTTCATCCCGGAGCGCCTGCCTGTGGTGCGCAACTTCCTGGTGCAGGTCGCGGCCGGGTTCGTCTCGATCGTGGCGCCAGCGGCGGTCGGCGGCGTCGCGCTCAACACGCGCTATCTGCAGAAGCAGGGCATCGGCACCGGCCCGGCGGTCAGCGCGGTGGGCGCTTCGCAGGCGGTCGGCTTCATCATGCACATCGCGCTGATCGCCGCGTTCAGCTTCATCGCGAATACCGGAACCGGCGGACACAGCTTCGCGCCGTCCACAGTCGTCATCGCGATCCTGCTGGCGATCGGCGTCATCGCCATGGTGACCATCGGCGTCAAGCCGCTGCGCAAATATGCGGTGGCCAGGCTCAAGCCGTTTTTCGAGGGGACGCTGCCGCGGCTGCTGGATGTGGCGCAGAACCCGCGGAAGCTGTCGATCGGACTCGGCGGCACAATCCTGCTGTCGTTGATGAACGCGCTGTGCCTGTGGGCGTCGGTCCTGACGATTTCGCCGCACGCCAACATCTCGTACGCGACCACCGCAGTGGTCTTTCTCACCGCGCAGGCAATCGGTTCGGTCATTCCAGTGCCGAGCGGCATCGGCACCGTGGAACTCGCCATGGCCGGTGCGCTCACCAGCATCGGCGGCCTTCCCGCCCTCGTCGGAACCCCGGCGGTGTTCATCTTCCGCCTGCTGCGCACCTACCTGCCGGTGATTCCGGGGTACTTCGCGTTTACGCATCTACAGCGCAAGGGTGCGCTGTAGATGCGTATACGCCGCCGTCACGTGCATAGCTGACGAGCCGTCAACCGTGAGCGTTCTGCGATCAGTCAGCCGAGGTGACTAACAGATCGGCTAGTAGATCGGCTTCTCCGGCTCGATCTGGTTAACCCAGCCGACGATGCCCGAGCCGACGTGCACCGCGTCGGAGAATCCGGCCGACTTCACGATCGCCAGCACCTCGGCCGAGCGCACACCGGTCTTGCAGTGCAGCACGATCCGCTTGTCCTGCGGCAGCTTCGCGAGCGCCTCACCCATGATGAACTCGTTCTTGGGGATCAGCGTGGCGCCGTCGATCGACACGATCTCGTACTCGGCGGGCTCGCGCACGTCGATGATCTGGATGTTCTCGCCGTCGTCAATCCACTGCTTGAGGGTGCGCGGGGTGATGGTCGAGTCCTTGGCGGCCTCGATGGCCTCGTCGGAGACCGCGCCGCAGAACGCCTCGTAGTCGATCAGCTCAGTGACCGTCGGGTTCTTACCGCAGACCGCGCACTCCGGGTCCTTACGCACCTTGACCGAGCGGTACGTCATCTCGAGAGCGTCGTAGATCATCAGGCGGCCGACCAACGGCTCGCCGACGCCTGTGAGCACCTTGATGGCCTCGGTGACCTGGATGGCACCGATCGAGCCGCACAGCACGCCGAGCACGCCGCCCTCGGCGCAGGAGGGGACCATGCCGGGGGGCGGGGGCTCCGGGTAGAGGCAGCGGTAGCAGGGGCCGTACTCGGACCAGAACACTGAGGCCTGGCCGTCGAAGCGGTAGATCGAACCCCACACGTACGGCTTGTTCAGCAGCACGCACGCGTCGTTGACCAGGTAGCGCGTGGCGAAGTTGTCCGTGCCGTCGACGATCAGGTCGTACTGCGCGAAGATCTCCATCACGTTCTCGGAGTCGAGCCGCTCCTCGTGCAGGACCACGTTCACGTACGGGTTGATCTCGCGCACCGAGTCGCGCGCGGACTCGGCCTTGGACCGCCCGATGTCTGACTGACCGTGGATGATCTGGCGCTGCAGGTTGGACTCGTCCACCGTGTCGAACTCGACGATGCCGAGAGTGCCGACTCCCGCCGCGGCCAGGTACATCAGCGCCGGTGAGCCCAGTCCGCCGGCACCGACACAGAGCACCCTCGCGTTCTTGAGGCGCTTCTGGCCGTCCATGGCGACGTCGGGAATGATCAGGTGGCGCGAGTACCGACGCACCTCGTCAACGGTCAGCTCCGCGGCCGGCTCGACCAACGGGGGCAGCTTCACAGACGCTGCGGACACAGCCGGTCCCCTCACTCGTGTTTGAAGAAGTCTTTTCAGGTAACCGTGCCACTCCCGCGGCCATTCCCGTCAATGGGGACCGCAGCGTGAGATCGGCGTAAAGTCGTCGATTAAGGTGGAAACCCACCGGATGAGGGGTCCGATCATGACCGAGCAGCAGTTCACCGACGAGTACGAGGCCCCGGAGGCCGATGCCGCCGAGCAGTCGCTGCCGGTGGACGATGAAGCGCGGGACGCGGGACTTGCAGCCAGTCCGGAGCCGGAGGTGCCGCTGGAGGCCGATCCGGCGGACGCCGCTGAGCAGGCCGTTTCCGTGCCGGTAGACGAGGACGAATACCGGTAGACGGCAGCCGGGCGAGCTGACAGCCTGGCTTGAAGAGGTTACTGGCGCGTAGGATGCGTGTGACCTGCTTCACCCGCGAACCTGACAGAGGCAACAGAGGCACCGTGAGTACAGCCGAAACGCTTTACAGCGCCGACGACCGTCCCCGGTCGGCCCGGCTTCCGCGGCTGGCTCGACGCACCCAACTGCTCGGCGCGGCGCAGGAGGTCTTCGTCGCCCAGGGCTACCACGCTGCCGCGATGGACGACATCGCGGACCGTGCGGGTGTGTCGAAGCCGGTGCTCTACCAACACTTCCCGGGCAAGCTCGAGCTCTACCTCGCGCTGCTTGACCAGCACTGCGAAACGCTGGTCGAGGCGGTGCGCAGCGCGCTTGAGTCGACCTCTGACAACAAGCAGCGGGTCGCCGCGACGATGAACGCTTATTTCCGGTTCGTCGAGCACGAGAGCGGCGCGTTCCGGCTGGTGTTCGAGTCCGACCTGGTGAACGAGCAGGCCGTGCGCGAGCGGGTGAACAAGGCGGAGTTGGACTGCGCGCACCTCATCAGCGCGGTGATCGCGGAGGACACCGGGCTCGGGCAGGACGAGGCGATGGTGCTCGCGGTGGGCCTGACCGGCATCTCGCAGGTCACCGCCCGCTACTGGCTGTCGGCCGGGATGCCGATTCCGCGCGACACCGCCGCCCAGCTGATCTCGCAGCTCGCCTGGCGCGGGATTGCTGGTTTCCCGCACCTCTGAGCTCGCGAAGAGGGTGCGGGTATGGGCACCGTCCGCACCTGTGAGCTTGCGAAGAGGGTGCGGGCATGGGCACCGTCCGCATCTGTGAGCTTGCGAAGAAGGCGCGGCAATAGGCACCGTCCGCACCTGTGATCACTCGTGCCGCTCGCTGTTCCCTGTTCGCCTAGAGCAGAACGGCGGGCGGATCGACGCAGTACCGCCCCGTCGAACACGTAGGCTTCGTTCTAGCGTCTTCTGTGTCTACGTGGAAGGAACCAACCACCGTGGAGATCAAGATCGGTGTGCAGCACGCGGCTCGCGAGCTCTCGCTGGAGTCCGAGCTGAGCGCCGAAGAGGTGGAGAAGGCGGTTTCCGCCGCGCTCACCGGGAAGACCGGCCTGCTCGTGCTCAATGACGACAAGGGCCGCAAGGTGATCGTTCCCGCCGACCGGCTGGCCTACGTCGAGATCGGCGAGCCGGCCGCGCGCCGCGTCGGCTTCGGCGCACTGTGACCAGCTGATCAGCAGACCTTCTGACAGTTCGCCTGCCGCGCTGAGTCCGTCCGGGCTCTCAACCCGGTCGCACTCAGCCGGCCAGACCGAGGTTCTCCAGCCTGCGGGCGTGGCTCACGGCCAACTTGTCGGCGAGTTCCGGATAGCGCTCGCCGCCGAACTCGCGGGCCAGCACGATCGCCTCGCCTACCAGGCGGCGACCCCACATCGCGATGCGCGCCGCTAACACCGCGTCCTCGGCGAGCGCCGCGCGCAGCCGTCGCGTCGCCCATGGTTCGTCGACGTTCGCGTCGACGCCGACTGACGCCTCGCCAGCACGCTCCGGCTCAGCCGCCACAGCTACCCCGCTCGGTCCCCCGACCAGAATCTCGAACAACTCGTCGGTGAGCGCTGCGCCGAGGAGCGTCGCGGCCAGCGCCTCCCACCAGTCCGTCGACTCGACCCGCCGACGAGCGTCGTCCAGCGCGGGCGCTGCCGCTGCCATGGCCGATTGCGGATCGCCCGCCTCACCGAAGCGCCCGAGCAATTCCCGGTAACGCTCGTGCCGCTGCGCGATCACCTCGGCGACACCCATCCGGTCCGCCAGGCCTGGCGCGAGCGGCAGGAGGGCGGCTAGGCGCTCAAGCTCGGCGAGCGCCGCGTAAATCGCCGCGCCCACGGGTGATTTTGTGAGGTCAGCCAGCACATAACGCAGCGTACTCGATCGTTGGCGAACCGCCTGGTAACATGGTGACTTGACTGTATCGGCGAGGCTCGGGCGTGACCCGGGACCCGCCGATCCGTACAGGATGCCCGGTCGGCCGAACGCACCCCGATCGGCTCCGACCGCACGGCCCGCCCCTGACGACGACGGCAGCGGCCCTGCGATTGGTCGGGTGAAGACCCGGCGGCACCGGCCCGAGCCCGCACGCTCGGCGCGGTCCTCGCCGACGCCCGGCTGAACCCCGGTCGAGCAGCCCGCGGCCCAAGTGCCGCGACCTGGCTGAACTCTCCGGGACGCCCGCCGTCACCGAGGACGAAAAGGTCAAGACCATCAGCATCCGTGATCAGATTTCCACAAGCGCGACAGACACCATCGACGACGACACCCCGGTCGCCGCGGCGACCACCGACGCCGAGACTGTCGCTCCCGCCCACACCTTCGCCGAACTCGGCGTCCTCCCGGAGACCGTCGAGGCGCTCGACGCGCTCGGCATCACCGCACCGTTCCCGATCCAGTCCGCGACCATCCCGGTCGCGCTGGGCGGCTCGGACGTGATCGGGCAGGCCAAGACCGGTACCGGCAAGACCCTCGCGTTCGGAATCCCGCTGCTGCAGCGCGTCAGCGGTCCCGGCTCCGACCCGGCCACCGAGGACATCGCGGCTCCTGGACCCGCCGCGGCCACCAACGCTTCCGCGCCTTCCGGCGGCTCGCGCCGCCGGCGCCGCGCTCGTTCCTCCGATCCCGCCGGGCAGACGCCTGCGCACGGCACCCCGCAGGCCCTCGTGGTCGTACCGACCCGTGAGCTGGCGGTGCAGGTCACCAACGACCTGCTGGACGCGGGCAAGGTTCGCGCGATCCGGGTGCACGCACTGTACGGCGGCCGCGCCTACGAGCCGCAGGTCGCCGCGCTGCGCGCGGGCATCGACATCGCGGTCGGCACCCCCGGCCGGCTGCTCGACCTGACCCGCCAGCAGCACCTGGAACTCGGCGGAGTGCGCACGCTCGTGCTCGACGAGGCCGACGAAATGCTGGACCTGGGCTTCCTGCCCGACGTCGAGCGGATCATCGCGCAGCTCCCGACCGGCCGCCAGACGATGCTGTTCTCCGCGACCATGCCCGGCCAGGTCATCTCGCTGGCTCGCCGGTACATGTCCCGGCCGACGCACATCCGCGCCGCCGACCCGGCCGACGAGGGCACCATGGTCAAGGCCATTGAGCACTTCGTGTATCGCGCGCACTCCCTCGACAAGGTGGAGATGCTCGCGCGCATCCTGCAGGCCGACGGTCGCGGGCTGGCCATGATCTTCGCGCGCACCAAGCGCACCGTGGCGAAGATCGCCGAAGAGCTGTCGGACCGTCACTTCGCGGTGGCCGCGGTCCACGGTGACCTTGGGCAGGGCGCGCGTGAGCAGGCGCTGCGCGCATTCCGAAACGGCAAGATCGACGTTCTGGTAGCCACGGACGTGGCCGCGCGCGGCATCGACGTCGAAGGCGTCACGCACGTGATCAATTTCCAGTGCCCCGAGGACGAGAAGGTTTACACGCACCGCACCGGCCGCACCGGCCGCGCCGGGGCTAAGGGCATCGCGGTGACCTTTGTCGACTGGGACGAAGTGCCGCGCTGGCAGCTGATCAACAAGGCGCTCGGTTTGTCGTTCCCCGAGCCCGCCGAGCTTTACTCGACTTCGCCGCAGCTCTACCAGGACCTCGGCATTCCCGAGAGCATCAAGGGCGTGCTGCCGCGTCAGGAGCGCGTGCGTGAGGGCCTGGAGGCCGAGGAGATCGAGGACCTGGGCGAGACCGGCCGTGGTCGCGCGCCGCGCGGCGGCGGCAGCCACCGGGGTCCGAAGGAGGCGCCGAAGCAGGAGCGCCCCGCGCGCACGCCTCGGCAGCGCAGCCGGACCCGGCGCGGCCAGGAGGTCGGGCAGTCCGCCGACGGAGCGCCAAACGAGTCCGTCGAGACCGAGGCGGTCAAGATCGAGACAGCCACGATCAAGCGCGTGACGAGCGCCGCCAATCGGGCGGCCGAGCCGGTCGCCACTACCGAAGCGGCCCTGGTCACGGAGCGGGCTCCGCGAAAGCGCTCCCGTTCCCGCAAGCCGGCTGGGACGGCAGGCGGCGGCAGCGTGAAGCTGGCTCCCGGCTCCCTCGCCGGACCGATCGAGTCGGCGGGTGAGGTGCAGCCCGCCGTTTCAGCCGAGTCGCCGATCGAGCAGGCGGTTACGGAGCAAGCCGAGCCGCGCAAGCGCACCCGGACCCGCAAGCCGGCCGCCGCGAAGGTTGAGGTCGACGCGGCCGCGGCGGGCGCTACCGCAGCCGAAGCTGCCCAGTCGGGAGGCGCCGAGCCGGAAGTGACCGAGCCGGTTGCCGCCGAGCCGCGCAAGCGCACCCGGACCCGCAAGCCGGTTGCCGAGGCTGTCGCCACGGCCGAGGCGGGAGCAGAAGCGTCCGACGAGGACGCCGGACCTGTCGCGAACCCGCGCCGCACCCGAGTGCGGGCCAGCCGCAGCCGCAAGTCGGCGGCAGCTGAGCCCGTGGTCGAGACCCCGCAGGCTGAGCAGCAGCAGTAGTACGAGTCCGGGACGACGCGGCAGATCAACCCTCGGAGCGCAACGTGTCCACGCCTCTCTCGACGGTCCTGCCGCGCTGTGCCCGGCGCGTCGATCTGCCGCTGCCGGACGGCCCGCTCGCCGCGATCGAAGCGCGACCGGACCGCCCGGCAGTGGCGGCGACGCTGATGGTGCCCGGGTTCACCGGGTCCAAGGAGGACTTCCTCCACGTCCTCGAACCGCTTACCGCGGCGGGCGTGCACGTGCTCGCCATCGATCAACGCGGCCAATGCGACTCGACCGGCCTAGCCGACCCGGCCGCGTATGCAGAGTCAGGTGCGGCGGGCCAGGGCTACGGCTCCAGCGTGTTCGCTTCCGACATCCGCGCACTGGTGCGCCGGCTCGCGGCCGAGACGCAGCAGCCGGTGCACCTGCTGGGCCACTCGTTCGGCGGACACACCGTCCGCGAGGCGGTGCTCGGCGCCCACTTCGACGCTGAGCCCGAGCCCGAGCAGGGCCCGAGCCTTGGCGCACTGCTTCCGCTCGCCTCGGTGACCTTCCTCGACTCCGGACCGGCCGCCGTACTCGGCAAAGCCTCGCGCGACCGGCTCGAACTGCTGCTTTCCGTGGCAGACCAGCTGACGCTGCGACAGATCCACGAACTGAGCCCGATGGATCAGCATCCCGATCCGCACGTGAGCGCCTTCCTGCTGCATCGCTGGCTGGCGAACGACCCCGGATCGATCTTCACCATGGCGCGGCGACTGCTGCATGAGCCCGACCGCACCGACGACCTCAAGGCCCTGCTAGACGCCTGGAACCTGCCCTGCCTGATCATGACCGGCGCCGATGAGGATGTCTGGTCGGCGCAGCTGTTGCGGGAGACGGCCGACCGGCTCGGCGCCGAGTTCGCGGTCATCCCGGGCGCCGGCCACTCCCCCAACACCGATCAGCCCGGCCTCGTCGCGGACCGCCTGCTGGAGTTCTGGCTCGGCTGACGGACTTTCAGCCGCTCAGGCGACCTTGGAGAAGGCGATCGCCGCGTCCGCGACCATCTGCACCGCGATGGCGGCCAGGAGCAGACCGGCGATCCGGGTCACCAGCGTGACCCCGGAATCCTTGATCACCCGGATGATGTGCACCGAAAACCGCATCGTCAGCCAGATGATCACATGAGTGAGCAGGATCGCGGCCGCCACGGCGAGGAAGTCTCCCGCCGTGTGGATCCGCTGCACGAACAGGATCACCGCGACGATGGCGCCAGGCCCGGCGAGCAGCGGCGTGCCGAGCGGCACCATCGCGACGTTGACGTCCGCCGCCTCGCTCGGTTCGTCTGCGCGACCGGTCAGCAGTTCCAGCGCGATGAGCAGGAGCAGCAGGCCGCCGGAGCCCTCCAGCGCGGGCACCGTGATGCCCAGGTATTTCAGGATCTGCTGGCCGAACGCGGCGAAGCAGGAGATGACCACGAGCGAGACCAGGGCAGCCTGCTGCGCCAGATGACGGCGGGCTCGCTGCGAGCGCCCAGAGGTCAGCGCGAGGAAGATCGGCACGGTACCCGGCGGGTCCATGATCACGAAAAGCGTGATGAATGAGGTGCCGAACAGGGTGAGATTCACGCGAACAACGCCTCGTACGCCTCAGGCGCCGTGGTGTTCTGCCCTATGCGCACGGTCTTGCGCTCGCCGTGGTAGTCGCTCGAACCGGTCGGTACCAGGCCAAGGTCAGCGGCCAGACCCCTGATCCGGTCGCGCGCCGCCGCGTCGTGGTCCACATGGTCGACCTCGATGCCGCGCAGCCCCGCCTTAGCCAGCTGCGCGATCTGATCATCCGTCACAATCCGGCCGCGGCGACCCGCCGCCGGGTGCGCGAAGACCGCGACACCGCCCGAAGCATGCAACAGATCCAGCGCGCGGTACGGATCAAGCGCGTACTTATCGACATAGGCGCGCCCGCCGTCCGCCAGCCAGTCGGAGGAGAACGCCGCATCCACCGAGGGGACCACTCCAGCCTCGACCAGCGCGCTGGCCACATGTGGTCGGCCGATCGAGGCGTTACCCGCGATCTCCCGTACCCGCTCCCAGGTGATCGGCGCGCCCAACTCCCGGCAGCGCTGCACGATCAACTCCGCGCGGCGCTCGCGGTCATCGCGCAGCAGGTTGCGCTCGCGGGCGAACTGCGGCTCGGCGCGGTCGAAGCGATAGCCGAGCAGGTGGATCTGAATGCCGTTCAGTCGGCAGGACAGTTCGGCACCTGGCACCACCGTCACGCCGAAACGCTCGCCGGCCGCTGCGGCCTCATCCCAGCCGGCCGTGGTGTCGTGGTCGGTGAGCGCGACGACGTCCAAGCCCGCGGCCTTGGCGGCCTCGACCAGTTCGGTCGGGGTGTCGGTGCCGTCCGAGCAAGAGCTGTGCGTATGCAGATCGATGCGCATCCTGATCCCGAGTCGTCCAACACCAAGCAGGTGATCGCCGGCCGAACGCCAATCACCTTACAGGCAGGCGCTGCGCGGTCTGGACGCGGTCGCGCGTTGCGATCAAGCGAAGAAGCGCGAGGAGAGAGAGCCTACGGGCAGGTGCGCGATCTCCGAGCCCGCGTCGCGCAGGTCGGTGAGCACCATGTCCTCGTACAGCAGCGTGCCGGCCAGCGCCGGCCACAGCACCAGCCACAGCCACATGCCGCGCGCCTCGCCGACGAAGACCGCACGATCGCCGGTGTCCGGTACTGACCACATCGGGGTCGGCCGGCCCGCCGCGTAAACCTTCGCGTGCGCCGCGGTGTCCTCGAAGATCGGGCCGGGGTCAGGTCCGGCCAAGCCGGCGAACCGCGCTCCCAGCCCTATCCCCATCTCCTCGGCGATCAGCAGCATGTCGCCCTCGCCGCCGAACGGGGACGGCCCGCTGGCCGCTATCACCGTCGCGCGCGCACCGGTGTGATGATCGCCAGCGTAGGCGACTCCGCTGAACGCCCAGCGATGCGGTAGCGGCCAAGGCAACCACAGCGGGACCTGCGAGCGCTGTACCACCGAACTGAGTACCGCAGGGCTCGGCGCGAGGATCGGCTGCACCGGATAAACCGAGCCGTGCAACTCGCACGTCCACAGTTCGGTCCCTGACGCAGGCGACTGCACCGGCAGCAAATCCACCGGAAGTTCGGCCAGATTCTCCGGGATGGTGTCCGGAATAGGTCGCGCCAAGTCATCTGGAACCACTGGCAACGGGGCCGACGGGTCGCCGGGAGCACGCACGCGGCTCCCGCACCGTGGGCAGCTTGGCTCGCCCTTCATAGGCTGAACAGTCCCCCGTTCAGGTGTCTTCAGTCAAGCGTCCGTCACTCTGACGGGGCCGTGTGGCCGTGCCCGGTGCTCCGCAGGGAGCGAGTATCAGCCGGGTGTGTCAGGCCGGTGTTGTTTTTAGGGTAGCGGTTCCGGCCTGCCCGGCTGCTCCCCGCCCCGGGTCTCGCCATAGGAGCGCTTGGGCACCATGACTTTGCGGCGGAATACGCACACTACGGTGCCATCCTGCTTATAGCCGCGAGTCTCGACATAGACGACACCGCGGTCCTCCTTGGACTTCGACTCGGTCTTGTCCAGCACCGTGGTCTCGCCGTAGATGGTGTCGCCGTGGAAGGTCGGGGCGATGTGCCGCAGCGACTCGACCTCCAGATTCGCGATGGCCTTGCCGGAGACATCGGGCACTGACATGCCCAGCAGCAGCGAGTAGATGTAGTTGCCGACCACGACGTTGCGTTTGAAGTCGGTGGTCTGCTCGGCGTAGTGCGCGTCGAGGTGCAGCGGGTGGTGGTTCATGGTGATGAGACAGAACAGATGATCGTCGTACTCGGTCACGGTCTTGCCCGGCCAGTGCTTGTAGACGGCACCGACCTCGAACTCCTCGAAGTAGCGGCCGAACTGCATCGCGGTCAGCTCCTCATGGTGGCGAACGGGTCCAGGCACATACTGTCCCGCCATCTTGCCGCAATAAGTTACCGACCGGTAGCACCCGGGCCGTGGCCTAAGTCACGCGGCGGTACTCAGTGCCTTTCGCCATATCGGATGCGCGCCGATTCAAGGTGCGCCGGGCTACTGCTCGACCGCGTCGGCCCCGTCATTCGCGCCCTCGCCCGCCTCCTGCTGCGCCAACTGGGCACCGTAGTCAGGGCCCTCTCCCGCCGGGTGCAATTCGTTGAGTTGTGGCTTGAGCCACGAGGTAAGGGCATCGATGGTCTGGGTCGGCACAAGGTCACCAACGCTCATCACGTACGCGACGTCACCCGCGAGCGAGGCGGCGTGCCCAAGGGCCGAGTCGCGATCCCAGGTGCCATACGTGGCAGCGCGCGCGTAGCCACGAGCGAGCCGGGCCGCCCCGGTACGCCCGGATTCGGCGATCGCCCGGTCGGCCACGCCCAGCGCATCGAACTTGACCTTGGCGAATTCCAGGCCGGCGCTGTCGATGCGCCGCCCGATTGCGTCCAGCTCCTCGCGCTTGAGGCCGCTCAGTGCGTAGATCAGGCCGAGTACGTTGCGGCCGTGCGGCCCGTATGCCCACCATGCCGGAGCCTCGGCTATCGCCAGGAACTCGCGGGTGACGATGGCCTGTGAGCCGACCGCGGAGCTGGGGGTGAAGTGGTCGGGTGCGGGCACCGCCTGGAGTTGGAAAAGCCGGAACGACCCATCGACGCCCAGGGTCAGCGTCATGTCGTCGGCGATGCCGAGGCCGCTCTGCGCGGGCTCCGGATGCACCAGCAGTCCGTACGGGTCGGCCGAGCGCTCGTCCTCATCCAGCTCGGGGACCTGGATAAAGTGGGTGATACCGCGCTCGAGAGCGTCGGCAAGATCCACGCTCTGCCGGTCCGGTCCCACTTGTCGGGTGCCGTCCACGCGTGCGATCACGTAATAGGTTGCCATTGGAGCTTCGAGCCCTCCCAGTCGCGTTCCGCGCCCTATCCTGCCTCACCACACCGGCTCACGTCAGCGTGAGTCGGGTAATCAGCCACGCGGACTACTCGGAGCGGCCGTACGTACGCCGTACGCGTCGGCGCGTTACCGCCGAGCGCGCTGCCCGTCGCCATGCTCGATGTCCATCGCATCGATCACATCGAGTACCGCATCCGCGACCGCGTCAGGACGATCGAACGGAATGTAGTGCCCGCTGTCCTTGAGCTCCACCAGTTCGCCGCGCGGAGAAAGTTCCGCTAGAGCGCGCTGCCTGCGCCACCATCGATCGGCGAACTGCGCCGCGGCGCCGCGCGGCATGATCGCGCGCTCGATGCGCGAGCGGCCGAACGCGGCGAGGACTTGAAGCGGGACCGGCGGGAATTCGCGTTCGCAGCGCAGCTCCAGCAGTTCCGCGGCGACGTCGTAGTACAGCGTGTTCTCGACCATCGCCGCGACCCCGGGGCGTCCGGCCGCGAAGGTGGCGCGCACCTGCTCCAGGTCGGCGACCGCCGGACCACCGAGGGTCGTCCCGGCGACGATGATACGCCAAGCCGCCGGTCCGACGATTCCGCCTATGCCGCTCACCCGCCCGATACCGCCGATCCTGCGCCACCGCCGTACCCGCTCCGAATAAGCGGGCTGCGGTACCGCGTCGGGCTCGGTCGAGCCGTCGACGAGTACGACACCTGCGGTCAGCTCCGGGAACATGCGCGCGAAAGCCTCGACGTGAAACCCGGCCAGCGAATGACCGACCAGCACGGCCGGGCGTTCGAGTTCGAGCACGCGCAGCAGTTCCCTGATACGTCCGGCCTCCGCGGCCAGCGTCGGCGGCACCGCGACAGGCTGCGACCAGCCGAGTCCCGGCCGATCGAAGCGGACCAGGGCGGCCCGTCCCGCCAGCAGCGGGACGACGGCGTCCCAGTCGTACCAGGCCCCGCCGAGCCCGGAGGTGAAGACCACCGGCGGGACATCATCCGGACCCTCATCCACCACGACGTGGTGCGCGCTGCCGGCTACCTGCACCAGTCGGCCGGGCACAAGACGCCGCAACTCCCGCGACGTCGGCTTCGCTACCGCTCGCATGGTCTAACTCTAAAACGGAGGTGCTACCAATTTTTAAACGGACCCGCATCAAGCGGGCGCCATATGGAGGTTCGCCTCAGCCTTTCAGCTTGTACTCCTCCAGCAGCCGCCGCCCGACGATCATCTTCTGGATCTCGGCGGTGCCCTCGCCGATCAGCAGCATCGGGGCCTCGCGGTAGAGGCGTTCGATCTCGTATTCCTTCGAGTAGCCGTAGCCGCCGTGGATGCGGAAGGAGTCCTCGACGACCTCCTTGCAGTATTCGGCGGCCAGGTACTTCGCCATCCCCGCCTCGAGGTCGTTGCGCTGCCCGGCGTCCTTCACCCGCGCGGCCCGCACCATCATCTGGTGCGCGGCCTCCACCTTCACCGCCATCTCGGCGAGCTTGAACTGGATCGCCTGGTGCTGCGCGATCGGCTTGCCGAAGGTGGAACGCTGCTGCGCGTAGGCGATGCCGAGCTCGAAGGCCCGCAGCGCGATCCCGCACGCGCGGGCGGCGACGTTGACCCGGCCGACCTCGACACCGTCCATCATGTGCGCGAAGCCGCGGCCGGTGACCCCGCCGAGCACCCGGTTGGCCGGGATGCGCACGTTGTCGAGCACCAGCTCGGTGGTGTCGACGCCTTTGTAGCCCATCTTGGCGATCTTGCCGGGCACGGTCAGGCCGGGTTGCACCTCGCCGAATCCGGGCTCCTTCTCGACCAGGAAGGTGGTCATGTTCTTGTGCGGGGCTTCGTGCCCCTCGTCGGTGCGGGCGAGCAGCGCGACAAGACTGGAGGTGCCGCCGTTGGTCAGCCACATCTTCTGACCGGTGATCAGATAATCGTCGCCGTCCCGCACGGCCTTCGTCTTGATCGCGGCCACGTCCGAGCCGAGCGCGGGCTCGGACATCGAGAACGCCGCGCGCACGGTGCCTTCAGCCATCCGCGGCAGGAAGTACGCCTGCTGCTCGTCGGTACCGTGCTGCTTGATCATGTACGCGACGATGAAGTGCGTGTTGAGGATGCCGGACACGGACATCCAGCCGCGCGCGATCTCCTCGACGACCAGGGCGTAGGTCAGCAGCGACTCGCCGATGCCGCCGTGCTCCTCCGGGATCATCAGGCCGAACAGGCCCATCTCGGCCATGCCCTTGACGATCTCGGCCGGGTACTCGTCGGCGTGCTCCAGCTCGTTGGCCACCGGGATGATCTCCTTGTCCACGAAGGTGTGGACGGCGGCCAGGATCTCCTGCTGGACCTCGCTGAGGCCCTCGGTGCGGGCGAGACGTGCCATGTGACTGGGCTCCCGGATCACTCGTGCTCCCGCCCCCGTGGCCGGGGTGCGGGGCGGCTTAGTTACTGGTGAGTATCCCCGGGAGCCGCAGCCTTGTGAAGTGTGGCACCGACCACTACTCGCGACGCCGAGGTCAGCGCGGGACACATGGCGGCGGACCGGTTGGACTGTGCTTCACGGGTCTGGGCTCAGGCGGCCGGCGGCTCGAACTTCGAGGTGCGCGAGTATCCGGCCACGCGGCCCTTGCCCGCGATCACCAGCGCCATCTTGCGCGAGGCCTCGTCGATCATCTCGTCGCCGAGCATCGCCGAGCCCTTCTTACCGCCGGCTTCCGAGGTGTAGAACTCGTACGCGTCGAGGATCAGTTCGGCGTGGTCGTAGTCCTCCTGGCTCGGCGCGTAGAGCTCGTTCGCGATGGCGATCTGGTCCGGGTGCAGCACCCACTTGCCGTCGAAGCCGAGGGCGGCGCTGCGGCCGGCTACCCGGCGGAAACCCTCGGGGTTGCGGACCTGGAGGTACGGGCCGTCGATGGCCTGCACGTCGTTGGCGCGCGCGGCCATCAGGATACGCATGAGGATGTAGTGGTATGCGTCGCCGACGTCGTATCCGGGCGGCTGCTCCCCGACGACCAGCGACTTCATGTTGATCGAGGCCATGAAGTCGGCCGGGCCGAAGATGATCGTCTCGACCCGCGGCGAGGCGGCCGCGATGGCGTCGACGTTGACCAGGCCCTTGGCGTTCTCGATTTGCGCCTCGATGCCGATGCGGCCGACCTCGAAGCCCATGGTCTTCTCAATCTGCGTGAGCAGCAGATCGAGCCAGACCACCTGCCCGGCGTCCTGCACCTTGGGCAGCATGATGCAGTCCAGGTTGGCTCCGGCGCCCTCGACGACCGTGACGACGTCGCGATAGGTCCAGTGCGTGGTCAGGTCGTTAACCCGGACGGTGCGGGTCTTGCCGGTCCAGTCGCCGTTGTTGAGCGCGTCGACGATCTTGAGCCGGGCGCCCTCCTTCTCCAGCGGGGCGCAGGCGTCCTCGAGGTCGAGGAAGACCTGGTCGGCGGGCAGCGTCTGGGCCTTCTCCAGGAAGCGCGGGTTCGAGCCGGGTACGGCGAGACAGGAGCGGCGCGGGCGGTTGACGTTGGCGTTGGCCATGGGGCGGGTTCCCTCCCGAAGCGGGTACGGACCGGTGACATAGCTGAATCGGGGCACAACTAGTCGGACACCGCCAGGTTACTGGCCAGTCACATCCGCCGTCTCGGGCGCACCGGAGTGATCCGTGCCACGCGCCGCGACCGCGGGTCCCGCCTTACCTCCGCCGAGGGTCACCACCGCGAGACCAGCCAGGATCAGCGCCGCGCCCGGGAGCATTGACCAGGAGGGCACCTGTCCGAGCCACAGGGCCGCGATCAGCGCGGCCGAGGGCACTTCCAGCAGGATGCACAGCGAGACCACGGTCGGGCTGGTGGTCTTCAGCACGCGGTTGAACAGGGTGTGCCCGAGCAACTGGGCTCCGGCGGTCAGCCCGAGGATCTTGATCCAGGCGTTCCCTGACATGCCGGTGAGGTGCTCACCGGTCGCCAGCGCCAGCCCGGCCAGCACGAATGCGGCCGTCGTGTAACAGACCACCGCGTATGGAGCGAGCGAGACGGTTTTGCGGACGTTCGCGCCGACCGTCATATATACCGCGGCCAGCGCCCCGGCCAGCAGCGCGAGCAGGTCGCCGGAGAACGCCCGCACCGACAGGTGCAGGTCTACGCCCGACAGTGCGACCACCCCGGCGACCGCGATCAGAATGCCGGACCACGCCTGGCGGGAGATGTGCTCGCCGCGAAACAGCGCGATGAGGGCGGCGAAGATCGGCTGCGCGGCGGCGAAGGCGGTCGCGGAGGCGACGGACGTCATCGTCAGGCTCGGGGTCCACGTGGAGAAGTGCAGGCCGAGAGCCACGCCCGCAGCCAGGCTGGAGAGCCACTGCACACCGTTCATCGCGCGCAGCTCGCCGAGGTGGCGCGTCAGCGCGAAGGGCGTGAGCGCGGCGGCGCCGAACACGTTGCGCCAGAAGGCGATCGCCAGCGCGGGAGCGGCGGTGGCGGCGATCAGCGGACCGGAGGTGCCGACCGCGCAAACCGCCACCGCGAGTATCGCCATATCAGCCCGCGGAGGCCGGTGTACTGCGGAGACCGGGAGCGAGGTGGGAGCGGGGGCGGTCTGGGCAGTCAGGGGTGCTCCTCGGTCGCGACTGTGACACGGCCTAGCCAGCGTACCGCGCGACCGTCGCGGCCCCGGCGGCGAACTTCTACAGGCTGTCCCCGCTGAGGGACGCTCTAGTGCCTTGTGGGAAAGTTCTGAGCCATGAGCAGCCCGTCAGTGTCCGCCCCGTCAACCGCCGCCGGCCGTTCCGCGCTGACCATCCCCGATGCAGCGCTCATCGAGGAGGCATGCAAGAAGTCGGGCCTGATCTGGGTAGCGGTATCGGGGCTGCGTGACCGGGCAGCCTGGCACGTGTGGCATGAGCAGGACGAGCAAGGCGCGGTGTACATCGTGGTCGGCGGGGGCGAGCAGTCGCTGCCCGGACTGGCCGACGGGATCACCGTGCGCGTTACCGTACGGTCCAAGGACAAAGGCGGCCGACTGGTCAGCTGGCCGGGCGTGGTGGCGCGGATCGTGCCAGGCACCGAGGAATGGGCCACGGTCGTGCCCGTATTGCACGGGAAGCGACTTAACGCACACGACGGCGAAGCACAGCCGGAGCGGTGGGCAGCGAACTCCGCGATCTTCCGCATCCGCCCGCAGGGAGCATTGCTCGAAGGCCCCGGCCATTACGCCACCGCCTCGGGTGCCGCTCCCGTGCCGCCTTCCCCGGCGACGACGCGCTCGCGCTAACACCCCGCGCCCGCGCTCCCTTCAACGCGCTCCTTCTAGGCGCGTACCTTCACCGACCTCCGTTCGGTCCGCCTCCGTTCACCCGCCTCAGCCATGTCCGTGCCCGGGACCTGACGGCGTCGCAGACGGCGATGCCGACGGCGACGGCGGGTTCAATCCGGACGCTGTGGAGCTGGGCGTGGCGGACGGCGACGTCGGCGGCTTCGTCGGTCCGGTGCTGCGACTGCTCGCCGTGGGACTCGCCGAGCCACTGGAGCCGTACGCGTTCGACGAAGCGCTCGGACTCGACGTCGGCGGCAGCACAATCAGCGCGTTGTCGAGTACCTCGCCGGGCAGCGGAGCCTGGATGGCGACGCGGTCCTCGTAGTCGGTGAAGTCGATCCGACCTTGGTAGCTGCCTGCTGTGGGCGCGATCCGCAGGATGTAGGGCACTCCGTCGGTGGCTACCCAGATCGATGCCTTATGCCCATCGCGACCCGTACCGTCGAGTTCGAGTGCGTTTTCGCCGTTGACCGTGCCAACCTTGCCCTTCGCCCACGTCGCAGAGGTCAGCAACAACCGATCGAGCAGGTACCCGATGCGCGTGTCGTTGGTGAAACCGGCATAGCGCGGATCTGCAATCGGAATGCGTACGTACAGGCCGCCGTACGCCTTGCCGTTGTCGATCGCGCCGATCTCCTTCCAGAACGAGGACGGTTCGGCGGTCCACACCTCGTCCTCGACCCGCAGCAGCCGACTGGTCGCGCTGCCGCTGGTCACGTCGCCGACCGCGCCGAACTGGGTGAAGACCATGTCGACGGTGAACGTCCCGCCGGAGACCGGTACGCCGCTGAGCGTTCCGGTCACGTGCGCGGTCGGTGCGGAGGAGGTCGCCTTCACCGTCTTAGTCACGATCGCCTGCGGGTCCAGTGCCGCGATCCCGTTGCCGGTGTAGGGAATGCCGGACGCGGTGATCTCCTGCGGACGGAAGGAGCGGTGCGCCGGATCGTCGGCTGAACACGCGGTCAGCGCGCTGGCCAGAGCGACTGCGACTACCGGGCCGAGGACAGCGGTGGCCATGGATATACGCGCCATTCGACTAGCCGTCACTTCCCTGTTCGCACCGGTGTCTCCGAGTCCGGCAGTGTAGCGAAGCGGCGCGTCGGACCGTGGTCCGCAGATCGGACGGTTCGAACTGTCCGACAGTCAATCCGGCGACATAGTCTAAAGCTGAAAGCGCTGGACACAGTGCTTAACGAAGAGACAGTGGTGAACGCAGCGCCCGCCCGACCGGCGGCCAGGACAGAGCAGGAGGGCCACGCGTGGCGGCGACCAGGGCTCCGTCCCGGATCTTCATCTCGCATCTTGCCGGAAAGCCGGTGTTCGACCAGGACGGCGACCAGGTCGGGCGGATCCGGGACGTCGTGGTCACCATGCATACCGACTCCGCGCGCCCGCGGGTGCTCGGGATGGTCTCGGAGGTGACCGGCAAGCGCCGGGTCTTCCTGCCCATGACCAGGGTGACCGCGATCGAGGGCGGTCAGGTCATCTCCTCCGGCCTGATCAATATGCGCCGGTTCCAGCAGCGGCCCGGCGAGGCGCTGCTGCTCGCCGAGCTGACCGATCGGCGGGTGCGGCTGGTCTCGGACGGCACCGAGGTGCAGGTCGTGGATCTGGCCATCGAGCTGAACCCCGGCCGAGACTGGGAGGTCACCAAGGTCTTCGTGCGGCGCCCGGGGCGCGGCTTCCGGCGGCACGGCGAGAGCCAGACGGTCGACTGGGAAGCGCTGACCGGTTTCGCGGCCGACGAGCCGGGCCAGGCCGCGGCGACGCTGATTCGCACTTTCGAGAAGATGCGCCCGGCCGACCTGGCGCGGGCCGTGCACGACCTGAACCCGAAGCGGCGCACCGAGGTGGTCGCGGCCCTCGACGACGACCGGCTCGCCGACGTGCTCGAGGAGTTGCCCGCGGACGAGCAGGTGGAGATCCTGACCAAGCTGGAGGTGGAGCGGGCCGCGGACGTGCTGGAGGCGATGGACCCTGACGACGCCGCCGACCTGCTCGGGGACCTGCCGGCCGAGGAGTCCGAACGGCTGCTCGAGCTGATGGAGCCGGGTGAGGCGGCCCCGGTGCGCCGGCTGCTGATCTACTCCGACGACACCGCTGGCGGCCTGATGACCAGCGAACCGATCGTGCTGCCTCCAGATGCCACGGTGGCCGAGGCGCTGGCGCGGATCCGGGTTCAGGAGCTCTCCCCCGCGCACGCGAGCCAGGTTTACGTGTGCCGGCCGCCGCTGGAGACGCCGACCGGGCGTTTCCTCGGCGTCGTGCACTTCCAGCGGCTGCTGCGCGAGCCGCCGGCGACCCTGGTGAGCGCGGCCGTGGACAACGGGATCGAGCCGCTGCGGCCGGAGCAGCCACTGAACGCGGTCACCTCGTTCATGGCCACCTATAACCTCGTCGCCGCGCCGGTCGTGGACGACTCCGGGCACCTTCTCGGCGCGATCACCGTCGACGACGTGCTTGACCACGTACTTCCGGGCAACTGGAGACTACGCGACCTTCACGCGCACGACCTGAGCACCGGTGCACACGCAGACGATTCGGGAGGGGGCGGCCATGGCGCATGACACGGAGACGCGCAGGGCTATGCGTCAGGCGGCGCGGCGCGAACAGCCCCGCCTGGACCAGCCTCGCGATATCCATCGCGCGCGTTCGCTGAGGCCGAAGATCGACGCGGACAAGTTCGGACAGGCCTCGGAGAACCTGGCGCGATACTTCGGCACGGCGCGGTACCTCGTCATCCAGACGGCATTCGTCTTCGTGTGGATCGTCCTGAACATCCTTCAGCTGACCAAGGAAGTCCACTGGGACCCTTACCCCTTCATCCTGTTGAACCTGGCCTTCTCCACACAGGCCGCGTACGCCGCGCCGCTGATCCTTCTGGCGCAGAACCGGCAAGCTGACCGGGACCGAGTGCAGATCGAGCAGGACCGGGATCGGGACGAGCGGTCGATCGCGAACACCGAGTACCTGCTGCGCGAAGTCGCCGCGCTGCGGCTGGCCGTGAACGAGGTGGCCACCCGCGATTACGTACGCTCCGAGCTTCAGTCGTTGCTCAAGGAGATAGACGATCTGCGCACGTCTGGCCAGACGAGCACGCTCCAGGCTCGGACCAAAGACGTCACGCCGCCCAACGCGAACACCGGTTCCTAGCGCGCGCCAGTCGACGGCCCGTGCGCCGCTGCGTGGCGGTCGAGGTGGCCGCGAGCAGAGCAGTCCGGGGCGGCGCATAGCATTAGGTCATGGCTGACACGACAACGAGAACGACGACGCCCACCGAGGATCAGGTGCGCGCGGCGCTGGCCCGGGTTCAGGACCCGGAGATCCGCCGCCCGATCACCGAGCTCGACATGGTGAAATCCGTCGTGATCGGCCAAGACGGCACGGTGGACGTGGAGATTTACCTGACCGTCGCCGCTTGCCCGCTCAAGGACAAGCTTTCCGCGGACATCACGGCTCAGGTCGGTGCGCTGGACGGAGTTCGCTCGGTGCGCGTCGGGCTCGACGTGATGAGCACCGAGCAGCGCCAGGCGCTCCAGTCGAAGCTGCGCGGCGACCGGCCGGAGCGGGAGATCCCGTTCGCCAAGCCCGGCTCGCTCACGCGGGTCTTCGCGGTCGCCTCGGGCAAGGGCGGGGTCGGCAAGTCGTCGGTGACCGTGAACCTGGCGGCGGCGATGGCCGCCAAGGGGCTGAAGGTCGGCATCGTGGACGCCGACATCTACGGCCACTCGGTGCCGCGGATGCTCGGCGTGACCGATCGGCCCACGCAGGTCCAGGACATGATCATGGCGCCGATCGCGCACGGCGTCCGGGTTATCTCGATCGGTATGTTCACGCCGGGCAACGAGCCGGTGGTCTGGCGCGGCCCGATGCTGCACCGCGCGCTCCAGCAGTTCCTCGCGGACGTCTACTGGGGCGATCTGGACGTGCTGCTGCTCGACCTGCCGCCCGGCACCGGTGACATCGCGATCTCGGTGGCGCAACTGGTCCCGAACGCCGAGATCCTGGTGGTGACGACGCCGCAGCAGGCGGCCGCCGAGGTAGCCGAGCGGGCCGGCACGATCGCGCTGCAGACCCGCCAGCGCATCGCGGGCGTGGTGGAGAACATGTCCGGGCTGCCCTGCCCGCACTGCGACGAGATGGTCGACGTCTTCGGCACCGGCGGCGGGCAGAAGGTCGCCGAGGGGCTGTCCCGGACCACCGGGACG
>NZ_DATNGK010000152.1:0-18767 GCF_035605935.1 Actinocrinis sp. | reverse complement strand
GCACAAGGTCTTCACGCAGGGCGCGGTGTGGAACATCAACTCCTTCGACCAGTGGGGCGTGGAGCTGGGCAAGGTGCTCGCGAAGAAGATCGAGCCCGAGCTGGGCGAGGGCGGGTCACACGGCGAGCACGACTCGTCGACCACCGGCTTGATCGAGCGCTACCGCAAGCTGCGCGGCCGGTAGAACGGCGGAGATCGCGACATTCCCAGCGGGCGGCGCCGGCATCTCCGGCGCCGCCCGCCGTCAGCCACCTGAGCCGTTGGCCATGGCAAAGGCAGCTGGTCCGTGCGAGCCGCCCGGATGCGGGAGAATGGCGGGCATGACTGAGCCGCGCCGCAGTTCCAGCCCCCGCGCCAAAGCCTCCCGCAATGCCGCCCGGGGCGGCGCGCAGCAGTGGGAGGCTGAGCGCAAGGCCGCGGAGAAGCGGCGCAACCGGTCGATCGCGCAGGCGGAGCGGCGGACGACGGCCGACTCGGTGCGTTCCGCCGAGCCCGCGCCGACCGCGGCCGGTCGGGCGCGGGTGGACGACTCGCCGACTCCGACCTCTTATTCAGATATGCCAGAGGGATACCGAGCCGGCTTCGCCTGCTTCGTCGGGCGGCCGAACGCCGGGAAGTCCACGCTCACGAATGCGCTGGTCGGCGCGAAGATCGCGATCACCTCGGGGCGGCCGCAGACGACCCGGCACACCGTGCGCGGCATCGTGCACCGGCCGGACGCCCAGCTCGTGCTCGTGGACACGCCCGGCCTGCACCGCCCGCGCACGTTGCTCGGCGAGCGGCTGAACGACCAGGTGCGCGCGACCTGGGCCGAGGTCGACGTCATCGGTTTCTGTATTCCAGCCGACCAGAAGATCGGCCCCGGCGACCTGTACATCGCCCGCCAGCTGGCCGAGGTCCGCCGCACGCCGAAGATCGCGATCGTGACCAAGACCGACGCGGCGTCCGGTAAGCAGGCGCTCGGCGAGCAGTTGCTCGAAGTGGTCGAACTCGGCAAGGAGGTCGGGATCGAGTGGGCCGACGTCGTCCCGGTCTCGGCGATCGCCGGCAATCAGGTCGGGCTGCTGGCCGATCTGCTGGTCGCGCAGCTGCCGCTCTCGCCGCCGCTCTACCCCGGCGGTGAGCTGACCGACGAGCCCGAGCAGGTGATGGTCGGCGAGCTGATCCGGGAGGCCGCGCTTGAGGGCGTGCGCGATGAGCTACCGCACTCGCTCGCGGTGACTGTGGAGGAGATGCTGCCGCGCAAGGGTCGGCCGAAGGACAAGCCGCTGCTGGACGTTCACGCAGTGCTGTACGTGGAGCGGCAGAGCCAGAAGGCGATCGTGATCGGCAGCGGCGGCTCACGGCTTCGCGACGTCGGCACACGGGCACGTCGGCAGATCGAGGCGCTGCTCGGGACCTCGGTGTTCCTCGACCTGCACGTAAAGGTCGCGAAGGACTGGCAGCGCGACCCGAAGCAGTTGCAGCGGTTGGGGTTCTGAGACCGAGCCGGGCGCGGCAGGTGTACGAGGGCACGGGGCACGATGGCCTGCGTTCATGCCCTAAAGCGCGAGCGTCCAGGCGGCGTGCGTGTCGATTGGCCGGAAGCCGAGCCGACGGTTCACGGCGAGCATCCGGTGGTTGTCCACCGCGTTGTAGGTGTCGAGCATCGTCAGTGAAGGCTCTGCTGCCATCAGCTCTCTAATCAGCTGCGCCTTGATACGTACCGCGAGGCCGCGGCCGCGGAATTCCGGCACGACGACGGTCTCGTTCTGCTCACCGCGCAGCCCGTCGGCGGTGTGCGCGCTGGAGAGCGCCGCGATCCGTCCAGTCGTCCGATCGATCAGGCAAGCTGTGTACTCGCGCAGCCCCGCCTGCATCGCGGCGTTTTCGCGGTGGCGGACCTCGGCGCAGGTGAAGGGCGAGAACGGAGCGGGAGTGGGGGAGGGCCCTGATGTCAATGCGGCCATCGCCCCGGCCGGTTTCGGAACGGCCGTCGTCGGCGCAGCGTGCAGACAGTCGAGTGCCTTGACGTAGCCGGGCAGGAAGTCGTCCGGACAGCGGCTCTTCCAATGCAGCGCCAGCAGACCGTCATCGGGCGCCGGACGCGCGTGCCGACTTCGCGCGTGCTGCGGACCTGGGCCCTCCACCGCCTGCACTATCGCGGTCACGTGCTTGTGGGAGGCGTTGCCGCGGAACTCACTGCCCGCGAAACCACTGCCTGCGACTTCGTCGCCTCGAACCTCAATGCCGCGTAGGTCGAGCCGCGAGCGTAGGTCACGCCCTGCGATGAATAGGCCGTGCCTTGCCGCGAACGCCTCGCTCGCGCGCGTACGCGGCGCATCAAGTACCAAGCGCGACCGGTGTAATGCGCGCGCCGCCTCGGTTAACGCATCGAGCAGTGCGGAGCCGACGCCGCAGCGCCGCGCGGAGGGGTGCACGGTGATCGCCGCGTGAGCCAATTCCCGATGGAACGCCTCATATAGGCCGAGCCTGGCCCACCCGGCCGCGCCTCCGGCCTCGTCGGTCGCCGCGAACAGCATCCGCTGCCCCCGGTAAGGCGGCACCAGCAGCCCGCGAAGCTCGGCCGGGCTGGCCGGCGGTTCGCCAGGCCGGTCCGCGAGGTCCGCGGCGTTCTGGCAGGCCAGCAGCCAGCTGAGCTCGGCCGCGCGCAATCCGCCCGGCCCGAGCTCCAGCGCCGTAACCCGCCACTGACGAGGCGGGCAGGTTGAAGCGAAGAGGCCGCGCACTGGTCCATCTCACAGCGTGCCGGCCCGTCGATCTAGGCGAAACGCTCATGAAACTCTGATTTTTCAGTCCCGGGACGGCAAATTCCGGCGGAAGCGGCGGCCGGTCACTATCGTCGCTTGTCCGGATGGTGGACGTCGGCGGGGTCGGGGTGGCCGTGGCGCGCCGCGGTCGGCTACCGTGGGTGTCCTATGTACGCCAAGCGGCTGCTTCTTACCTGCCGCGGCGGGGGTCTGTAGACCACAGACCGGCACCCTCGCCGCGGTGATGGTCGTTGCTTTCGTTTTGTCTTTCCGCCGGTCACTTTCCCCCCGACAGGCGATGGAGACCAAGCAACATGACCGAGCAAGCGACCACGAGCGACTATCCCGGTGCTCGTTCCAGCAGTGCTTATCGCGATAGCGCTTATCCCGACGGTGGCTATCCCGACACTGCGCAGCAGCCCTCTGGGATGCCGATCCACAAGTACGTACCTTTCACGCCCGTAGCGCTGGCTGACCGCACGTGGCCTGACAAGGTCATCGCTCAGGCACCGCGCTGGTGTGCGGTAGACCTGCGTGACGGCAACCAGGCGCTGATCGACCCGATGTCCCCGGCGCGCAAGCTCGAGATGTTCGATCTGCTGGTCCGAATGGGCTACAAGGAGATCGAGGTCGGCTTTCCCGCGGCCAGCCAGACCGACTTCGACTTCATCCGGCAGATCATCGAGGAGCACCGGATCCCCGACGACGTGGTGATCCAGGTCCTGACCCAGGCCCGCGAGCACCTGATCGAGCGCACCTTCGAGTCGATCCGCGGCGCCAAGCAGGCGATCGTGCACCTGTACAACTCCACCTCCACCCTGCAGCGCCGGGTCGTCTTCGGGCTCGACCGCGAGGGCATCAAGGAGATCGCGGTGGAAGGCGCGCGGTTGTGCCGCAAGTACGCCGAGCAGCTGCCCGAGACGGATGTGCTGTTCGAGTACTCGCCCGAGTCGTACACGGGCACCGAACTGGACTTCGCGGTCGAGGTCTGCGATGCGGTCAACGATGTGTGGCAGCCGACCCCGGATCGCAAGGTGATTATCAACCTGCCGGCGACCGTCGAGATGGCGACCCCGAACGTCTACGCCGACTCGATCGAGTGGATGAATCGGCACCTGAAGTACCGCGACTCGGTTGTGCTGTCGCTGCACCCACACAACGACCGCGGTACCGCAGTCGCGGCTGCGGAGCTGGGCTACCAGGCCGGGGCAGACCGCATCGAGGGCTGCCTGTTCGGAAATGGCGAGCGCACGGGCAACGTATGCCTGGTCACGCTGGGCATGAACCTGTTCTCGCAGGGAATTGACCCGCAGATCGACTTCAGTGACATCGACGAGATTCGCCGGACTGTGGAGTACTGCAATCAGCTGCCGGTTCACCCCCGGCACCCTTATGGCGGCGACCTGGTCTACACGGCCTTCTCCGGCTCGCACCAGGATGCGATCAAGAAGGGTTTCGAGCACCTGGAGCGGGATGCGGCCGCGGTCGGCAAGACCACGGACGAGATCCTGTGGGCGGTGCCTTACCTGCCGATCGACCCGAAGGACGTCGGCCGCACGTACGAGGCCGTGATCCGGGTGAACTCGCAGTCCGGCAAGGGCGGGGTCGCCTACATCATGAAGACCGACCACCAGCTCGACCTGCCGCGCCGCTTGCAAATCGAGTTCTCGCAGGTGGTCCAGGCCAAGACGGACGCGGACGGCGGCGAGGTCAGTCCGGCGCAGATTTGGGCGGCCTTCGCCGACGAATACCTGCCGGTGGACGACGCGCCATGGGGCCGCTTCCGACTGTCCGGACACCGCAACGAGGCGTCCAGCGACGGCAAGGACGTGCTCTCGGTGGACCTGGTCGTCGACGGTGCGAAGCAGACCGTTGAGGCGACCGGTAACGGACCGATCGACGCGTTCGTCAGCGCACTGGCCGGATTCGGCGTGGAGATGCGGTTCCTCGACTACGCCGAGCACGCGATGTCGGCGGGCGGCGATGCGAAGGCGGCCGCGTATGTCGAGTGCGCGATCGGCGACCGTGTGCTGTGGGGTGTAGGCATCGACGCGAACATCGTCACAGCCTCGCTGAAGGCAGTCGTCTCCGCAGTCAACCGTGCAGTGCGGTAACACGTCGCGCCGCTAAACGGAGCAGCCCCTACGAGGGGCGCACCGCTGCGCAGAGCGCGCCGTCACCACCTTGCACGCAGTGCTCTGCGTTACAAAGGCGGCACGATACGGAGGCGATCCTTCCCACAGTGTCGCCGGAACCAATACGCTGACGGGTCGCGTCATCGGGCGCGACAGATCTCGGTTTGTCGGGCGCGGTCGCTGCGACCGCGCCCGACGAGCGTGTTCGCCACCCACGTCTTCGCGCTCAGGGGGTAAATCCGTGTTCTTCCTCATCTGGGGGTTCAAGGTCCGCTTCAAGGTGCTCGACCAAGGCACCTTCTTCTGCCCGCGCTGCGGCGGCGACCGTCCCTACGAGCGCCGGCAGGCCAAGCGCTGGTTCCACATGTACTACATTCCGATCTTCCCGACGGCGACCCTCGGCGACCAGGTCCGCTGCGGCGTGTGCCAGACCTCGTTCACCGAGTCGGTGCTCAGCCGCCCGACCTCGAGCCAGCTGTCCGCGCTGCTCATCGATGCGGCACGGGGGACCATCGTGCATGTGCTGCGTACCGGCTCGACCGAGTCGCCCGCCGCACGCGCCGCCGCGGTCACCGAGGTAGGCCGCGCCGGGCTGCCCTCGTACACGGACGAGAGCCTGACCGCAGACCTCGACGTCGTTCCTGGTGACCTCTCGCAGCTCTACGCGTCGCTCAGCCCGCAGCTGGCCGACACCGGCAAGGAGTCGCTGCTCGGCGCCGCCGCTCGGGTCGCTCTCGCCGATGGTCCGCTCACCGATCTGGAACGCCAGGTGCTGGTCTCGACCGGCGCCGCGCTCAGCATGACGGCGACACACACCGCGGGCGTCATCGCGCTCGCTGAGCAGGCCGCGCGCGCGTAACGCATTGGGGGCCGTACAGCCTGCCGTCGACGTCATCGAGAGTGACGGCGGCGGCTGGCTGTGCAACGCAGACGACTCGGTGTGGGGGTTGCGTGCAGAAGGCCCGCAGCGAGCCGCAGACCGGGTACGACATGCGAGAATGAGCGGGTGAGCCTGCATCGCGCCGACGGGATCGTCCTGCGCACCCAGAAGCTGGGTGAGGCGGATCGGATCATCACGATCCTGACCCGCGAACAGGGCCGGGTCCGGCTGGTGGCCAAGGGCGTGCGGCGCACCACCTCGAAGTTCGGCGCGCGTCTTGAACCCTTCGCGCACGTGGACTTCCAGGTCTTCTCACGGCGTCATCAAGGTTTGAACAACCGCTCGCTCGACATGATCACCCAGGCCGAGACCATCGCGCCGTACGGCGAGCGGATCGTGAACGACTACAGCCGCTACACCGCGGGTACCGCGATGCTCGAAACGGCTGAACGCCTCACCGACGCCGAGGGCGAGCCCGCCGTTCAGCAGTACTTGCTGCTGCTTGGCGGCCTACGCGCGCTCACGGCGGCGGAACACGCACCTGGCTTGGTGCTCGACGCGTTCATACTGCGCTCGATGGCCGTGGCTGGGTACGCACCCTCGTTCTACGACTGTGCGCAGTGCGGGGCCGAGCCGGCGGATGACGCACCATGGCGCTTCTTCGCCGTGGCCGCAGGGGGAGTGGTGTGCCCTTCGTGTAAGCCACCCGCTTCTGCGGTACCGCAGCGAGCCACGCTCGACCTGCTCGGCGCGTTGCTCGCGGGAGAGTGGGAGACCGCTGACGCGAGCGAGGAACGGCATCGGCGCGAGGGCAGTGGACTGGTGGCGGCCTACCTACAGTGGCACGTCGAGCGTGGGCTAAGGTCGCTGCGACTGGTGGAACGGTAAGGGAATAGAAGTGCGACGCAAGATCCAGACTGCCTTTTCGACCGGCTCCCGCGGCCCGCGGACGTACCGCGACCCGAAGCCGCATAAGGACGGCGCGGAGCCGCCGAAGATCCCGGCCGAGCTGGTGCCCAAGCACGTCGCGATCGTCATGGACGGCAACGGGCGCTGGGCCAAGGCGCGGAATCTGCCGCGTATCAAGGGCCACGAGGAAGGCGAGAAGTCGCTGTTCGACGTGGTCGAAGGCGCGGTGCAGATCGGCGTGACGCACATCAGCGCGTACGCCTTCTCCACCGAGAACTGGAAGCGCTCGCCGGACGAGGTGCGCTGGCTGATGGGCTTCAACCGGCTCACCATCCGGCGCCGCATCGATGAGATGGACGAACTCGGGGTCCGGATCCGGTGGGCTGGACGCAGGCCGCGGCTGTGGAAGTCGGTCATCGACGAGCTGGAGATGGCCGAGGAGCGCACGAAGAACAACGACCGCTTCACGTTGACGATGTGCGTCAACTACGGCGGCCGGGCGGAACTCGCGGACGCCGCGGCGGCGATGGCCCGCGACGTGGCCGCCGGCAAGCTGAACCCGAACCGCATCGACGAGCGCACCCTGGCCCGCTATCTCGACGAACCGGACCTACCGGACGTGGACCTGTTCCTTCGCTCCTCCGGTGAGCAGCGCACCTCGAACTTCATGCTCTGGCAGTCCGCCTACGCCGAGATGGTGTTCCTTGACACGCTCTGGCCCGACTTCGATCGGCGCGACCTGTGGCGCGCCATCGAGATCTACGCCGAGCGGGACCGCCGGTTCGGCGGTGCGATTCCCAATGCGGTCGCCTGACGGCCCATTAATTCAAATTCTCCGAAATACCCACTGTATTACGGTCAGGTAATTTCGGCTGAGAAATCGCGTTTCACGCATTGACGAGCCCGCGGCGCGCTGCGATGGTTAAGCCATGACTTCCGGCGTGCACCTCGTGGCCCGCCTGCACGTCGATCTGCGGCGGCAGGCCAGCGCCGTCTGTTGCGCCTCGCGGTAAGCCCGCGCGCAAAGCCCGCACGATAGTCCGGCGGTGAACACACCCGCCGTTCCGTCCGGTTTCCAACACCACTGACAAAACTCTGATTATCAGACATCCGTCGTCGGGAGCCGAGGCACTTTCCTCGGCACGCTCGACGGATAGGTCGTCACGTTCGGCGCATCGTGGCGACGGGGTCGGGTCCGGCCCCGAACGGCCCGCACGGCGCCCCTCCGTCTGTTGTGGAGCGGGGGGAGGGGCGTCGTGCGCGCTACGCGGATGCGCCCGCACCCAACACACATACCTCGAATCACCACGCCACACCTCCTCGGAAGGCAGAGCACGCATGACCACAATCCTGGCCCTGAGCGGAAGTCCGTCCGGCGCATCCCGAACGGTGGCGGCGGTACGCGGCGCGCTCGACCTACTCGCCGAGCGTGGCTATAAGGTGCAGCACGTTGCGGTACGCGAGCTGCCCGCTGCTGAGCTGCTCGCCGCGGACACCGGGCATCCCCAGATAAAGAAGGTGCTGACGGAGGTCGCCGAAGCTGACGGCGTGATCGTGGCCACGCCGATTTACAAGGCCTCGTACACCGGCGTCATCAAGGCACTGCTGGACCTGCTGCCGCAGCACGGCCTGCGCGGAAAGGCGGTGTTGCCGCTGGCCACCGGCGGCACGCTCGCGCACCTGCTGGCGGTCGACTACGCGCTGCGGCCGGTACTGGCGGCCCTCGGCGCGCGGCATGTGGTTCCGGGCACGTTCCTGCTCGACTCGGCCTTCGTCAGCGGCCCTGCCGAGCCTGGCCACCCGCCGCTGCGCTACAGCCTCGCGCCTGACGCCGAACTGCGCCTCACCGACGCGATCGCCGAGTTCGCCGCAGCCCTGCCCGCGCCTTCGCTGGACGAAGAGGCCGCGGCGCTGACGAACTTGTAGCACTGTGTGCTTTTAGTCCGGTGCTTTTAGGCCGTGTTCGTGGGGTCGGCGCCTTCCACACTCCTGGTCCATAATCCGTTGCGGGCCCGAGTAGAACCCGGACATGCTCGGGCCATGGAAACGGAAGAAGAGACGCCGCTACCGCCGGCCCTCGCGCCAAACATCGGGCCACCCGAGCGCATCGAGGTGGAGGGGATCGTCCTGCGCCGCTGGATGCCGGACGACCGTCAGGCTCGCTTCGAAGCTCTTCTCGCATCGTATGAACACTTGCGTCCTTGGATGGCATGGATTCAAGAACCACCCACGTTGGAAGGGCAGCGTGCCTTGGACGAGCTACGCGGCGATGCCTGGCTCGGCGAGGACAGTTTCCTCTACGGCATCTTCGACGCCGCAGACGGATCGGTGCTCGGTGCGATCGGCGTGCACGACCGAGTCGGTCCGGGCGGCCTGGAGCTCGGTTACTGGTGCCATGTCGCGCACACCGGCAAGGGTGTCATGACCCGCGCCGCCGGTGAGCTGACCCGGATCGTGCTCGAACTCGACGGGATCGAACGGGTGGAGATCCACTGCGATGAGGCCAACACGCGTAGCGCGGCCATTCCCCAGCGGCTCGGCTACCGCCTCGACCGGATCGAGGACAACGGCGTGCGCGCACCCTTTGAAACCGGCCGCGGCATGGTCTGGATCAAGGAGCGCGAAAGCACTGGCGCGCGGGCCGACTGACCGCGATCTAAACGCGGCCTAACGGTCGGCGCACTGCGCACACGTGCCGAAGATCTCCAGCGTGTGCGCAACGTCCGTGAACCCATGCTCAGCTGCGATCCGGTCCGCCCAGGACTCCACCGCCGGACCCTCCACCTCGACCGTTCGACCGCACCCGCGGCACACCAGATGGTGATGGTGGCTGCCCGAGCTGCATCTGCGGTACACCGCCTCGCCGTCGTCAGTGCGTACGACGTCCACCGCACCGGCGTCGGCGAGCGACTGGAGGGTGCGGTACACCGTCGTCAGGCCCACCGAGTCGCCGCGGTGCTTTAGCCGATCATGTAGCTGCTGGGCAGACTGAAAGTCGTCGGTCTCCTCAAGCAGTGCGGTCACCGCAGCCCGCTGCCGGGTCGAACGGCCGGGTGCGGGAACCGACGGGCGCAGCCCGCCGCTCTCGGTCTCGCTCATCGCCGGTACTCCTTGCTACGGGTGAATCTCCCCCAAAACTACCCCTGGCGCGGCTGCGCGCCCGAGCCATTGTGCCATCGCGCGCCTTTCCACGCGCTCGGCCGAACGGGCGGAGTAGCCGTGTTATTCCGCGAGCACTCTGGTATTCGCCCGCCGCGTGGAACGCGTTGGAAACCCGACGCTCACCCTCGGTACGCTTTCCCTCTTAGTTGACCGCACACCAGCCGGGTGTGATGGCGAACAGAGCAGACAAGAGAGCACACCGTGCCCGCCGACAAGATCGACACCATCGTCCGCCTCGCAAAGGCGCGCGGCATCGTCTTCCCCTCCAGCGAGATCTACGGCGGCTCCCGCGCCGCCTACGACTACGGTCCGCTCGGCGTGGAGCTTAAGGAAAACGTCAAGCGGCAGTGGTGGCAGTCGATGGTGCGCGGCCGGGAGGACGTGGTCGGACTCGACTCCTCGGTCATCCTGGCCCGCGAGGTCTGGGAGGCCTCCGGTCACGTCAAGGAGTTCGCCGACCCGCTGACCGAGTGCCTCTCCTGTCACAAGCGCTGGCGCGCCGACCACCTGGAAGAGGCGTACGAGGCCAAGCACAAGCACGCCCCCGAGCACGGCCTGGCCGACGTGAACTGCCCCAACTGCGGCAACAAGGGCCAGTTCACCGAGCCCAGGATGTTCAACGGGATGCTCAGCACCCACCTCGGCCCGGTCCAGGACGGCTCCGGCCTGCACTACCTGCGCCCGGAGACCGCGCAGGGCATCTTCGTCTCCTACAAGAACGTCTTCGAGACCGCGCGCAAGAAGATCCCGTTCGGCATCGGCCAGATGGGCAAGTCGTTCCGCAACGAGATCACCCCGGGCAACTTCATCTTCCGCACCCGCGAGTTCGAGCAGATGGAGATGGAGTTCTTCGTCAAGCCCGGCGAAGACGAGAAGTGGCACGAGTACTGGCTCGAGGAGCGCTGGAACTGGTACACCGGCCTCGGCGTCGACCCGGCTAACCTGCGCTTCTTCGAGCACCCGAAGGAGAAGCTGTCGCATTACTCGAAGCGGACCGTGGACATCGAGTACCGGTTCAACTTCGGCGGCAGCGAGTTCTCCGAGCTCGAGGGCATCGCGAACCGCACGGACTTCGACCTGAGCACCCACTCGAAGCACTCAGGGCAGGACCTGTCCTACTTCGACCAGGCGAACAACGAGCGGTTCACGCCGTTCGTCATCGAACCGGCAGCAGGCGTTAACCGGTGCATGCTCGCGTTCCTCATCGATGCGTATACCGAGGACGAGGCGCCTAACGCGAAGGGCGTGCTGGAGAAGCGAACGCTCCTCAAGCTCGACCGCAGGCTCGCGCCGGTGAAGGTCGCCGTGCTGCCGCTGTCCCGTAACGCCGACCTCTCGCCGAAGGCCCGGCAGCTCGCCGACTCGCTGCGCTGCAACTGGAACGTCGACTTCGATGACGCGCAGGCAATCGGCCGCCGCTACCGCCGTCAGGACGAGATCGGCACGCCGTTCTGCGTGACAGTCGACTTCGACACCCTTGAGGACAACGCCGTGACGGTCCGCGAGCGCGACACGATGGAGCAGGAACGGGTCTCACTCGACCAGGTCGAGGCGTACCTCGGGGCTCGCCTGATCGGCTGCTGAACGCGGCCGGCCGCCGCCACGGCTAGCTCGGCTGAGTCACTTCGAGACCGCGCACTTCGGTGAGTGCGCGGTCTCGGTCATGTTCGACACCTTCCACCGGCCGTCGCCGGACCGGGCCAGCGTGAGTGTGGTGAACGTGCCCGGCGTGTTCGCCTTCTGCACCGCAGGACCGACAACATGGGTCTTCGCGTCACCGCGCATGACGTGACGCCAGTTCGTGCAGAAGGAGACGGTCGCCTTTCCGGCGCTGTTCGGCGCGGAGTAGGTCGTGTTCGAGACGACCAGCACGCCGACCGGTTGCTGGTGCTTCGCGGACCAGCCCGACACGTCGTGCTTTATGGCGGTCAACGCGGCGCCGGACCAGTACACCGATAGCAGCGGATCTTTGGCACCGGGGCCATACTCGGCATGCAGCTGCGCGCGCACCGACTGCTGCACGGTGTACAGCACCTGATGCTCGATCTTGTTCGACGGAAGCGGGTGCTTGAACGCCAAGCCCATCGTGGTCGGCAGCGTGATCCGCTCATCGATGGGCACCGCTACCGCGGTCGGGCTTATATCCGGCGTCGGCCGGGGCGCGGACGCGCAACCCGCAGCGGTTCCCAGCGGCGCGAGCATTAGTAATGCCGCCGCCGCTTTTCGCACAGACCTCTGGCCCGCCACGTCATTCACCAGTCCCCAGTCCCCGTGTACCCGAATCGCTCAGCGTAATGAACTGCCCGCTAAGGGTAGTCGTATGCTGCTGAGCGCGAGTCAATAGTGCCTCAGCGCGCGGTTCTAAGGCGTGGGGATTTCCGCCGTCGTGGCGGTCTCCTGCGCGGCAATGGGCATGCTCTCGACCACGGCTTGAGCGCTTCGCGCACTGGCATGGATTCCGGCGCTGGCGCTGGCGGGCGCGGTTACCGCAGCCATCGCCGCACCGACGATGCCTGCCGTGTTGGCGAGTTGCGCCGCGACGATCTCGGCGTGCAGTTTCAGCAGCGGCAAGAAGCTGTCCGCGTGCTTCGATACGCCGCCGCCGACAATGATCAGATCCGGGCTGAACAGTGCCTCGACATGCGAGAGGTACTCCTGTACGCGCTTGGCCCACTTCTTCCAGCTCAGCTTCTTCTCGTCGCGCACCCGGGCCGAGGCGCGCCGCTCCGCGTCCTTACCGCGTATCTCCAGGTGCCCGAACTCCGTGTTCGGCACGAGCAGCCCGTCCACGAACAACGCCGAACCGATGCCGGTGCCGAACGTGAGCATCAGCACCACGCCGTCACGACCACGGCCCGCGCCGTGCGCCATCTCCGCTACGCCTGCGGCGTCCGCATCGTTGAGTACCCGTGGCACCCAGCCACCCCCACCCTGCGATAAGCCGACGCCCCGCGTTACGTCATTACGCAGCACGCGCGCGAACAGGGTCGCAGCATCTATGCCAATCCAGTCGGGTTCCATATTGGCTGCCGTACGCACGGTGCCGCGCGTTACGACGCCAGGGAAGGTGACCCCGACCGGTCCGTCCCACGCGAAGTGCGCGGCGACCTCGCCCACAGTCTCGGCGACAGCTTTCGGTCCCGCCGGCCGAGGAGTCTCCAGCCGGAACCGCTCGGCAGTCGGCTCCCCGGTCTCTGTGTCCACCGGAGCGGCCTTGATCCCCGAGCCACCGATGTCGATGCCCAATGCCAGCACTGTCGCCACCCTTCCACGGTCAAGCAGGAACCGGAGTCTGGGACAATGGAGCGGCCCGCGCCCACTCAGCTCACTCGAAACGCGGCGCCCACTCGAACGTCCAGTATCCGAGGTCTATTAGATGCCCGTAGCGCACCAGCCGCTCGCGATCGGCCCTTACCAGGTCTGGCCGCCGGTCGTCCTTGCCCCGATGGCGGGGATCACCAACCCGCCGTTCCGCGCCCTGTGCCGGGAACAGTCGGAGAGCCGGGTGCCTGAACCGAGCGACGAGCGTCCGGCCGGGCTGTTCGTGTGCGAGATGGTGACCACCGTCGGACTGGTCGAACGCAACCCCAAGACCCGCAAGATGATCCACTTCGAGCCGAACGAGCAGCCCCGCTCGGTGCAGCTCTACGGTGTGGATCCGGACTACGTCGGCCGCGCGGTGCGCATCATCGCCGAGGAAGACCTCGCCGACCACATCGACCTGAACTTCGGTTGCCCGGTCCCTAAAGTCACCCGGCGCGGGGGAGGGTGCGCGCTGCCCTATCACCGCGTCCTGTTCCGCAACATCGTGCACGCTGCGGTGCGTAACGCGGGCACGTTGCCTGTGATCATCAAGATGCGCGTTGGTATCGACCCGCAGCACGAGACTTACCTCGAAGCGGGCCGGATCGCGGAGGACGAAGGCGTCGCAGCCGTGGCCCTGCACGCGCGCACCGGAGCGCAGGGCTACTCAGGTGAGGCCGACTGGGACCGGATCGCCAAGCTCAAGGCGGAGATCGGCAGCATCCCGGTCCTCGGTAACGGCGACATCTGGGAAGGCGCCGACGCGCTGCGCATGATGGCCGAGACCGGTGCGGACGGCGTCGTCGTCGGCCGCGGCTGCCTTGGCCGGCCCTGGCTGTTCGCGGACCTCGCGGCGGCCTTCGTAGGCGGCGAACGCGTCCGCCCCCTGCTCGGCGAGGTCGCCGCGATGATGCGCCGGCACGCGCAAGGCCTGGTCGCGATGCACCAGTCCGATCACGGCGTGCGCGAGTTCCGCAAGCATGTCGCTTGGTACCTCAAGGGCTTCCCGGTCGGCTCGGAACTGCGCGGCAAGCTGGCCCAAGCCTCGAATCTCGCCGAACTCGACGAGCTGCTGGGCCGCCTCGATCACGCGCAGCCCTGGCCGCAGGCCAACGAGGGCTCGCCGCGCGGGCGCAGTCACGCCTCGGAGCGCCGCGTCACGCTGCCCTACGGCTGGTTGGAGAACCCTGACGATCCGACTCCGCCCTCCGGCGCCGAGACCGAGGACTCCGGCGGCTGATCAGGCAGCCAGAACGAAGCAGGACACCGATACCCCCGGCCGGCGAAACTCGGGCGCGCGCATTCGATCGCTGATGCTAACGTTCGCGCAGCGAATAGCCAGGTAGTCGAGAGGGGGGCGGGGTCTTATGACGAAGCTCAATCAGATCATCGCCGTGGAGAAGGGCGTCAAGAGCAAGTCCTTCCAGGAGTTGACCGAGGCGCACCACGCGGTACAGAAGGCCGCGCTGCTCTCCGGCATCTCCCGCACGTACCAGCCGAAGGACGAAGAGGGCGAGCAGTTGCCGCCCGAGTCCACCCGCGTGCAGATCAAGGCCGAGGAAGTGCTGCGGCAGACCGCCGCGACGCTGACCCGCCTGTTCGACGTCACGGCCACCAAGGACTGGGCGAACTGCGTGGCGAAGGCCGATGTGACCGTGGACGGCCGCACTCTGGTCAAGGACGTGCCCGTCAGTTACCTGCTGTTCCTCGAGAAGCAGCTGACCGACCTGCACACCTTCGTCAAGAAGCTGCCAATCCTCGACGCCGCCGAGTCCTGGGCGCACGACCCGTCCAGCGATTCCTGGAAGACCGAGCCGGTGCGCACCGTGAAGACCAAGAAGGTGCCGCGCAACCATGTGAAGGCCGAGGCGACCGAGAAGCACCCGGCGCAGGTAGAGGTCTACTACGAGGACATTCCGGTCGGGTACTGGACCACCGTCAAATTCTCCGGATCACTGCCCGCGCGCCGCGTCAACGAACTGCTTGAGCGGGTCGAGGCGCTGCAGAACGCGGTCAAGTTCGCACGCGAAGAGGCCAACGGGACGAGCGTTACCGACCAGCACGTCGGTGAGGCCGTGTTCGGCTACCTTTTCGGATAACACAGACTCCCTCCCGTGCGAGCGGGAGGGATGCGCTAGGAGCGCAAGCTGACGCTGAAGCCGAAGCTGAACTCCGGGGTCCAGTGACGGTTCGAGTCCGTCTCCCGGCACACGCGCCGGGATAGCCCAACGGGTAGAGGCAGCCCCGGGTCAATCTCAGACTCTCGCTCCAGATTCAGCATTCGCCGCCGAGCGCCGGATCGACCGGACACAGGCAGTTTCGTTGAGGTTGCGGGTTCGACCCCCGCGCGCCGCTTTCCATGCGGCGCTAGCTCAATAGGCAGAGCGCAGCGTAGTAAAGGTGACCGGTGTCCTTTAAACGTGCCGGTGCGAACAATTGGGCGGCACCTTCAGAGGCCGGGAGCTGGACATGCTCCCGGCCTCGCCGCTGTCCCCCGCCAACACCGTCCACGCCTCGTTCAAGGCCCCGGTTTCCGGGCTCGTCGTTTCGATCCCGCAGTTCAGGGCATCGGGAGTGCGCCGTCCGGCTGCTGAAACGGCAGTTATCCACAGGGTGGTCAGTTTCACGCTGACAGCCTCGTGACCGGCCGGTACTGTCGATAACAACCAAGAGGGGCGTCGGTCGTGCGGGTCGGCGTCCATTCTCATCTCGCACGCGTTTGAGCTTCAGGGAGCCTCACGTGCCGATCGACACTGCGCCGACCGCTGCGGCGACACCGACAACCAAATACGTCTACGACTTCACCGAGGGCAACAAGGATCTCAAGGATCTGCTGGGCGGCAAGGGCGCCAACCTCGCCGAGATGACCAACCTCGGCCTGCCGGTACCGCCCGGATTCACCCTCACCACCGAGGCCTGCCGCGCCTACCTCGCCGACGGCGACGAGCCGGACGGCCTACGCGCCGAGGTGGCCGATCATCTCGCGGCGCTCGAGGAGCGGATGGGCCGCAAACTCGGCGCGAGTGACGACCCCTTGCTGGTCTCGGTGCGCTCCGGGGCCAAGTTCTCCATGCCCGGCATGATGGAGACCGTTTTGAACATCGGGTTGTCCGATGCGTCGGTCCAGGGGCTGGCGCAGGTGGCCGGGGACGAGCGGTTCGCCTGGGACTCCTATCGGCGGCTGATCCAGATGTTCGGCAAGACCGTGCTGGACATCGACGGTGAGCACTTCGAGGACGCGATCGACGCCGCGAAGAAGGCCAAGGGCGTGACCAGCGATCTCGACCTGGACGCCGCGGACCTGCGTGACCTGGTGGAGGCGTACAAGGCGATCGTGCGCGAGCACGCCGGCCGCGAGTTCCCGCAGGACCCGCGCGAGCAGATGGACCTGGCCATCCGCGCGGTATTCGAATCCTGGAACACCGAGCGGGCCAAGCTCTACCGGCGGCAGGAGCGCATCCCGCACGACCTGGGCACCGCGGTGAACGTGTGCTCCATGGTCTTCGGCAACCTGGGCCCGGATTCGGGCACCGGCGTCGCCTTCACCCGTGACCCGGCTACCGGCTCGCAGGGCGTATACGGAGACTACCTCGCCAACGCCCAGGGCGAGGACGTGGTCGCCGGCATCCGCAACACGGTCCCGCTGCAAGACCTCGAACAGCTCGACCCGAAGTCCTACGGCGAGCTGATGGACATCATGGCCACCCTCGAAGGCCACTACCGCGACCTGTGCGACATCGAGTTCACCATCGAGCGCGGCAAGCTGTGGATGCTGCAGACGCGAGTCGGCAAGCGCACCGCGGCCGCCGCATTCCTGATCGCCACCAGCCTGGTCGACGAAGGCGTGATCGACGCCGACGAGGCGGTCTCGCGTGTCAGCGGCGCGCAGCTCGCGCAGCTGATGTTCCCGCAGTTCGACACCCGTGGCGACTACACACGCATCACCACCGGCATGAACGCCTCGCCGGGCGCGGCGGTCGGTAAGGCAGTGTTCGATTCCTACACGGCGGTGAAGTGGTCGCGCTCCGGTGAGCGGGTCATCCTGATCCGCCGTGAGACCAACCCAGACGACCTCAACGGCATGATCGCCGCGCAAGGCATTCTGACCTCGCGCGGCGGCAAGACCTCGCACGCCGCCGTGGTCGCCCGCGGCATGGGCAAGACCTGCGTGTGCGGCGCCGAGGAGCTGGACGTGGACACCAAGGCGCGCCGGTTCACCGCGCCCGGCGGCGTCACCGTCGAGGAAGGCGACGTGATCTCGATCGACGGCACCTCTGGGGCGGTCTACGTCGGTGAGGTGCCGGTCGCGCCCTCCCCGGTGGTCGAGTACTTCGAGGGCAGGCTCGGCGCGGACTCGCCGAAGGCAGGCGAGCTGGTCAAAGCCGTGCACCGGATCATGTCGTGGTCCGATGAGCGCCGCCGGCTTTACGTCCGGGCCAACGCGGACAACCCCGAGGACGCCGCGCGCGCCCGTCGCTTCGGCGCGCAGGGCATCGGCCTGTGCCGCACCGAGCACATGTTCCTCGGCGAGCGCCGCGCCCTGGTCGAGCGGCTGATCCTGGCCGAGGACGACTCCGAGCGGATCAAGGTGCTCGAGGAGCTGCTGCCGATGCAGCGCGACGACTTCGTCGCGATCCTCACCGCGATGGGCGGCCTGCCGGTGACCGTGCGGCTGCTCGACCCGCCGCTGCACGAGTTCCTGCCCGACCTGACCGAGCTGTCCGTGCGTGTGGCCGTCGCGGAGGCGCGCGGCGAGCAGCACGAGGGCGACCTGCGGTTGCTACAAGCGGTGCACAAGCTGCACGAGGCCAACCCAATGCTCGGCCTGCGCGGCGTGCGCCTGGGCCTGGTGGTGCCCGGACTGTTCATCATGCAAGTACGAGCTCTGGCCGAGGCGGCGGCGCAGGTGGCCAAGGCCGGCGGGGTGGCCCGGATCGAGATCATGGTGCCGCTGGTCGGCGCGGTGCAGGAACTGGAGATCATCCGAGAGGAGGCCCGCGCGGTCCTCGACGAGGTGCGCGAGACCACCGGCGCCGACATCAGGGCGCTGATCGGCACGATGATCGAGCTGCCGCGCGCGGCCCTCACCGCCGGGCAGATCGCCGAGGCCGCCGAGTTCTTCTCCTTCGGCACCAATGACCTGACCCAGACCGTCTGGGGCTTTAGCCGGGACGACGTCGAGGCGGCGTTCTTTAGTGCCTACCTGGACAAGGGCATCTTCGGTGTCTCCCCGTTCGAGACCCTGGACCGCGCCGGGGTCGGCCGCCTGGTGCAGATCGCCACCGACGAGGGCAAGGCCGCGCGCCCGACCCTCAAGCTCGGCGTCTGCGGCGAGCACGGCGGCGATCCGGACTCCGTGCACTTCTTCCACAACGTCGGCCTGGACTACGTCTCCTGCTCCCCGTTCCGCGTCCCGGTCGCCCGGCTGGAGGCAGCCCGCGCCGCAGTGCAGCAGAAGCGGGAGGAGAGCGCCAAGAACTAGGGCCTGTTCGGGGTTCGGATCATGATCCGAACCCGAACAGGCCCTAGAGGCGACGAACGAGAGCCCGCGCGGGCACGCTTCAGCGGGCTACTCGGCCTCGAACACCTTCTCGTAGGCGATCGACACCGGCGAGTCGAGATACGGCG
>NZ_DATNGK010000151.1:0-42724 GCF_035605935.1 Actinocrinis sp. | reverse complement strand
AAGCGCTAGACGATGCGCGTCCGGTTCATGGTCATCCAGATCGTGAACCGGACGCGCTTTTGCGTGTCGCTTCGTTTCAGTGCCCGCGCTAGTGCTCGGAGCCCTCGTTCTCCTTATCCGCGTCATCCGAGCCGCGTCCGGCTTTGAACACGCGCTGGTACCGTTCCTGCGCTTCCTGAACTGCCTTCTGCCCGATCCAGCCGAGCGCTTTGACGTCCACGACCAGCGGCTCGTGGTCGGGACCGTTGCCCACTACCCGGCCGAGCAGCACCCACGGCCGCTGATCCGGTCTGCCGTCGCTGAGATCCGCGTACTTGCACACCCGCCGAGCGACCCAGTGCGCGGTCGGCCGTGACCACCACGGTTCAGGGGTCAGATTCGTCACGGACAGGCCCGGCAACTCGACCTCGGCCTCGTAATCCATGCTCTTCGGCCCGTCGGTCTGCGGCCCGCGAGAGTAGCGCACGAACACCTGCTCGTGCCCGATCACCAGGTCGACCAGTGCATCGAAGTCATCGATGACCGGCAGATCCGGCGCATCGTCCCCGGCGCCCTGGCCACCGTTCCGCGGGCTCTCCTGCGTTTCAGTCTGCTGGGTCTCACTCATGGTTCAGGTTCCGGTCAGGATGGCTCGCCGGGCGGGATCTCGGCAAGGCGCTCGCGCTGCGGCACGACCGTGTACTTCGGGTCCCGAGCGCTGGCCACTCCCGCCTTGAAGATGCCGAAGCGGGTGACCGCCGAACCGGCGAGCAGCGCCGCCCCGGACGCCCGCCGAAGCAGGGCGCTGCGACGTGACACGGCCGCGCCGACCGCCCCGGCCGTGGTCAGCACCTCTGCCGCCCTGATCAGCTGACCCGCCGCGCCCTCGTGGTAGCACTCGGCGGCTAAGCCCATGCGCTCCTCCATGAGCTTGGACATGCTGACCTCGGCCATCCCGGCGATCGCGCCGAGGCGGCGCACAGGCTCCGTTTCCGCGGCCGGTGCGGCCAGCAGCCCCAAGCCGCAGGCGGCCGCGGTGGCCGAGGACGCGAACACGAACGGCATCTCGCGGTGGCCCTCGTGCCAGGCCGGAACGGCGGTGTTGGAAATAAGCGCGGCCGTGTACGTCGCCAACGCCGGACCGAGCGCGCCCGCGCCGTAGGTCGCGGCAGTGCCGATCGGACGCAGCTTGCCGGTCACCGCGCATGCGGCGGCGGCGCCGGAGAGCGGCGCGAAACCAGCCAGGATCCACGAACCGACGCTCATCGGCGAGGTCGGCTTGAACATTCGCAGCATATTGAGGAAGCGCGCGGGTCGACCGAGGTCGTGAACGAGCGCGGCCAGCGACAGTCCGGCGGACCCGGCCACGCCGGCCTTCATCACCCGCGCGAGTCCGGGCCGTCCGCTCGCCTGCGCCGCAGCCGCGATCGTGGCGCCGGCGCCGGCCAGACCGCCCAAGAACAGATAGCCCGCGATATCAGCAGCCTGCCAAGTTGGTTCGTTCAGGATCGGTTTGCCGTAGTAGGACTGGAACTCGGCCCGCGGGACCATGAGTTCCTCGCGCTTCCCGCCGCCCCGGCGCGACGCGTGGCCGTTCGCGTCAGGCTCAGGCCTCTTAGACGCGGCCTCGGCGACCACGGCCGAACCGGGTACCGCCTCGCGCCCGGGCTGCGCCATCGGCGACAGGCCCTCGCGGGTGACCGCGTGCGCATGCCCGTTGCCGTCGTGCGGCGCCGTCGCCGCCCGCCGGGCCTTCTTCGTCTTACTGCTCATCGCCGCACTCTCCCCACCGCTGTCCCAGCTCCCCGGCCCGGCGTCGCGGCGAAGACCGCGGCCACGCCTCCGGCCAGTGCGAGCGCCGCCATACCGACCCGCCGCCACATCTGCGGCAGATCCCTCGTCGTCACCTTCGGATCCGGCGGCAGGCCGTACACCTCCGGCTCGTCCAGCAGCAGGAAGAACGCGCCGTCGCCGCCCACTCCGTCGCCAGGGTCGTGACCGTACAGCCGCGCCTCCGGGACGCCGGACCCGTGCAGCTGGGCCAACCGCTCGTCGGCGCGGGCGCGCAACTCGTCGAGCGGTCCGAACTGGATCGAGTCGGTCGGACAAGCCTTCGCGCACGCGGGCTCGGCCCCGACCTGGAGCCGGTCGTAGCACAGCGTGCACTTCCACATCCGGCCGTCATCAGGGCGCTGATCGATCACGCCGTACGGGCAAGCCGGAACGCAGTACCCGCAGCCGTTGCACACGTCCTCCTGCACGACGACGGTGCCGAACTCGGTGCGGATCAGCGCACCGGTCGGGCACACGTCCAAGCACGCGGCCTCGGTGCAGTGCTTGCACACGTCCGAGGCCATCAGCCAGCGCACCGGGTTGTCGCCGTCGCCACCGTCGCCCGCTGTCGCAGGGAGCTGAGCACCAGCACCAGCACTATCCCCGACCTGCGCCGGCGTGGTGATCTGCGCGCCCATCGACTTGGTCTGCTCGATGAACGCGACATGCCGCCAGGTGTCCGCACCGAGGCCCTGCGTGTTGTCGTAGGACATCCCGGTGAAAACCAGGCCATCCTCCGGAACGTGGTTCCACTCCTTGCACGCCACTTCACAGGCCTTGCAGCCGATACACACCGAGGTGTCGGTGAAGAAACCCATGCGCGGCGGCGCGTCCTGGTACCCGGTCGCACGCGCCGGATCCCGACCGTTGTCGAAGGCTGAGATCTCAACGTCCACGATGGCCATCAGCGCACCTCCATCCCGGTCTGCTCGGTGATCCCGGCCCGCCGGCAGTACGCCTCGACCAGTTCCCGCCTGGCCTTGCCGATCGGGCGGCGGCCCGGCTGGATGTCCACGGCGAACGCCTTGTCCTCCTGGATGTGCACGTTCGGGTCAAGGGTGACCGCGAGCAGATCGTTGGCCGAGTCACCTTTTGAAAGGCCCGAACGGCCCCAGTGGAACGGCAGGCCGACCTGATGCAGCGTGCGGCCGTCAACTTTCAGCGGCTTGATTCGCTCGGTCACCAGCACTCGCGCCTCGATCGCGCTGCGCGCGGTGATGATCGTGGCCCAGTCGCCGTGCACCAGGCCGCGTTCCTCGGCCAGTTGCGGCGAGACCTCGCAGAAGAACTCCGGTTGCAGCTCGGAGAGGTACGGCGTCCAGCGGCTCATGCCGCCCGCGGTGAAGTGCTCGGTGAGCCGATATGTGGTCGCCACGAACGGGAACACCTCGGCGCCCGGCTCGTTGCCGCTCGGCTGATACCGGTTGAGCTCGCGCGAGTACACCTGCCGTACCGGGCTGCGCTGCTGCCCGTAGAGCGGATTGGCGACCGGCGATTCCTGTGGCTCGTAATGCGTAGGCAGCGGCCCGTCGATCAGGCCCGCCGGGACATACAGCCAGCCTTTGCCGTCGCCCTGCATGATGAACGGCTGCGTGCCGGAGATCGCCTCGGGCCCGGTCGCCCCGGCCGGCGGGTTGTAGTGCGGCGACTTCGGCTTCTCGAAGTCGGGGATATCGTGGCCGGTCCATTCGGCCTCGTCCTCGTCCCACCAAACCAGGGTCTTGCGTTCGCTCCACGGCTTGCCGTCCGGGTCGGCCGAGGCGCGATTGTACAGGATGCGCCGGTTCGCCGGCCAGGCCCAGCACCACTCGGGGCCGAGCCAGTTCTGCTCCTTGCCCGGCTTGCGCCGCGCCGCCTGATTGACGCCGTCAGCGTAGACGCCGCAGTAGATCCAGCAGCCGCAGGCCGTGGAACCGTCCTCGTTGAGCTGGTCGTAGGCGGCCAGCGGACGGCCTTCGGCGTCCCAGCCGTTGATCTCGGCGAGCACCGCCTCCGCCTTCGGCTCAGCGATGGCGCCTTCCACGGGGTAGTCCCAGGTCAGGTCGAGGACCGGCCGGTCGCGCTCGTCCTGGGAGCCGTCGAGCAGCGCGCGGATCTTGTTGCCGAGGTGGTACATGAACCACAGGTCGCTGCGTGCGTCACCCTCCGGTTCGACCGCCATCCAGTGCCATTGCAGCATCCGGTTGGTGTTGGTGAAGGACCCAGATTTCTCGGTGTGGCTGGCGGCCGGGAAGAAGAACACCTCGGTGGCGATGTCCTCGGTACGCAGCTCCCCGGACTCGATCTCCGGGCCGTCCTTCCACCAGGTGGCCGACTCGATCAGGGAGAAGTCGCGCACCACCAACCAGTCCAGCTCGGCCATCGCCATCCGCTGCATCCGGCCGTTCGCCGACCCGACCGCAGGGTTCTGACCCAGCAGGAAGTAGCCCTTGCACACCCCGTCGAGCTGCGCCATCACCGTCTCATAGGTGCTGTGCGAGCCGGTCAGCCGCGGCAGATAGTCGAAGCAGTAGTCGTTCTGCGCCGTCGCGTGCGGACCCCAGTAGGCCTTCAGCAGGCTGACCATGTAGGCCTTCATGTTGCCCCAGAAGCCCTGTTCCGCCGACTCGCCCTTGACGTAGGCATCAAGGTCCTCATGCTCATGCGCGTGCGGCATCGGCAGGTAACCGGGCAGCAGGTTGAACAGCGTCGGGATGTCGGTCGAGCCCTGGATGCTGGCGTGCCCGCGCAGCGCCTGGATGCCGCCGCCGGGGCGGCCGATGTTACCGAGCAGCAGTTGCAGGATCGAGGCGGTGCGGATCATCTGCGAGCCGTCGCTGTGCTGGGTCCAGCCGACCGCGTAGGCGAAGGCGCTGGTGCGGTCGCGGCCGGAGTTGCGCACCAGAGTGCGGCAGACCAGGTCGAACAGCTCGCGCGGTATGCCGCAGACTCGCTCGACCATCTCGGGTGTGTAGCGGGAGTAGTGCCGCTTGAGGATCTGCATCACGCAGCGCGGGTGCTGGAGCGTGGGGTCGGTTTCCGGCTGGCCGTGGAAGGCCGCGCCACCGGAGCCGTGCGACTCGGAACGGCCGGCGTGTCCATGGCTGCTTCCGCCCCGGCCGCGACTGCCGTTGCCCTTGCCGTTGCCATGACCGCCACCGTTGCCGCCGCTTTCCGCTTCCTCCCCGCCCGAACCCTCCGCGGCGCCCTGGCCGACTTTCTGTTGCTCCTTGTACTGCTCGTCGCGTTCGCCGGCCGCGGACTGCATGTCCAGGCCCTCGTACTGCCAGGCCTCGGTGTTGTATTCGCGCCCGTCCTCGGACAGCCCACTGAACACGCCGTCCAGGTCCTCGGTGTCCGCGAAATCGTCGCGAATGATCGTCGATGCGTTCGTATATGCGAGCACGTAGTCGTGGAACCAGGCATCGTTGCTCAGCACGTAGTTGATGATCCCGCCGAGGAAGGCCACGTCGCTTCCGGCCCGCAGCGGCACGTGGACGTCGCTGACCGCGCTGGTGCGGGTGTAGCGCGGGTCGACATGGATCACGGTCGCGCCACGTGCCTTCGCCTCCATCACCCATTGAAAGCCGACCGGGTGCGCCTCGGCGAAGTTCGAGCCCTCAATCACGATGCAGTCGGCGTTCTGCAGGTCCTGCAGGCAGGTCGTCGCGCCGCCGCGGCCGAAGGAGGTGCCGAGTCCGGCGACCGTGGAGGCGTGGCACAGCCGCGCCTGGTTCTCCACCTGGATGATGCCGAGCGCGGTGAACAGCTTCTTGATGAGGTAGTTCTCCTCGTTGTCGAGGGTCGCGCCGCCGAGGCTGGCGATGCCGAGAGTGCGGCGAACTCGCTTGTCCTCTTCGTTCCACTGCCAGGTATCGCGCCGCGTCTCGACGACCCGCTTCGCCACCATGTCGAGCGCGGTGTCCAGCGGGATGCGCTCCCACTCGGTGGCGTGCGGGCGGCGGTAAAGCACGTGGTGCTCACGGGATTCGCCGGTGGTGAGCTGGAGCGAGGCGGCGCCCTTCGGGCAGAGCCGGCCGCGGCTGACCGGCGAGTCCGGGTCGCCTTCGATCTGGATGACCTTGTCGTCTTTGACGTACACGTTCTGGCCGCAGCCGACGCCGCAATACGGGCAGATGGACTTGACTACCTTGTCGGCGGTGATTGTTCGCGGCCGCAGTTCTTCGGTGCGGCGGGAGCGCGCCGCGGCTCCGCGTCCGGTGCGGTCGCTGCCGGTGATCTGGCGCAGGACCGGCCATGGCAGGTTGGCGATCGTCATGGTTCAGCCGGCCTTTCCAGTAGCGGCGATGCTTGCGGAATTTGCGCTGCGCGCGGCCTTGAACCGCCGGCCGGCCTCCTCGCGCGCCGCTTCGTCGACCCGCTCGCGCAATTCGGCGAGCACGGTGTCCTCGAAGGCGACGTGCTTGCGCAACGCGCTCGTCAGCGTCCTGACGAGTTCGTCAAACTCCGGCGTGGCCGGATCCGCCGACTCGATCTGCGCCAGCAGCCCCTCGGCCTCGTGCTCCTGCTGCTCGGCGCGCTGGGCGAGGTCCCCGCCCTTCGGCAGTCGATCGCGCACCAGCGGCCAGAACACCTCTTCCTCGGCATGCTCGTGTGCCTTGAGCTTGGCGCGCAGAAGGGCAAAGGCCTCGGCGCGGCGGCGCAGGTCGTCGGGCCGGCCGCCAGAGGAGGCACCGGGAAGGGTCTGCAACTGAAGCTGAAGGTGTCGGGCCTGGCCGTGGTCGTGCCCGATCACGTCGATGATGTCGTCGTCGTCTTCCGCGAGCGCCGACGGCGCGACGCCGTGCGCGGCCCAGGCGGCGCGTAGCGCGGGATCGGCAAGCGCGCGCTCACGAATCCAGGCGTCGGTTTGCTCGTCCCGCTGCGGAACGATCGACTTCGGGTTGCTCAGGTGTTGTGTGCTGGTCGATAGCGCACCCGGCCGCTTATCGGTCTCCCATCCGGGCGCATCACCGCCGTCGGCAGGCAGGCCGGTGGCGATGAGATAGGCCAAGCCCGGCGTCACCCCGAGCCGCTCGCCGATCTGCGGGTAGCTCAGGCCTGAACGCACCAGGGTGAGTATGGACTCCCGGGTCGGCATCGCGGCTCCTCTCGCGCGCGTCCCACCGTCCGCTCCCGGCGGGGCGCGATTGTCTACCCGATACCGCGCGGGAAATGCGCACCTTTGACCCGACCGCACTAACGAGCGTCGCCCGCGCCCTGTGTCGCCCTGTGCTCCTCGTGGACCTGGCCAGGTCGCCCGGTCCAGCCATTCGTCCGGGCGGGTCTGCCTCGCTGGTCGTGATCACCCCACTCGTCATCGCGGAAGTTCACGATCTGCTCAGTACGGCTGGCCAGCACGAGGCAGCCCACGACTTTCTCGATGATGTCTCCGGGAGGCCGGCGGGCCACTCAGTGCGTCGCAGGGCCCTGTCTCATCTGGTTGAGGCGGCGGGCCGCGCGATCGTTCAGCGCCGTCATCGCCCCGACCAGCCGTGAGTCGAGGCGGCGCGCTGCCGCAGCTCCAACCGCGCTCTCGGCGGCGGGGTCCTCGGCACGGCTCTTGCCCAGTGCGAGCTGCTGTTGCGGTGACTCGGTCGCGGCACGCATCAGCCGCGCCGTCGCGGTCAGCACGCGCGTAGTCGTCGCGGGTGCGATTCCTTGTATGCGCACAATCGCGTGGGCTGCCGCGCCGAGGATGATCTCGGGGCGGCGGTGCTCTGCGGCCCGGACCACGGCACGCGCCGCGCGGTCGGCGTCCATGGAAAGCCCTGGCAGGCTCGCCGCGGCCGCGAACCAGGCGTACTCGCGCTGCGTCTGACCACGGAACTCGGCCCCGAGATGGGAGCCGGTGCGCATCAAACCGGGGATCACCGTCGTCACGCTGATCTTGTCGGCGGCCAGTTCGGCGCGCAGCCCCTCGGACAGGCCGGCGAGTGCGAACTTCGCGCTGTCGTACGGCAGCAGGTGCGGGGCCGCGATCCGGCCGCCGAGCGAGCTGACGTTCACGATCGTGCCGCCACCGGAGCGCCGCATGATCGGCGCGATCGCGAGCACCAGACGCAGTGGCGCAAAGAACATCGCCTCCATCGCGGACCGGAAATCCGCCTCGTCCATGGAGGCGAGCGGTCCGACCTGGATGATGCCGGCGTTGTTGACGAGTATGTCGATGCCGCCGTAGCGCAGTTCCGCCTCCGCGATCAGGCGCTCTGCGGCGTGCTCGTCGGTGATGTCGCAGGGTACTGCGTAGACCTCCGCGCCCGCGTCATGCAGCTTCCACGCCGCCTGGTCCAGCGCCGTGGCGTCGCGGGCACAGATCAGCAGGCGTGCACCGCGGTTGGCCAGTTCGCGGGCGATGGCGAAACCCAGGCCGCGTGAAGCCCCGGTAACCAGTGCCGAGGCGCCCTTGAAGCGGTTCATGATCTACCTTCCGGCTCAGTGGGTTCGGCCCAGTTCGCTCAGCGCGGCATGGCCGCGGCGATCGCCAAATACTCATCGTTGGTGACCTCCACCGCGAGCCAGGCAGTGCCCTTGGATGCCAGCTCGACGCCGGGCACGACGTACACCGGCCCGCTGCGGTGCTCACCGATCCAGGCCTTCACCTCGTCGGTGTGCAGGCTGGGCAGTCGCACGTCCTCCCAGATCAACCCCTCGGGCACGACTTCATCCGGTCCGACCGCGATGACCGAGACGACCGCGTCGTGCAGTTTCGGAGTGTGCATCTCGCTCTCCTGTGTGCTCGAGTAATCAGGCTTGCGCAGCCCAAGCCCACGTAACCTGAGGACGGCCGGCTATGCGCAGATTCGATCGTTTACCGGGCGAACCTGTCGATCACCGCGGGAGCGGCGGCGCCAGCGACCGTCGCGGCGAGTGAGGACGCGCCAACGATGCCCCACGCCACCGGTCCGAGCGGAGTGCAGCCGAAGAAGCGGCTGACGACCGGTGTCTCCACGACCACGACGAGCGCCGCCGCCGAGGCCACGCAGGTGCCGATGACCAGCGGGCTGTGCCGCCCGGTCACGAGGGTCTGGCCTAGCTGGGTGCCGACGAGCGCCGCCAGACCCATGGTCGAGGCCCGGCGGCTGCGGCCAGTCACGCGGCCGGCCTGCCAGGCGAGCGTGGCGCCGAGCGCGGTCGCGCTGCCGCGTGCGGCAAGGTCGCGGGCCAGGGCCGGACCCCACACGCCGCCGAGTGAACCGGAGTCCGCGTTGCTGGACGCGGTGGCCGCGCCTGCGCTCGCGCCCTCGCCGTTCGTGGGCGGTCGGGCCGGGGCGAGCGCGACTGCGAGCGCAGGCAACATGTCCGTCATCATGTTGACCAGCAGGAACTGCCGTGTACCGAGTGGCGCACGTCCACCGATGGCGGTCCCGAGCACGGTGAACGCGACCTCACCGGCGTTGCCGCCGACGAGAATCGAGACCGCGTCACGAACGCTGCGCCACAGCGCCTTGCCCTCGGCAAGCGCGTCCACGATGCGCGCCGGGTCGGGGGAGGAGAGCACCAGGTCGGCCGCGTTGCGCGCGGGCATGGTTCCCTTACCGGCTAGCGCGATTCCCACATCGGCGAGCCGGATCGCTGCGGCGTCGTTGCTGCCGTCTCCGGTCATCGCCACGACGCGGCCGGACCGCTGAAGCGCCTGAACGATACGCACCTTGTGTTGTGGCGAAACACGAGCGAAGACACTGCTCGCGGCGATGCGGGCCTCGCGCTGGGACTTCGGCAGCCGGTCGAGTTCGGCGCCGGTGAGTACGTGCTGGGCGTTCGGGATGCCTAGCTGCCGCGCGATCGCCACGGCGGTCCGCGGATGGTCACCGGTGATCATGATGGTGCGGACTGCGGTGGCCGCCAGGCGCTCGATGGTCTCGGCCGCGCCAGGGCGCGGCGTGTCGGCGATGGCGACGAAGCCGACCAGGGTGAGCTTGGTGACCAGGTCCGCGAGGTGTTCCGGAGAGTCACCGCGAGCCGCGCCCTCGTTGGTGACCGCGCCGGTCTGCGCGATGGCGAGCACGCGCAGTCCCTCGTCGGCGAGCCGCTTCAGCGTGGCGGAGGCGGTGCTGCGACGCTGCTGCGTGAACGGCTTCGCGCCGCTGTCCGTCACGACACGGTCGCAGCGTTCGAGGATAACCTCTGGCGCGCCCTTGACAGCCAGCAGCATGCGACCGTCCTGCTTGCCGAGCGAGGCCGAGTAGCCCCGGGTGGTCTCGAAGGGCAGTTCCGATTCGAGATGCCAGGCCTCGTGTTCCGTTGCCGCATGCTCTCGCGCCGCCTGCACCACCGCGATATCCGTGGTGTGCACCAGGGTTCGCGCCGGATCGTCGCCGATATCAGGACACGCACACGCTGCGACGTGCAGCACATCGCGACCTCGTTTCGTGTCCAGCGGAAGATCCTGATCGAATGCTGCGATGCGACTGACGGAAAGCCGGCCCTCGGTCAGCGTGCCGGTCTTGTCGAAGCAGACCGTATCCACTCGGCCGAGCGCTTCCAGCGTGCTGGACGAGCGCACCAGCACGCCGTAGCGCGACAGCCTGCGCGCGGCGGCGAGCTGCGCGACGGTCGCCACCAGCGGCAATCCTTCCGGGACTGCGGCCACCGCGATGGCGACCCCGGATGCGACCGCCTGGCGCAGCGGCACTCCGCGCAGCACGGCCAGGCCGGTGACCGCCAGTCCGCCAATTCCGGTGGCAGGCAACGCGATCCCGGCAAGTTCGCTCAGCCGGGCCTGGATTCCGACCCGCGGCGGGGCAAAGGCGCTCGCGACCGTCGCGGCGCGGCCCGCCTCCGTGTCTGAGCCGATCGCGGTGACCACGGCGTATCCGGTCCCTGCGACGATGGTGCAACCCTCGTAGACCATGCAGGTTCGGTCCGCGAGCTCGGCTCCCGCGGTGGCCTCGACGGACTTGGCCACAGGCAGCGATTCGCCGGTGAGCGCGGATTCGTCGACCTCCAGCTCCTCGGCGCGGATCAGCCGGGCATCGGCGGGCACGATGTCGCTGGCCCGCAACACGATCACATCGCCGATCCGCAGCCGTTCGGCCGGAATGGTTTTTGTTCGGGCGCCGGTCAGCCCGGCGGTCCAATCGGCGTCAGAGTCCGCGTTGGCGAAACCGCTCGAGTGCTGATTCTCCGGACCGGACCAGCCGGCGATGCGTGCATTGGTCCGTTCGCCGAGCATCAGGCGGCGTAGCGCGCGCCGGGCCCGCAACTGCTGGCCGGCGCTGATGACCGCGTTGCCGCCCATCACGCCGCCGACCAGGATCGCGTCCACGCTTGAGCCGACCACCGCCGAGGCAGCCGCGCCGAGCGCGAGCACGGGGGTGAGCGGGTCGCGCAACTCTTCGGCGATCGCTCCCGCGAAGGTTGCCGTGCCGCGAGCCGGAGTGACGACCAGCTGTCGTATCGGCGTCGTCGACGCGGCTCGGCTCGCCGTACTGCGTGCGGCGCGAATCAAAGCCGGGGCCTGCGCCGCAGCAGCCTGCCGGTCCGCTTCCAGCCGGTACTCGCGCAACCGGGCGAACGCGTCCTGCGCCGAGAGCACGTGCCAGGACTCGTATACGGTGCCGCGGGGCTTTGCCGCACGCCCGATCCGCAATCCGCTGTACGCTCCGCCGGCCACGGCGATCATGGCTGCGCTGTGTACCGGAGACACCTGCGGTCCACGTCCACGCCCACGGCGCCGGTTCCCCGTCGTGGCCAGCAGCGCACCGAGCGCGCTGCCGCCCCAGGCGAGCCGGCTGGAGCGCTCGCTCACCGCGCGTGCGATCGGCACCGCGTTCAGGATCCGCCAGGCCTGCTCAAGTCCGGGGCCGCAGATCAGGTCGGCCGACCAGCCGACCGCGCCAGTAACCTCGCCGTTCGCGTGGCGCAGCACTGCGACGCCCACATCGGCCGCGCCAAGAGCGGCGTCGTGTGCGTTGGAGATGAGCAGCACACCGTGACCCTCGCCCTGAAGGCGCCGCACATGGTTGTGCAGATAGCCGTCGCTAGGCAGTACCTCATCAGCCCACTGCATCAACTCGCCGACGCTCGCGTGCTGTGTCAGCACAACTCGGTCCACGGCCGCGTGTGCGGCGGCGAGGACCGCGTCGGCCAGCGGATCGAGGGCGCAACCCACCTGGACGGTTCCACGCCGCGTGCCAGCCTCGTCCAGAAGGTCCAGCGTCAGCGCTCCTGGCTCGGCGGCCGATCGCGGTTGCTTCGACCGGCCTCGCGCGGACCGCGCCGAATAGCGCAGCCTCCACTGGTCGCTTGTCCACAGGTCTGTGGACCGATCGGGCGGCGAGCCGAGGAGCGCGGCTTCGACAACGGCCGCGCTCACCCGCTCGGCTTCCGCCGAATCAGAATCCGACGATGTATCAGATCCCTTCGTGCCGACGGTGATCAGGCGCGCGGCGATCTGCCAGACCTCAGCGTCATCGAGTCCTGTCTCTGCGTCCGCACCGCCTATGGCCGAAGCGGAGAGCACGACCGGCTTGGGTGCGCACAGCACCGACGAGTCGATGACCACCGTGTCGATCCGGTCCAGGCGGCGCAGTGCGGTCCCGTCCATCGGCACGACACCACGCCTGGCCAACTCCCAGCCGAGCGCGGCCGCGAATGCCTCACGTCCCTGCCGTCCGGCCTTCGGCATCGTGGCCAGCATCAGGTCGGCCGCCCGGCCCGGATTCCGCGTGAACGCGAGTGCGCCACCCGCGCCGAACAGCGAAGCGATCGACGAGCGCTCGCCAAGTCGCTCCACGGGCCCCGGCGGCAGTGGCGCGGGACGGGGCGTGTGTTCGTGTGCCTCCCGTACCAGCCCCTGCCCGTCGCGCACCAACTCGGACTCGCGCTGCCGCCAAACTGCCTGCCGGCTCAACCGCTCGATGAGCCGCACCGCGTGCTGAAAGCTGTCCACGGCCAGCGGCCCCGGCCCGCTGCTCGCCGCATTCACTGTCGAGGTCGCGAGCGAAACCAAGAGTTCCGCGTGCTGATGCCCTAGTCGAGTCGCCAGCAGTTCACGCAGCCGGGGATACGTGTCGGCGAACAGCAGCGGTATACGGGCACTGCGAGGCAAGAGCGAGACGTGCAGAAGCTGAGCGGTCGTCGCTACACCGAGCCCGGCCAGGTCGGTCATCAGCGCTACCGCCATGATCGCGACCGGTGCGTCATCCGCCGGATGCTCCGGCGTGCATCCGGCGCCCTCACCGGTGGAGAAGTCGCAGTCGCCGGTGCCGTGAATCTCCTCCACGGTCTTGATTACGGAGAGGATGTCCTCGATGTCGACGCGGTCCTCATCGAAGGCGAGCAGGACTTGCTGCGTAACAGCGTTGACCTGCGTCCACTTCACGCCCTTGAGCCGCTGGAGCGCGGCCGTGACGTCATCCGCGATGCGGCGATGCTGCTCACCGCTCCCCGTCATGCCCTTGACCTCGATGTGCGCGCGTCCACGCCGAGTCCACACCCGCCGGACCCCGCGGCTCGGCCCGACGTCGGTCAGCGAGCCCAGTGCCGAGACGTAGCGATACGGCAGGTTCTTCGCGGCGCGCGATGCGGCCTGGGAGGTGACGTGGGCGGTGGTCCCAACGGCGGTGGCAGCCGCCTGGCCGGCCGTCGCGCCGGCGACTGCGCGGGTGACGGTAGCGGTACCTCGGGCGGTCGCGGCGGCGAGGCGCGCCGATCCCGCTGTCGTGGCGAGTGTGTAAGCGGCTGCGGCGCGAGCGGTCGATAGGACGGAACGCTGTGAGCGAGACCGTGCATTGTGAAGCCGTGCATTGTGAGGCTGTGCATTGTGAGGCTGCGCAAGACGAACCATCGAGCTGACCGCCACTCCTCGACTGACCCGGGTGGGCCCGCCTAGTACCCGGCGAATCAGGGCTAAACGCGCGAAGCGGCTGTCCGGTGGATAGGTGCGGACGGCGCGGCGCAGGCGCGCAACGCCTGGTCTAGGTCCTCCCACAGGTCTTCCACGTCTTCCAGGCCCACGGACATCCGCAGCAGCCGGTCGCTGATCCCCGTCGCGGCCCGGTCCTGCGGATCCATGATGTGGTGGCTGATCGATGCGGGGTGCTGAATCAGCGTGTCGACACTGCCGAGACTCACCGCGGGAGTGATCAGACGGACCGCGCTGATCACGGCGTGCGGGTCGCCGATCGTCTCGAAGGACACGAGCGCGCCGCCCGAGGCCATCTGCATCGCAGGACGCTGATGGTCGCGGCCAGGGTAGTAGACGCGGCCGACCGCGGGGTGCCTGGCGAGCCGGTTCGCCAGTTCGGCGGCCGTCGCCGAGGCGGCGCGAACACGTAGTGGAAGCGTCGAAAGGCCGCGCAGCAGCAGATATCCGGCGAGTGGGTGCAAGACCGCGCCGGTGAGGAAGCGGATTTGTCGCAGTGTACGTGCATACTCCTCATCGCAGGCGATGACTCCTCCGAGCACATCGCCGTGGCCGCCGAGGAACTTCGTGGCGCTGTGCAGCACGAGCCGGGCACCGTGCTCGGCCGGCCGTTGCAGGACCGGGGTGGCGAAGGTGTTGTCCGCGAGTAGCGGCACCGGTGCGCACGCCTCGGCTAACTCGCGCAGGTCCACCTCGTTCAGCGTCGGGTTGGCCGGGCTCTCCACGATGACCAGACCGGTGTCCGGTCGCAGCGCGGTAGCTGCCTTCTCCGGCTCGACAAAGGTGACCTCGTTGCCGAGTAAGCCGGAGTCGATGAGGTGATCGCTGCTGCCATAAAGCGGACGCACGGCGACGACGTGCGGCTTTCCGGCGCTGACCGAGGCGAGCAGGCACGCCGTCAGCGCGGCCATGCCGCTGGCGAACGCGACCGCCGTCTCGCAGCCTTCGAGTTCGGCGAGCGCTTCCTCGAACCGGGCCACGGTCGGGTTGCTGATCCGCGCATAGACCGGCGGCCCGGGGCAGATCTCGCCGGTGCCCAGGACGTCAAGGCGCGCGGCCTCGCCGCGGCTGTCGCGGGATGGGTACGTGGTTGACAGGTCCAGCGGCGCCGCATGCAGGCCGAGATCGGCCAGGTCGTCGCGGCCTGCGTGGACCGCGCGCGTGGCGAGGGCGGCGGCGGGCACGCCGCGGCGGGTGGTCGGCTTCGCGGAGAGACGCTGCGTCATGAACCTTCATGCTCGGCACTTGCACGGGCCGACACCATATGTCCCGTATCTTGTTCGGATGAACGGCGAAAATGCCCGGCTTGATCCGGTAGACATCGCGATTCTGCGTGAGTTGCAGAACGACGGCCGGATGCCGAACAAAGACCTTGCCGACAAGGTCGGGATCGCGCCCTCGACCTGCCTCGATCGAGTGGCCAGACTGCGCCGCGTCGGCGCCATCACCGGGTATACGGCGCGGGTCAGCGCGCAGGCGATCGGGCGCCCGATCGAGGCGCTGCTCGCGGTGCAGGTCCGGCCGCACGCGAGGGCGGTGGTCGATCCGTTCATCGCGCACGTGCTGGCGCTGCCGGAGACCCGGTCGCTGCACCACACCAGCGGGCCGGACGACTACTTCGTGCACGTCGCCTGCGGCAGCGTCCAGGATCTGCAAAGCCTGGTACTCGACCAGTTCACCGCCAGGCCCGAGGTCGCCAGGCTCCAGACGCACCTGATCTTCGCGACCTGGGAGGGCAGCCCACTGTTGCCGTACGACGCGACGGGCGGCGCGGGTAGTAAAGGCGGCGCGGGTAGTAAAGACGGCGCGGGTAGTAAAGACGGTGTCGCCGGTCGGCGGCAGGATGGGGAGAAGAGAGCGAGAAGGTGACCGCAGCTCGGCGGCGGGAGGGTGATGAGCGTGGCAGGCGAGGAGGCACTGAAGTGCGCGGTCGTTGCGGTTGACCGCCTGCGCGCGCTCTGCCTCGCGTTGCCGGAGGTCGTTGAACGGCTCAGCCCCGGCGAGCCTGATCCGAGAGCTTGACGCGGACTGCGCAGAATCTCGCTGATCGCGTCTCGTCTCTGGTCTAGTTAATTCCCTTCACTCAAAGGGGTGCCCTCGGGCGAAGGTGCGAGTACATTCGGCTGCGTAGCCGTGATTCACATAGATGCCTACGATTCATATATGTGAAAGGTGCGCTGTGTCGAAGAGGACCGCAACGCAGAAAGCTCCGCTGAAGAAGATCACCGCCCTCGTCCTGGCCACCGGCGTCGCGTGCGCCGTGGCCCTCGTACCCGCGTCCGGCGCATCAGCGGCCACCGCCACCGCTGACACTGCGGCCAACATCCCGCCCAGCATCTCAGCACACTGCGGTTGGCCCGAGCCGCAAACGCTCTGCCCGCCCGCAACCGTGGTACTGGACGGAAACCGGCTCTTGCTGAACCGCCTAGGCCTACTCGTCGGCGACCCCACCCTGCACAAGTCGCTCAACAATCTGCTGGCCATCACGCAGCCCGAGCTGACCGCGGGACCCTGGTCAGTTACCGACAAGACGATGCTGCCGCCAAGCGGTGACAAGCACGATTACCTCAGCCTCGCGCCGTACTGGTGGCCCACGCAGCCGATGACGCCGGCCAATCCCTGGGGCTGCCCATATATCCAGAAGGACGGCCAGCGCGACCCGATCGTCGACAGCATTCCCGACCACGCCGAACGCGGCAGCGCCTTCTCAGCCATCTACGATCTCTCGCTCGCCTGGTACTACACCCGCGATCCGCGTTACGCGCAGCGCGCCGAACTTGACGTGCGTACATGGTTCCTCGACACGGCGACGAAGATGAATCCGAACCTGAACTACTCGCAGGGAATCCCCTGCCAGGTGGACGGGCGCGGCATCGGCATCATCGAGTTCTCCGAAGCACTCACCGACGTCGTCGACGCCACCGCGATCCTCGACGATGGCGCGCCCGGCTGGACCCGGACCGACCACAGCGGCATGACCGATTGGTACTCCGCGTTCCTCACCTGGCTTCGCACCAGCTCGAACGGAAGCGATGAAGCGTCCCAGCAGAACAACCACGGCACCTTCTACGACATGCTGTGCGCCGCGCTCGCGCTTTCGGCCGGCCAGCGGGATACCGCGCGCGCCATCGTGCAGCAGGCCGAAACGAAGCGAATCAACGTTCAGATCAGCGCGTCCGGCAGCGAGCCGCTTGAGATATCAAGGACGCGCAGCTGGCACTACTCCACCTTCAACCTGGTCGCGCTGACGAGACTCGCCCAAGTCGGCCGCCATGTCGGTGTCGACCTTTGGGATTACAAGTCCCCGGCTGGCAGCGGCCTGGCCAGCGCGGTCGACTTCCTGCTCCCGGCGGCAGTAGGCGGGAAGTCCGCGTGGCCGTACCCGGAACTCAGCTTCCAGCAAGACGCCGCACTCGACATCGTGCACGAGGCGGCCGATGCCGGGGATCGTCAGGCGAGGGCAGCGCTGCCGAACATTCCTGCCCCGTCATTCGGTGACCTATATCCGATCGCTCCGGCGGCAGAGCAGTTAGACGATATATCTGGCTCCTGATTATCCGGTACCGTCCGGAATCCGATTTACAGAGCACTGATGCCGGCCGTACCGTGCGGCGACTCCTCCGCGCGGTACCGCCAGCAGTTGTGCTCGCAGAGCAGCACCCCGTCTGCATCATGCAGTTGCAGAGAGATCAGGTGCGTTGCCGAGAAATACGCCGGCCGGGAGACGACGAATCCGGCCGCGACGGATAAGGGCTCGATGGTGACTTCCCGCTGCTCGATCTGGCTCAGCTGCTTACCGAAAGGCTCGTAGATCCGCGCCGAGATGCTGGCTGCGACGATGGGTACCGCGGTGTGGTTGATCGCGAAGATCTGCCACGTCACGGGATCGGCCTGGACATGAAGCGGCGGGCAGTCGGCGAAGCACGGCGGCACAGTGACGCCGAGGTCGATCCGCGGCCCGGTGAACAGTTCGTCGACCGTCGCGAGATCGGTCCACGTCTGGCCGTCGCCGGACACCGCAACTCGCAGTGCGAGATCGCTTGTGTCCGGTGCGTCCGATGCAACGCAGACTTGCTCGAAGAACACTGAATCGCCGAGATCGACCTGTATCCACGGCCGATCGTCATGAGGAGCGGGCAACCACCGGGTACACGGATTGCCGTCGACCGCGCTGGCTGGGGCCATGGGGTTGTCGGCTATTGAGCCTCCCGGTGCCATGGAAGACGCGGACACCTGCTTGCGCAGCGCGAGATCGATGGAGGGCGAGGACCCGTCGAGCACTGACAGGGCTCTGATCGGCGCAGGCAAGATCGCGTGGTCGGCTGATTCCAACGAGACCCGCACGTGCCGCGCCTGCTGCCTGGGGAATGTAACGATGCGCGGCGCAGCGCCGACCCGAGGTACTCGTGTCCGCGGCACGGACGCCGTCCTCTCGGCGAACAGGACAGGTCGCGCGCGGTTCCCTTCAACAGTGCCCGCTTCTACGGCGCCCCCGGGAACACTGCTTCCTTGAGGTGGAGCGAGCAGGGTGGCGCCGCCGAATTGGAACCCTGGGCGAGACACGGCCATGGTGCAGGCCCTACCCTTCTCGGGTATGACAACGTTGTCAGGGGAATCCTCGCCGTCCGCCGGAATGCTGTCAACCCTTCCGGCGCGCGCCGGACCGCAGGGGTCACCGTCGACTTGAGCGCACGCGAACGACCCCGGATAAGACAGGAAGCCAGATGAGCGGGCCAGCGCCGACCGAGCCGAGCCGACCGACGCTGCGGCAGGTCGCCGATCTGTCCGGAGTGAGCCTCAAGACCGCCTCGCGCGTGTTCAACGAGGAGCAGTATGTCGCGCCCGAGACCGCGGCCCGAGTGCGCGCTGCCGCGGCCCAACTCGGCTTCCGGCCGAACACGATCGCTCGCGAGCTGCGGGCCGGTGCCCGCTCAGCTCTGGTCGGCCTGATCATCGGTGACGTCGCGAACCCGTTCTACGCGCGGATCGCGCGTGGGGCTGAGCGACGGCTGCGTGACGCCGGCCTACGGCTGATCACCGCGAGCACCGAGGAGGACCCGGCGCTGGAGCGGGCGCTGGTCTCCGATCTGCTGGAGCGGCGGGTGAGCGCGATGTTGATCGTGACCTGCGGCTCCGATCACGGCTACCTGCAACCGGAGCGCAATCTCGGCACACCGCTCGCATTCCTGGACCGCGCGCCGCAGGACATTGACGCCGACTCCGTGGTGCTGGACAACCACGCGGGAGTGACCGACGCCGTTCGTCAGCTACTCGATCGCGGGCATCGCCGAATCGCTTTCGTCGGCGACCTAAGCCGGCTGCCGACGCACCTCGAGCGTGTCGCAGCCTTCGAACAAGCCGTTACCGAGGCGGGTATTGCTGACTGGCGCCGCTACATGCGCGATGGAGCGCACGAGACGGACAGCGCGGAAGCGGAAGTGCGGGCGCTGCTCTCGCTGCCGATCCCGCCGACCGCCTTGGTGACCGCGAACAACCGGATCACCATCGGCGCGTTGCGCGCGCTGCGCGGCTCGACGCAGCCCCCCGCGCTGATCGGGTTCGACGATTTCGACCTGGCCGACCTGCTGGGTGTGACGGTGATAGCGCACGATCCAGAGCAGATGGGGCAGCTGGGAGCCGAGCTGCTGCTCGACCGGCTGGCCGGCCGCTGGGGCCCGACCCGCAGGGTGCTGATGCCGACCCGGCTGCTACCCCGCGGCTCCGGCGAGCGCGAACTGGCCGTGACCGCCTGAGCACTTCTTGGGTCCTTAGCTGTTGCCCTGCACTACTGCCGCACGCGCTGCGCGACAACCGACGCGGTGTAGGTGATGCCGCCGACTGCGGCGAGCCAGATATACGGAGAGCCGGAGTGCCCGCGTTCCAGTTCGACGACTGCGGGCGTGATCCAGAAAACCGCACCGTGCTTGCGGCCAAGCCTCTTGGCCGGCTTACCGCTCTGCGACATGGAAGACCTTCTCGACAGTGGTTCCGAAGAACCTGGCCAGAGCGATGGACAAGGCGAGAGACGGGGTGTAGCGGCCGGTCTCGATCGAGTTGACGGTCTGCCGGGACACCCCGAGCGCCGCGGCCAGGTCGGCCTGCGACAGGTTCTTCGCCGCGCGCAGTTCGCGCACGACATTCCCGGTGACCACTAACTCCATCGCCCGACGCTCCGCTCGTTCGCCTGCTTGCCCGCCGCACACATGTAAAGCTTGCTTGACATCGCCAGTGTCGCCAAAGCGCGGAGAGATGTCAAGCAAGCTTTACAGTGCCGGTTGCGCGGGTCGCCGACCCGAGTCAGTGGTTGCCGCAGCTACCGCCTTACAGTGGCGGGTATGACGGGAAGCTGCACGACGGGACGCTGCCGCTGCCCGAGATGTTGCTGACCGTCACGCCGGTGCCTGAGGCGGTGATATTGGAGTTGTAGAGCCCGATGTTCGCGTACTGAGCCGTCGTCTTGGTCACGTCGAGCTTGATGTTCTCCAGCTTCAGGCCGAGCGGGTGCGACGAGTCGTACCCGTCGAGCTGCGAGGTGGCGCTGGACGCCGAGCTGACCGAGACCACGCCGTTGAGCGTGATGTCGGAGAAGTTCGGGATCGCCGAACCGTTGCCGCTGGAGTAGTTGGGATCCATCACGATCAGGTCCTTGACCCCGGTCATGCAAATATTCTGATACACGACCTGCGAAACGGTGCCGCCGGCGCTCGAATCGCTCTTGACCCGGATGCCGTTGTTGCTGGAACTGGTGATCCCGCCGGTGTCCGTACCCGCGACCGTGTCGTTGAGGAAGGTCACGTTGTTGACGCCGCCGGCCGTCTGGCTGCCGATCGACAGGCCGTGCGTGCCCCAGCAGTGCGTGTTCTCGACCGTGATGTGGCTGGTCAACGAACCGGAGTCGGACTTGACCGCGATGCAGTCGTCGCCGTCCTGGATGTAGGAGTCGTTGATCAGCACATTGGTCGTGTTCTGCGGGTCCACGCCATCGGTGTTGCGCGAGTTGGCCGGTGTCTTGATCCGGATGCCCCAGACCGTGATCCCGCTGCCGCCCTTGAACAGCGCGTGATACATCGGTGAGTTGATCAGGTCGATGTCATACAGCGTCAGATTGCTCGCGCCGTTGCTCTGGACCAGCTTCGGGTTGTTCTGCGAGCCGCCGCTCTTGGCCGCGGTCGCCAGCTGCCACCAGGTCTCGCTGGTGCCCAGCATGGCCTGGCCGCCGCGTCCGTCGACGATGCCTTGGCTGCCCGAGGAACTGCGGGTGCCCATCAGCCCGGCGCCGGAACCGCTCAGCGTGATGAACGGAGTGCAGCCGTTGTCGCTGGAGGTGATGGTGCCGCAGGTCGACTTGCCGGAGATCTGGTAGTTGGCAGGGTTGCGGGAGGCGTACAGCGTCACGCCGGCGTCAACCAGCAGTACCTCGTTGCTGCCGATGCTCAGCGGGCCGCTGAGGAACGCGGTGTTGCTTCCGCTCGCCTTCAGCTCGACTGCCTTGCCGCTGCCCGCGCAGCTGCTTAGCGCGGACTGGATCCGCGCGGTGTCTGGCGGGGCCGACTCAGCGCTCGAAGAGAACTGCTCGTTGCTGGTGGCCAGGGTCGCGCTAAGCGGCTGACAGGTCGCCGGCACGCTCGGCTGCCCCGGCTGGCCCGGCGAGGAGGAAGGACTGGCCGATGGACTTGCCGAGACGGATTTCGACGGCGAGGCCGACGGGCTCGGGGTGCTGCTGGGAGTGGACGAGGAGCCGGACGCCGACGGGGTCGGCCCGCCGCCGCCGTTGCAGGCGACGCCGTTCAGCGTGAACGCGGTCGGGTCGGTGTTCGAGCTCGTATAGGTGCCGGTGAAGCCGATCGAGGTGCTGGCTCCGGTGGCCAGCGCGCCGTTCCAGCTCGCGCTCGCCACGGTCACGTTGTGCCCGCTCTGCGTCCAGGTCCCGCTCCAGCCGCTGGCGACCTGCTGGTCGCCGGGGAAGGCGAAGGCCAGGGTCCAGTTGCTGATCGGCGAGCCGTTGTTGGTGATCGTGATCCCGGCCTGGAAGCCGCCGGGCCAGCTACCGGTCACCGAATACGAGACCTGACATGGCGCGGTCGCGGCGGTGGCGCTCATGGACACCGCGGTCAGGCCCGCCGCGACGAGCGCGGTGACGCCGGTGACGCACGCCAGGGCGCGGCCGGTCCTTCGGTGGTCCGGCCGAGAATGTGTGGAGTCTGCGGAAGGTGGTCTCATCGCGTTCCTTAGCTGCCTTGGTCCGGCGAGAACAGTGGCCGCCACCCTCGAACGGCACGCGCAATGTAGACGGGGTCGCAGAGGCGGACAACGAGCGTCCCGGCCTTTCATACCTGCAGCGGCGTCGAATATCCGTCGAACACTGAGGTGGCACCACGCGCTGCCGCCCAAGCCCATGCCAGTGACCGGAATCGAAACTTTCACTGACCGTTGACGAGCCGTCGTGTGATGGATACTTTGCATCGCACGTCATATATGAGACTTCGGATCTGGTCCGAGCGCGCGCGGCTGCGAGCCGGGTCTCGATGGCGCGGTTCCATCCGAAACACCTAGCCCGCGCGGGCGGCCGGCCTTCACCCTCATTTAGGGCCGGCTTCCCGCGCGGGACCTTTGTTTCCGGGGCGGAATCGGGCGAATCGGCACAAGCGGTCGAGGGCCGAATCAACCCGCGGCGACCTATTGACCTGTGCGTTCCGACGGCGTAGCTTCAGCACATCGTATATGAAATATTCAATGACAAATCTTGATCAGCGGACGGACGGCCGCGCACCGAACGGAGTCAGATGTCGAACACGGTCGTGCCCTCGGTCTCGGTGCCCTCGCGCACCGAGGCGGTGCTGGACGCGCTCAAGCACGCGATCCTCACCGGGCGGCTGCCTCCCGGCCAGCCGCTGATCGAGAACGACCTGGCCGCGCAGCTCGGCGTTTCGAAGACCCCGGTCCGTGAGGCGCTCAAGACGCTGGCCGGCGCCGGCCTGGTGACCATGAGCCCGTATAAGGGCGCCATGGTGCGCACCGTGGACGACGCGCTCGCGCACTCGGTCTACGACATCAGGCTGCTGCTTGAGCCGGAGGCGGTGCGCCGGGCCGTGGCCAGCGGAGCCGCGGCGGCCGCGCACTGGACGGCCGCGGGCGATGCGCTCGACCGGGCCGACGCGTGCAGCGACCGGGCCGACCGCTCGCTGGCCAACCGCGAGTTCCACCGGGCGCTGTACCTCGGCTGCGGCAACGACCTGATGGTCGGCATCCTCGACGGCCTACGCGACCAGACCGCATTGGTCTCGGCCGTCGTGTGGAATCGCACGCCCACCTGGGAGCAGGAGGCCGCCGAGCACCGGGCGATCCTCGAAGCGGTTCTGGATGGATCCGCAGCCCGGGCCGCACAACTGCTGCGCGAGCACATCGCCGCGTTCGTCGAGCGCAACTTCGGCACGGCGTTGCTCACAAAGCTGTGAACGAACCGGCACGAACCCGGGCTGCCCGATCCGGCCCGAACAGAACGGCCTTGATGTACGGCGGTCCGGCCCGCGGCAACGGACCGGACCGCCTCTGAACCGCACACGCTCCGCACCGCACCGTGAAATGAAGTTGGAGCAGCATGCAACCCGATGATGACAGAGGTACGGCCGTCCCGGGACTGGAACGCGCTCGCGCCGCTCTGACGGGCGTGGTCGCCATCCCGGTGACCCCGTTCGCCGCGGACGGCGGGGTCGATTGGGACCAGCACGGCGCCCTGCTGCGCCGCCTGGTCTCCGGCGGGATCGGCGTGGTCACCCCTAACGGCAACACCGGCGAGTTCTACACGCTGGACCCGGCCGAGGCCCGCCGCGCCGTCGAGAACACGGTCAAGGAGGTCGGCGACCGGGCGGCCGTAGTTGTCGGCATCGGCCTCGACACCGCGAGCGCGATCGCCGCGGCGACGCACGCCCGCGACTGCGGCGCGCAGATGGTGATGATCCATCAGCCGGTACACCCGTACATTTCCGGTGAGGGTTGGACCGAGTACCACCGCACCATTGCCGACGCGGTGCCGGAACTCGGCGTCGTGCTGTACATCCGGGACGCGCGCATCACCGGCGAGCAGATCGCCCGCCTCGGCGAGCTGTCCCCGAATGTGATCGGCGTGAAGTACTCGGTCGCCGACCCGGTCCGCTTCGCCTCGGTCGCCCACGACGCGGGACGCGAGCGCTTCGTGTGGATCGCGGGCTTGGCCGAGCTATCCGCGCCGGGGTATTTCGCGGTCGGCGCCTCTGGCTTCACCTCAGGACTGGCGAACGTGGCGCCGGTGGTCTCCTTGGAGATGTACCGGCTGCTCGCGGCCGGTGACTACCGCGGCGCGCTCGAAGTCTGGGACCTGATTCGCCCGTTCGAGCAGCTGCGTGCGGCGGATTCGGCGGCCGACAACGTGAGCGTGGTCAAGGAGGCGCTGGCGCAGCTCGGCCTCTCCCGCCGCGATGTGCGTCCGCCATCGCGCACTCTGCCCGGGCCGCTGCGTGATCACGTCGAGTCGATCCTCGCCAACTGGGGCGCCCGATGGCAGTTCTAGACAGTGTTGTTTCAGACCGTGCAGCCTCAGACAGCGCCGCCTCAGGCAGCACCGGTTCACCCTCGCCCACCGCACAGCCCGCGCTGCGCAGCGCGGCCTGGTTCGGCGAGGGCGAGATCGGCGACCACATGCGCGCCTTCAGCCACCGCTCGCGGATCAGTCAGCTCGGCTACCAACCCGAGGAATACCTGGGCAAGCCGATCATCGCGATTCTGAACACGTGGTCTGACATCAACCCGTGCCACATGCACCTGCGCGAGCGCGCCGAGGCGGTCAAGCGCGGAGTCTGGCAGGCCGGCGGTTTCCCGCTGGAGTTTCCGGTCTCCACCCTCTCCGAGACCTTCCAGAAGCCGACCCCGATGCTCTACCGCAATCTGCTCGCCATGGAAGCGGAGGAGCTGCTGCGCTCCTACCCGGTGGACGGCGCGGTGCTGATGGGTGGCTGCGACAAGACCACGCCGGCGCTGCTGATGGGTGCGACCAGCGCGAACCTGCCCGCGGTGTTCGTGCCGGCCGGTCCGATGCTGCGCGGCAACTACCGCGGCAAGGTCCTCGGCAGCGGAACGGATCTGTTCGGGTACTGGGACGAGCACCGCGCCGGCCGGATCACCGACTGCGAGCTAGCCGAGGTCGGCCGCGGCCTGGCCCGCTCGCCAGGGCACTGCATGACGATGGGCACCGCCTCGACGATGACCTCGGTCGCGGAGGTGCTCGGCGTGGCGCTGCCCGGCTCGGCTTCGATTCCCGCGGTCGACTCGGCGCACCACCGGATGGCCGCGTCGGCCGGGATGACCGCGGTGCGGCTGGTCCAAGAAGGCCGGGTCATCCGCGACTACCTGAGCCGCGAGGCCTTCGAGGACGCGGCCGCGACCGTGTTCGCGCTCGGCGGCTCGACCAATGCCCTGATTCACTTGGTGGCGATGGCCGGGCGCGCCGGGGTGGAGTTGAACCTCGACGACTTCGACGCGATCTCCCGCCGGATCCCGGTACTGGCGAACCTGCGGCCCGGCGGCGAGTACCTGATGGAGGACTTCTACTACGCCGGCGGCCTGCCCGCGCTGCTCGCGCAGCTGGCCGAGGCGCCCGGGGCGCTGCACCTGGATCGTCCGACGGTCGGCGGCGGCACCGTCGGCGAGCATCTGGCCGACGTCCACCCCAACAACCCAGACGTGATCCGCTCGGTGGAAGAGCCCTGCGACCCCGAGGGCGGCCTCGCGGTGCTGCGTGGCAACATCTGCCCTGACGGCGCGGTCATCAAATACATCGCGTCGCGCAAACCCAGCCTGCTCAAGCACACCGGCCCGGCGGTCGTCTTCGACTCGTACCCGCAGTTGCGCGAAAACATCGACGACCCCAAGTACAACATCACGCCGGACACGGTGCTCGTGCTGCGCGGCGCCGGACCGATCGGTGGTCCCGGCATGCCCGAGTACGGCATGCTGCCGATCCCCAAATACCTGCTGGAGCAAGGCGTCACCGACCTGGTCCGGATCTCCGACGCGCGGATGAGCGGAACCAGCTACGGCACCTGCGTCCTACACATCGCCCCCGAATCCCATGTCGGCGGCCCGCTCGCGCTGGTGCGCACCGGCGACCAGATCAGCCTTGACGTCGAAGCCAGAACCCTGACACTCGACGTCGGGCAGGACGAACTGGACCGCCGCCGCACCGAGTGGCGCCGCCCCGAACCCCGGTACGAGCGCGGCTACGGCGCGCTGTACCAGGACCACATCACCCAGGCGAACCAGGGTTGTGACTTCGACTTCCTGGCCCGCCCGGGCGAGAACCCGCAGCCCGACCCACACTGAACCGGCCCACTGCGCCCACTGAGGAGCATGCGCCCACTGAGAAGCACCGGCACGCCGCTAGTCCCGGGCGGTTCCCGCACTGAACCGCCCGGGCGTACCGCTCGCCACCACCATTGTCCGGCACGACCGCACGGCTCAATTCCTTGTACGACGACGTAGAAGGTGTGAAAACCGATGTCCGCTCAGCTTCCCGAAATCAGCCGCCGCGCCCTGCTCGGCACGATCGCCGCCGGCGCCTCGGTCCCGGTGATCGCCGCCTGCGGGGCACCGAGCAGCGGCACCTCGACCTCCTCGAGTAGCAGCCCGGCGGCGTCCGTCGCCGCCACCCCGAGCAAGCCGGTGACGATCAACGTCCTGGACGTGGCCGGAAACCTGGCCCTGACCAAGCCGGCCATCGAGGCGTTCAAGTCGGCGCACCCTGAGATCATCTCCTCGGTCACCTACTCCACCGGCACCGCGCCGCAGCTGGCCTCGAAGATCCAGGCGCAGCAGCAGGCCGGCAACGTGCAGATCCACCTGGTGCTCACCGGCACCGACGGCCTGGCCGCCGGGATCAAGCTCGGGCTGTGGGAGAACCTCAAGAGCTACTACGGCCAGTTCTTCCCGGGCCTGATGAACAACTACCAGCCGGCCGCCGCGAACATGGCCACGCTCGCGCAGGATCAGGGTATTGAGATCGTCTGGTACCCCTCGGGCCCGCTGATCGAGTACAACCCGGCGAAGGTGGCCACCCCGCCGGACTCGACCGACGCGCTGCTGGCGTGGGCCAAGGCCAACCCCGGCAAGTACCAGTACGCCCAGCCACGCAACTCAGGGCCCGGACGTACCTGGCTGATGGGCCTGCCCTACCTGCTCGGCGACTCGGACCCGACCGACCCGACCAACGGCTGGTCGAAGACCTGGGCGTATCTCACGGAGCTGAACAAGTACGTCACCAGCTACCCGAGCGGCACCACGGCCACCATGAAGAACATCGCGGCCGGCACCGTGGACATCATCGCCTCCACCACCGGCTGGTACATCAACGGCCGCGCGATCGGCACCGTGCCCGCCCCGATCAAGGTGGCCAAGTTCCAGAGCTTCACCTGGGTCACCGACGCGCAGTACGGCGTGATCCCCAAGGGCGTCTCCAGCGACGTGCTGATCGCGAATATGCGGCTGCTTGAGTGGATCCTGACCCCCGAGCAGCAGGCGGTCACCTACGACAAGGGCTACTTCTACCCCGGGCCCGCGGTCAAGAACGTGCCGCTCAGCGCCGCCCCGGCCAGCTCGCAGCAGGTCATCCAGCAGTACGGCGTCCCGGACTTCGACACCTGGATGACGCAGTACCCGATGAAGAACTCGCTGCCCGCCGACGCTCAGGTCACCGCGTTCGACCTGTGGGACAAGAACATCGGGTCCACCAAGTAGGCACAGCCCCGTACACAGCCCTAGACCGAATGATCAGCCGAGGCGGACCTGGTGAGTACCGTGACCGACACGACCTTGACCCCGCAGCCCTCCGGCGGCACCCGGGCCGCGGCCCGGGACCGCGCCGGGCATTTCAGCGAGCTGCGCCTGAGCGGCATCAGCCGGGCGTACGGCGCGCACGTCGCGCTGCACCCGCTGGACCTGACCATCCGCGGTGGCGAGTTCATCGCGCTGCTCGGGCCGTCCGGCTGCGGTAAGACCACGGCGCTCAACAGCATCGCCGGGCTGCTGCCGCTCACGGCGGGCTCGATCGAGCTGGACGGCCGCCGGATCGACACGCTGCCGCCGGAGCGGCGCGGGTTCGGGATGGTCTTCCAGAACTACGCGCTGTTCCCGCACCTGACCGTGCGCGCCAACGTCGCGTTCGGCCTGAAGATGCAGAAGCGGCCGAAGGCCGAGATCAAGCAGCGGGTCGAGGACGTGCTGAAGCTGGTGCGGCTGACCGAGCACGCGCACAAGCACCCCGGGCAGCTGTCCGGCGGTCAGCAGCAGCGCGTCGCGATCGCCCGCGCCATCGTCCTCGAGCCGCCGCTGGTGCTGATGGACGAGCCGCTATCCAACCTGGACGCCGCGCTGCGCCTGGACATGCGTGCGGAGATCCGCCGTATCCACCAGGAGTTCGGCCTCACCACGCTGTACGTCACGCACGACCAGGAGGAGGCGCTTTCTCTCGCCGACCGGCTCGTGGTGCTCGACTCCGGGCACGTCGCGCAGATCGGCACGCCGGCCGAGCTGTATGAGAGCCCTGCCAGCGCGTACGTGGCCGCATTCATGGGATACCGCAACATCCTGACACTTACGGTGGACTCGGTGACCGCGGACGCTGTGCGCGCCAGCCGAGGCGGAATCTCGTTGCTCGGCAAGCCGAGCGCGGGCGCGAGCGTCGCCGAGGGTTCCGAGGTACAGGCCGCGATTCGCCCGGAGGACGTCCGGATCGTCGGCGGCGACGGCGCTGACACGACAGCCGGGCACTCCGGAGTGTTCGATGCGGTGGCCGAAATCGTCGAGTACCACGGCCGTACCTTCCACATCGACGCGCTCACTGCGGCCGGGGACCGCGTGCACCTGCGCACCGACCAGCGCGTCGCGCCAGGCGACCCGCTGCGGCTGACCGCGGCAGCCGAGCGGGTACTGGTCTTCCCGGGCATCGCGCCGCTGCCCGAGACCGGAGCCGACGAATGAGCACCCTGACAACTGAGCCGAGCGTGGCCCCGCCCGAGCCGACCCGCACCGCGCTGCGGCACCGCATGGCCGAGCGCGGCGTGGACCGCACGCTGCTGCTGCTCCTGCCGGGTGTCGTAGCCGTCATCGCGCTTTTCGTCTACCCATTCGTCTACGGACTCCAGCTTTCCTTCCAGCCACAGGGAGTCAACGCGCACGGCGGCGTCTTCGCCTCCTACAGCGCTTTCTTCCACGACAAGTTCGCTCGCGGCTCCATCGGCACCACCTTCTATCTCGCGATCCCGGCGTCGCTGATCAACGTCGGCTTCGCGGTGCCGATCTCGTACCGGATGCGCTCGGACTTCCGCGGCAAGCGACTGTTGCTGACCATCCTGGTCGTGCCGATCACGCTGGGCACGGTGCTGACCGCCGAGGGCATCATCGAGTACTTCGGTCCGGTGGGCTGGTTCAACTCGACGATCCAGTGGCTGCACCTGAGCAATCACCCGCTCACCTTGACCAACAACTACTGGGGCGTGCTGTTCTCGCTGATCATCAGCGGGTTCCCGTTCGCCTTCCTGCTGACTCACTCCTACCTTTCCGGCATCCACCCCTCCTTGGAGAAGGCCGCGGCGACGCTGGGCGCGGGCTGGTGGCAGCGCTTCCGGCACGTGACCTTCCCGCTGCTGTTGCCGGGCCTGCTCACCACTTTCTGCCTCACCTTCGTGCTCGCCTTCACCGTCTTCCCGTCGGCCATGATGGTCGGCGATCCGGACGGCAAGACCCACGTGATCTCCATCGAGGCGTACGAACAGGCGCTGCAGAAGTTCAACTACTCGCAGGGCTGTGCGATCGCCATGGTGATGACCGCCCTGATGTTCGCGGTGATCGGCGTCGCGATGGCGCTGCGCTCCCGCCTCTACACCGGTTCCACAGGAGGCAAGGGATGAGCACGGCGATCGTCGATCCGACCGCGGCGCCCGCGCCGAGCACCGGACCGCAGCGCGCGCTGCCGCACCGCCGTTCGGTGGCGCTGCGGCCGGGCACCTGGCTGGTGTGGGCCGTGGTCGCCTTCTTCCTGATCAACCTGTTCGGCGTGATAGCCACAGTGGTGCTCGACTCCTTCGGCCGCACCTGGTTCGCCGGCTGGCTGCCGAAGGGATATACGGGTTCGAACTACTCGGACGCGTGGAGCGAATTCTCCCTTGGCCAGGTCATGACGGTGACCTTCGAGCTCTCCTTCCTCGTGGTAGTCGTTTCGCTGCTGCTCGGCGTCCCGGCGGCGTACGCGCTGGCCCGGCGCGACTTCCCGGGCAAGAAGGCGGTGATGCTGCTGTTCGTGCTGCCGATCCTGGTGCCGCCGATCGCCTACGGCATCCCGCTGGCCACCGTGCTCTACAAGTTCCACCTGGCCGGCTCGCTGACCGGCGTGCTGCTGGCCAACCTGGTGCCCTCCATCCCGTTCGTCGTCTACACCATGACGCCGTTCATCGAGCAGGTGGACCCGCGGCTGGAGGCGGCGGCCCGGATGTGCGGCGCGCCGACCCGCGCCGTGCTCGGCCGGATCATCGCGCCGCTGTTGCTGCCAGGCATGCTGGCGGCCGCAATCCTGGTGCTGGTGCGCACTTTCGGCATGTTCGAGCTGACCTTCCTCACCGCGGGCCCGACCAGCCAGACCCTTGTGGTCAGCCTGTTCTCCGCGGTCTTCTCCGCCGGCATCCGCAGCGCGCAGTCCATCGACGCGATGGCCGTGGTGTATACGGGCTCGATGCTCGTGCTGCTGGTTCTGGCGCTGCGTTTCGTCAATCCCACTCAGCTGGTCGCGCGCACTCGCGACTAGGCGCTGCGCACCACGAAAAGTTAATCCCGTTCCATTCACCCTCATCCGCCAACCCTCGCGGAGAATGGATCCTTCATGTCCACACCCTTCGATCGGCGTGCCTTTTTGCGCGCAAGCACCGCAGCCGCAGCACTCGCCGCGGTTCCCTTCACCGGCGCGGCGGCGCACGCCGCAGCCACCTCATCCAACGCGAACACCGCAGGTCCCAACTGCGGCCCCAACCCGGACCGCGCTCTCGACGAGGCGGCCGACGCGATCATCCGCCGGATTCGCAGGCCCCGCATTCCCCGCCGCGACTTCCCGGTGACCCGCTTCGGCGCGGTCGCGGACGGCGCCACGGACAACACCGCCGCCATCGCCGCCGCGGTCGCTGCGGCGTCCCGGTTCGGAGGTGGCCGCGTCGTCATCCCAGCCGGACCGACCGGCACCGCGAGCTACGCGACCGGCCCGATCCACCTCAAATCCCGGGTCGAACTACACGTCGAGACCGGCGCCACGCTGCTGTTCTCCACCGACCCGAACGCGTATCTGCCAGCTGTCTTCACCCGCTGGCAGGGCATCGAGTGCTACAACTACTCGCCGCTGATCTACGCCTACGGCCAGACGGACATCGCGATCACCGGCGGCGGCGTGCTGGACGGCCAGGCCTCCACCGCGAACTGGTGGGCGTGGAAGAGCCTTGAGACGCCCGACTTCAACCAGCTCGTCGCGCAGGCCGACGCGGGAGTGCCGGTCGCCCAGCGCATTTACGGCGCCGGGTTCCATCTGCCGCCGACCTTCGTCGAGCCCTACAACTGTCAGCGGGTGCTGATTCAGGGCGTCACCTTCCGCAACTCCCCGTTCTGGCACCTGCACCCAACGCTGAGCAGCGAGGTCACCATCGAGGGCGTGACGGTCAACTCCACCGGCCCGAACACCGACGGCTGCGACCCGGAGTGCTGCGACGGCGTGTTGATCGACGGCGTGACCTTCGACGTCGGCGACGACTGCATCGCGATCAAGTCCGGTCGCAATACCGATGGCCGCCGGGTCAACGTCCCCAGCCAGAACATCGTCATCCAGAATTGTTCCTTCGCCGCGGGCCACGGCGGGGTGACCATTGGCAGCGAGATGACCGGCGGCGTGAAGAACGTCTACGGTCGCGACCTGACCATGAACAGCCCGATCCTGCAGTCCGGACACCGGCTCAAGACCAACTCGGTGCGCGGCGGCTACATCGAGAACAGCAACATCTACCGGGTCACCGCCGGGCAGATCGGCGGGCCGGTGTTGCTGATCGACTTCAACTACGGTGAAGGCAACACCGGCACCTTCCCGCCGACCGTCACCGGCATCACCCTGAAGCACTGGACGGTCAACACAGCGGTCGCGGGCTGGACCGCCGCAGGCTACTCGACCGACCACATCGGCTCGATCCTGCTCGACGATGTCACGATCACCACGATGACCGGCAAGAACTCCTCGCAGTACGTTGACGACTTCCAACTGGTAGACGTCACGATCAACGGGCAGCCGGTGACCACCCCGTGAACCGGACACGAGCCTTAGCCTCGATCTCGTGCGCCGCGTTCCTGCTGATCACCTCAGCCGGCGCGGCAGCCGCCGACACGAGCGTCATCGAAAGCAACGCCGCCAGGCAATCCGAGAGCATCAGCGGTCTGTTTCTCGTCGCACCCGCAACCACGCACCTTCCCCCTGGCGTGCACGCCTTCACCTCAATCCAGGCCGCAGTCAACGCGATCACGCCGGGCACACACCGCCACACCACCATCGTGGTCGCGCCGGGAACGTACATCGGCCAGGTCTACATCCCGGCCGACAAGCCGGACGTGACGATCATCGGCGCTACCGGCAAAGCAGCTGACGTGACGATCGAAGACAACATCGCGCACGGCATGTACGCGCCCAACGGAAACCTCTACGGCACCGATTGCTCGGCGACACTCACCGTCGCAGGGGACGAATTCCAGGCGTACGGCGTCACCGTCGCGAACACCTTCGATCGCACCGCCGACCCGGCCGATGCCGCCCGCGGTCCGCAGGCGGTCGCGGTCAAAGCAGTAGCCGACAAGGTGATCTTCGCGCACGACACCTTCACCGGCGTACAGGACACCGTGTTCGCATCCTCATACGCGGACAACTTCCAGCCCCAGGAGTGCTTCACCGAGGACGGCGTGGCTCAGCCGCCCGCGACCAGCCCGCCCGCGACCGCCACCCCGTCACCGGCGCGGCAGTACTACCTGGACGACACGATCAGCGGCTCGATCGACTTCATCTGCGGGTCCGCGACGGCCGTATTCGACCACGACGACATCAACATCCTCGGCGGCCACTCCGGCGGCTCGGTCTCCGCGCCGGACACGCCAACCGCGTTCACCTACGGCTATCTGATCACCAACAGCCGCATCGACAACGCGGACGGCACGCTCGCCGCCGGCGCCGACTTCCTCAGCCGGCCCTGGCGGCACACCGGAACCACGAACCCGGTGGCGCAGATGACGATCCGGGACACCTACCTCGGCGCCGCCATCTCCTCAGCCCACTACGAGAACTGGTCAAGCCCGTTCTTCAAGTGGACCGACGCACGCTACTTCGAGTACCAGAACACCGGACCGGCGGCAGCGGACGTCGCCGCAGACGTACCGCAGCTCACTGACTCACAAGCCGCCTCGTACACGATCCGAACCTACTTCGGCGACTGGCGCCCGTTCACGCCCTAGCCAGCATCGCCGTACCCAGCACCATCATCGTCACCGCGATGATCCCGTCGAGCACGGACCAGGCGCGCGGCCTGGCGAAGAACCGAGCCAGCCGCCGCGCGCCGAATCCGAGCCCGCTGAACCAGATCGCGCTTCCGGTCGCGGCCCCGGCCGCGAAGAACCAGCGTCCTGATCCGTAGCTGTTTGCGGCCGAGCCGATCAGCAGCACCGTGTCCAAGTAAACGTGCGGATTCAGCCAGGTAAGCGCAAGGCACGTAAGTACCGCCGCGCCGAGGGAGCCCCTGCTGCCTCCCTCGGCGCGCGCCGCGTCGAGCTTGTCCGGCCGCACAGCACGCACCGCGGCGCGCAGGCCGTAGCTGATGAGGAACGCCCCGCCGATCCACGCCACGACGGCGACCGCGTGCGGCCAATGCCGCACCAGCGCCCCGAGTCCGCCGATCCCGGCCGCGATGAGCGCCACGTCCGAGACCGTACAGATCGCGACGATCACGCCGACGTGCTGACGCCGCAATCCCTGTCGCAGCACGTACGCGTTTTGCGCGCCGATCGCCACGATCAGCGAAAGACCAGTTCCGAGTCCGGCCAGCCCGGCCGTCAAGCCACTCACCTGGTCGATGCTAGAAAGCCGCTCGCCAACAGGCCAGCTAAACTTTCTTATCTATCATTAGCAATTGTGATGACCGATCTCCCGCTCGACCACGTCCGCACCCTGCTCACCGCGGTGGACGAGGGCACCTTCGAGGCGGCCGCCCGGGCGCTCCACGTCACGCCCTCGGCGATCAGTCAGCGGATCAAGGCGCTCGAACAGCGCACCGGCCGGGTCCTGCTAGTGCGCTCGAAGCCGGTACGGCTGACCGAATCCGGGACAGCCGTCGTCCGCTTCGCGCGGCAACTCGCCGCGCTAGAACGTGACGCCGCAGCCGAGCTCGGTCTGCCGGGCGGGGACGAACCGGTCGCCCTCTCCATCGCGGTCAACGCCGACTCCCTCGCGACCTGGTTCCTCGCTGCGCTCGCGAGCGTGCCTAAAGATCCGCTGGTCTGCTACGAACTGCACCGCGAAGATCAGGACTACACCGATCAACTGCTGCGCCAAGGCCTGGTGATGGCCGCCGTGTCCTCTTCGCCGCAACCAGTGCAGGGCTGCATCGTGCGTAAGCTCGGCCGGATGCGTTACCGCGCGATGGCGACGCGGTCCTTCGTCGATCGCTGGCTATCGCAGGCTCCACTGAGGCAGGCGCTCAGCAGCGCGCCAGTCGTGATCTTCAATCGAAAGGATGATCTTCAGGATCGATTCCTGCGCCGCCTCGGTCCACGCGTCACCTCGGGACCCCGGCATTACGTGCCGGCCTCCGAGGCCTTCTTCGAAGCGGTGGCGGCGGGATTCGGCTGGGGCATGCTGCCGGACATCCAGGTCGTCGAACGCGGCAGCGGTGATCTGGTCGAGGTCGCGCCCGAGCACCCAGTCGATGTGCCGCTTTACTGGCAGCAGTGGAAGCTCGGCTCGCCGGCATTGGCTGCCGTCGGCGATGCGGTGACCGCGACCGCCGCCCGCGTCCTGAACTAGTTCGCGCCAAGCCTGTCCAGCTGAACGGGACAACCTGCTTTTCCCACCCTCGAGCCGCCGGCCGCCATCCCGCTTTCCCCATACAAACCCCGCGATGTCATCTCCGCTACGCGGCTTGAATGCAGCGGCGAGTCTCGTTTACGGCGGCGCTGGGCCACAGACGTCCTTGCGCGCTGGTTGTCTCGCGATAGCTTCGCCGACGGCGGTTGACGGTAATGCGGGACACGCGTGCACGGACTTTAAAAAAGGCGGGCACCAGCGAACCCGCCGGTTCTAGCGGAGATGTCATCGCGGGGGTTTTGTATGGGGGAAAGCGGGATGGCGGGCGGCGGTTGGTCCGGAGGGGAAAGCGGGTTGTCCAGCTGAACGGGACAGCGCGACGGCTTCACTTGGCCAGTGCCGCGTACACGACGATGTTGTCCAGATAGTGTCCGTCCGCGAACGCACCTCCGCAGGTGATCAGCCGCAGCTCCGGATCGGGCCGCGCGCCGTACACGTCCTGGGTCGGGAAATCAGTCTTCGGATAATGCTGCACCAGCATCACCTGGAACGCCACACTCTGACCCGAGCTGAGCCCCACGGTGATCCGATCTCCCGGATTCAGTGACTTGACATTGAAGAAGACCGCCGGGCCGTTGAAAGAGTCCACGTGTCCTGCGATGACCGACGGTCCATTCTGGCCCGGCACCGAGCTGCCGGTGTACCAGCCGGCCTCGGTCAGGTTCGTCGGCGGCTCCAGAGCGCCCGACGCGTCGAGGCCGAGCGTTTGCAGCGTGGTGTGCACGTTGATCACTGGAATGTCGATCGACACCGGATGCGCATCGACGGCCGGGGAGCTGCTCGCGCTCGCGTCGTCGCCGGTGGGCGAGGCGATCGGTACCACGACCACTGCCGGTGACTTCGCCTTCGGTGCCGGGGAGGAGGCGCCGCGCGCTATGGCGGCCGTTACTCCGACAACTGTGGCCACCGCGAGTGCGGCCGCGGCGACGCGTCCTAGCGAAGGCCGGCCGTCCTTGACGAACCACTGGTGCGGCCTGGCGTGCTTGGGATGCCATCTCATCGCGTGCTCACCCGGATTGCCGACGCCGGTTGAGTTGTCTGATCGCGGCGAGCCCCAGCATCGCGGCCAGCAGCGAGAGCTCCAGGGCTGGCGCGTAGTCATGCCTCGTGTTGGCGGTACCGCCGAAACCGGTGGCTACACCGCCTTTCGGCATTGCGTTCATTCCGGTGGCATCACCGACCACGAGCACGCGTGCGATGTCCTCCGCTCCATCCAAGATCACTACGCTGTACGTACTGTTCGCGACCAGGTTGGTGGAGATTGTCTGCGTGGTGACGGCCTTGGTCGTGACCAGCAGTGCGCCCGCTCCCGGATTGACCGCCTGGTAAGGCGAAGCGCCCGGCGAACGCAGGTTGGCGGCCAAGGGCTCGGTGCCCAACATGACGGACGCGGTCGGGCTCAGCCGTGACGCTTCGATGACGCGGACGCTCGCCTTTCCGGCTGGCGCGGTCAGTGCGTCGTCCAGCACCTGGAGGTTGGCCGCCGTACCGAAGGCCGCGACCGTGTACGCCTGTCCGGCCGTCACGGTGAGCTGGGTCGTGGCCAGCGGGTTTGCTGTCGCGGAGCTGCCGGCCGCGCGGAACGCCGCGATATAGCTTCCCGGCGCGACCGGTTGATACTGCGAAATCGTCCCGTACGCGGCGTGCGCCATGGCTGGTTGTGTCTGCGCACTCGGGGAGAGGTACCCGTCGACGGGCGCCATCGTTGGGGAAAGCTGCGCGAGCCTCACCCAACCCACCGTGGACGTGGCGGCGCTCGCCGCGATCGGCTGAGCGTCGATGGCGAGGAGGAGAGCGGCGGCGACCATCGATGTTCTACGTATTCGGGTGCGCACCGGTGGCTCCTTGGGCGGCCGTACTTGACCTGATCCCCGCCTCGCGGACGATGTGGCGAAGGACCGACGCCGGATCGGCCCTTCGGGTTCGTCGCGAGCCATGCCACAGATTGTCATCCAGGCCGACTTATGGGAAGAGTGTGGCCGTGGCCAGCGTCTTAAGTCATCACGCGTCGCGCCTCCGCAGCACATAGTTGGCCAATGCGAGCAGGACGACCGGATAGGCGACGATCATCACGAACGACCACGGCCGGGAAAGATCGTTGGCATGCGGTTGCTGCGAGATCAGCTGCCCAAGGCAGTCCGTGGGCAGGAACTTGCCGATCCGGTCGCCCCACGGCGCCGGGAACGCGGAAATCACCCCCGGCAGGATGAACACGAGGCCGAATACCGCGCAGATCGCCCAGGCCGTGTGCCGCAGCAACACCCCGAAGGCGAGCCCGATCAGCGCCAGCACGGCGAGGTAGAAACCGGCGATCAGTACGGCGCGCAGGGCTCCGGGTGAGCCGAGCGACACGCCAACGCCGACCTTGTGCATGATCGCCTGGACGGGGAAGAACACGGAGAAGGACAGGATCTCGCCGCACAGCAGCGCCAGCACGCCGATCATCACGGTCTTGGCGGCGAGCACCGCGCGCCGCTGCGGCGTCGCGGCGAAGGTCGAGCGAATCAGGCCACTGGAATACTCGGCGCTGATCACGAGCACTCCGAGCACGCCCATGACCAGCTGGCTGAATTCGAAGCCGTCGAAACTCGAGGCGAGCGCGTCGAACTTGAAATCCGGGTGCACGATGAGGTTCGCCCAGTTGGAGCTGACGTTCTGGGCGATGAGAATGCCGACCAGGATCGACGGCACGGCCGCGAACAGCAGCGCCCAGTACGTGCTGCGCACCGAGCGGAACTTGATCCACTCGGCGGCGAGCAGGTCGAGGAATCGCGCCGGCGGACCGCCGAGCGGGGTGTTCGAGCCCGTGAGCGTCACGGTTTCCCGCCCAGCTCCCGAGCCTGCTCCCATCGCTTCCGTTGCTGTCGCGGTGCTCATTGCGGCTCTCCAGCCGCGCGATACTCGACGCTTTCCTCGGTCAACTCCATGAACGCCTCTTCCAGCGAGGCGCGGTCCGCCCGCATTTCGTGAATCGCCAGCCCATGCGCTGCGGCTATGTCGCCGATCCGCTCCTGCGTCACGCCGGTCACCGCGAGCATCGCGCGCTCGGCAGGTTCCACCCGCGCGCCCTGCGCCACCAGCAGCCGGGCCAGATCACCGGCATAGGGCGTGCGCACGAGAATCCGGCCCGCCGAACCGGCGTCCACGAACTCTTCGACGCCGGTGTCTGCGATCAACCGGCCCCGCCCGATCACCACCAAATGGTCCGCAGTCTGCGCCATCTCGCTGAGTAGATGGCTGGAAACGAGCACCGTGCGCCCTTCCGTCGCCAGCGACCGAAACAGTTCGCGTACCCAGCGCACGCCCTGTGGGTCCAGGCCGTTGACCGGCTCGTCGAACATGAGCACCTGCGGCTCGCCGAGCAGCGCCGCCGCGATGCCGAGCCGCTGCTTCATGCCGAGCGAGAACCCGCCGACTCGCTTTGCGGCCACCTCACTCAATCCGACTTGTTCCAGCACGGCGTCGACTCGTGGACGGCGCATTCCGTTGCTGCGAGCGAGGGCTTCGAGGTGCGCGCGTGCGCTGCGGCCGCCGTGCACAGCTGTCGCGTCGAGCAGAGCGCCGATGCGGTACAGCGGCCGTTTGAATTCGACGTACCGGTGGCCGTCGATGCGGATCTCGCCGCGATCCGGTTCGTCGAGGCCGAGGATCATGCGCATCGTGGTGCTTTTCCCGGCGCCGTTCGGACCGAGGAAGCCGGTGACCATTCCCGGTCGCACGGCGAACGACAGGCCGTCGACCGCGAGCTTCCCGCCGTAGCGTTTGCTGATGTCCTTGATTTCGATCATGCGGAACTCCGCTGAATTCGGGACCTCGGCGCGCGGCCGGATCCGACGATGCTGACCTGATCAGCCTCCCGGCGAACACATCGCGCGTCGTCGGACCGGCGTATCGAGCCGGGAGAAGTACGGCTGCTTCGGCGATGCCATTACGTACGCCCTCGGAATGAGGCGCCGCGGTACATCCGCGGGACGATGCGCAGGCAGCGCGCACGGATTACGGTCAGGACGTGAAGCTCTCCGCGATCGACTGGCGTCGTGCGTCACCGTTCGTCGTGGACGCGGCGGCCGGTTCCGTACTCAATCTGCTGCTGATCAGGTCGGCGCTGATACCGCAGCATCCGCGGCCGTTGGCGCTGCCGATGAGCGTGGGCGTCGCCGCGGCCGTGCTTTCAGGAGTCGCCATCGCGCTGCGGCGGCTCGCCCCGCTCTCCATGCTCGTGCTGGCCTTCGTGGCCTGCGTCGTCTCCTACCTGGGCGGATTCCAGCGGGATCCATTCATCGCGGTGGGCCTGGCGTTGTACATCGTGGCGGCGGTCCGCCCGAAGCGGGTTTCGCTCGGCGCGCTGATCGGCTCGATTCTCATCATGGTGCTGTTCTTCGGTGCTGCTCCGAACCGGTCTGTGGTCCAGGCTCCCAAGCAGGAGCAATGGGTCTTCATCGCGCAGTCGGTGACGCCCGCGGCCGTGCTGTGTGCGGCGTGGGCGATCGGCTTCGCGGTGCGCAGGCAGCGCGCATACGTCGCGGCGGTCCGGGCGCAGGCCCAGGATCAGATGCGGGCAGAGCACGAACTGGCTTGGCGCACGGTGACTGAGGAAAGGCTGCGCATCGCCCGCGAGCTGCACGATGTGGTGGCGCACGGCATGAGCGTGATCACCGTGCAGGCCGGAGTCGGGCGGCACGTGCTCGACACGCAACCTGAGCAGGCGCGCTCGGCGCTGGCCGTGATCGAGACGACTGGAAGGGAAGCGCTCGCGGAGCTGCGGCAGCTGCTTGGAGTGCTGCGCGAAGACTCCAGCGAGACGGTACGCGCTCCGGCGCCGCGCATCGCAGACCTCGATGACATGATCAGCCGGGTGCGGCAGGCGGGCACCGCTGTGGACGTGGATATCCGCGGACCACAGCGGGCGCTGCCCGGGGGAGTGGAGCTGTCGGCGTATCGGATCGTGCAGGAAGCGCTGACCAACGTGGTGAAGCATGCGCGGACCGACCGCTGCCGCATCCGTCTCGCCTACGCGCCGGACGCGCTGAATATCGAGGTGACCGACGACGGGGTCGGCATGGTTGCACCGGCCGGTCCCGGCCACGGCATCATCGGCATGCGTGAGCGCGCGGTTCTCCATGGTGGCGGATTCGAGGCGGGGCCCTTGCCGCTGCGCGGATTCCGCGTCGCGGCCAGTCTGCCGGTGGATCACAGCCTGCTGCTGGACGGCGGCGCCGCATGATCAGAGTGCTGATCGTGGACGATCAGGCGCTGGTCCGCGGCGCGTTCGAGGTGCTGGTCAACTCCGCCCCGGAAATGACGGTCGTCGGCGCGGCGGCCGATGGAGCGGAGGCGATCGAGCTGGCGCAGCGTGAGCGCCCGGATGTGGTGCTGATGGACGTCCGTATGCCGAAGCTCGACGGGATCGAGGCCACCCGCAGGATCATCGCCGCCGGGCGTGAGCGCGCCGAGTCCGGCGGCGGATCGGATTCGCACTCGGACGCCGAAGTGTGCGGTGCCCGTGTCCTGATTCTGACCACCTTCGACCTCGACGAGTACGTATTCGCCGCATTGCGCGCCGGGGCGAGCGGATTCCTGCTCAAGGACACCGCGCCGGCCCAACTGCTCGACGCGATCACGGTCGTCGCCGCAGGAGAAGCGCTGCTCGCGCCGACCGTCACTCGGCGCCTGATCGAGCAGTTCAGCCGCAGTCCGCAGCCGTCGCGCGCGCCGCGCGTCTCGCTTGACGGCGTCACCGACCGCGAACACGAAGTGCTGGCATTGGTCGGCCGCGGCCTGTCAAACGCGGAGATCGCCGAGCATCTGCACCTGGCTTCGCCCACCGTCAAGACCCATGTCAGCAGGCTGCTGATGAAGCTGGGCGCGCGAGACCGGGCGCAGTTGGTGATCGTCGCGTACGAGAGCGGCCTTCTTGATCAACAGCCGTTCCCGCACGCACCCTCCTGAGCCGCTCGACGCGGCCGCTTGGGACCGTCGCCCGATCTGCCCCGCTACCTCCCGTATACCTCCACTCGGGGAAAGCTTTGCCTCAAGGGGTGGCGCCCGGCCGCTTTGTCGGTCACGGTGAGAGGAACCCAGGCCGAACTCCAAAGGCGGAGGACACCATGAGGGTCAGAGACGTACTCGAACACAAGGGCGGCGGCGTCGTCACCGTCCGGCCCGACGCCACCTGCCGCGACCTGCTCGCTTTGCTGGCCCAGCACAATATCGGCGCGGTCGTGGTCTCCCCGGACGGGATCACGGTCGCCGGCATCGTTTCCGAGCGCGACGTGGTGCGCCGCTTGAACGATCGCGGCGCCGAGGTCCTAGACGCCCCGGTGGAGCAGATAGCCACGCTTCAGGTGAAGACCTGCCATCCCGAGGATTCGCTGGACGAACTGCGCGAGACGATGACCATGCGCCGATTCCGGCACATTCCGGTGGTCTCACAGAACCGGCTGGTCGGCATCGTCAGCATCGGTGACGTGGTCAAGAGCACCATCAGCCAGCTGGAAGACGAGAAGCAGCACCTGATCGACTACCTGCAAGGCTGACCGCTACCGGAACCTGCGGCCCACTGCGCCGCACCGCCTGACCGAGCGTCAGGCGGTGCGGCGCAGCTGTGTCTGGGCCTTCCTGCGCAACCGGACCCGAGACCGTTGCGCAGCCGTTATTGATCGTTTACGCCGGGGCATTGCGCGCTGACCTCATATAGTTTAACTTCCTTACAAATTCGCGGCCGCCCGGCCGCGGCAGCCGGAACTCGGGAGCCGCGCGTGGACGCACCACCGGTCGTGCTGGGGCTGGACTTCGGCGGAACGAAGACCGCCCTGGCCGTGGCGCAAACGGACGGAACCCGGCTGGGCTCGGCCACCCGGGACACCCGGGCCGGGCTCGGTGCCGCCGCCAGCCTCGCCGGAGCGATCCAGGCCGCGCGGGAACTGCTGGACACGGTCGCGCCGGGCCGCTCGCTGGCCGCGGTCGGCGTGGCGACCATCGGGATTCCGGGCGAGGACGGCGTCGCCCTCGCGCCGAACATCCCCGGCTGGGACGCTCTCGCGCTCGGCCGGGAACTGCGCGAGGCCTTTCCCGGCGCGCAAATCCGGCTGGCCACCGACGTGAAGGCGGCCGCCCGAGTCGAGGCCGAGTCGGGCGCGCTGGTCGGCTGCGACCCGGCGATCTACCTCAACCTCGGCACCGGGCTCGCGGTCGCGATCGTGGCCAACGGCGCGGTGATCGACGGTCGCAACGGCGCTTCCGGCGAGATCGGCTACAACCTGCGCGGGCTCGACGACGTGGGCCGCGCCGCCGCGCAGCGCATCCCGCTGGAGGACGTCGTCAGCGGAAAAGCCCTGATGCTCGAAGCCGCGGCCGTGCTGTCCGCGGGGGACGGACAGCGAATCGACGGTCGCGGCGGCGATGACGAGATCGGCGCGCTCGCCGCCGAGTTCTTTGCCCGAGCCGAAGCCGCCGGATCTGACGGCGCCGACCCGAAACCGGCCCGGCTGGTCGACCGCTTCGTGGCGGAACTCTCCTTCCACCTGGTCAATCTGGCGATCGCGGTGGACCCGGTGCGCATCGCGGTCGGCGGCGGGCTGGTGCGTTCCTGGGCACCGATCCGCGACGGATTGCGCCGCGCTCTGGACGCCGCCGTGCCTTATCCACCCGAACTCGTTCGCGCCGCGTACCCGTACGACGCCCCCCTGCTCGGCGCGCTCACTCTCGCCCTGGCCGCGGCCAGGGACGACGAAAAGCTCAGCGACAGCTCGCTTTTGACACCGAAGACTGCCCCGGCGGCACCGGGACTCTCCCGAAGGGACTAGCAGGATGAGACGACGCTCCACCCGGCTGCTCGCCGCCGCCGCGGCGATCTGCCTGACCGCCTCCGCGTGTTCGAGCACGCAGCACCGCGG
>NZ_DATNGK010000150.1:0-3135 GCF_035605935.1 Actinocrinis sp. | reverse complement strand
CGCCGACCGGAGCCTCGATGAGCGGAACCTCTACCGTCAGCGCCTCGGCGGAGGAGGCCACCGGGAGCGGCACCTCGACTGTCGGGGCGTCAGGTGTCGTAGCCGCCTCGGATCCCGCTTCGGCGACGGCGGTTTCATGGCTTTCACGCGCGGGCTGGACGGGCTGCGTGTCGACCTGTGGCAGCTCGCCGCGCGGGACCTCGACCGTTGGTGCCTCGATCGGCGCCTCGACCGGTGTGACGAGCGGCGGTTCGATCGCCGCAGTCGGCACAAGCGGCGCGAGCGGCGTAGTCGGCGCGGTCTGCGGCAGCGCTGCCGGACGCGAGCGCTGCCAGCGTGACTTGAGCGGCTTCGACTTCGGCTTGCCTACGGTGGCCTGGCCGTTCGCGGATCCGCGCGATGCCGCCGCACCGCGACCGCCGGTCCCCTCCGCCGCGATCTTCTCCTGCAGCTTGATGATCCCCTGCAGCAGCGCCTCCGGCCGCGGCGGGCAGCCCGGCACGTACACGTCCACCGGGATGATCTGGTCGACACCCTTGGTCACCGCGTAGGAGTCCCAGTACGGCCCGCCGCAGTTCGCGCAGGCGCCGAAGGAGATAACGTACTTCGGCTCCGGCATCTGCTCGTACAGCCGCTTGACCGCCGGAGCCATCTTGTCGCTGACCGTGCCGGATACGACCATCAGATCGGCCTGGCGCGGCCCTGGCGCGAACGGGATCACGCCCAGCCTGATGAAGTCGTGCCGAGCCATCGACGCCGCGATGAACTCGATCGCGCAGCAGGCCAGGCCGAAGTTGAACACCCAGAGCGAATACTTGCGGCCCCAGTTGAGCACGACTTTCATCGGCTTGGGCGCCAGATCGAAGCCCGTACCGAAGCCGCGCGCCGGTGCACCGACCCGCGGGATGCCGAGTGCGACCGCGCCCCCTTCCGCGCCGGCGCCCGTCCGGCCGCCGTTGCCGGCACCGTTCGAGCCCGCGTCGCCCCCGGCGCCCGTCCCGATCGCCGGGGCCAGCGCCTCCCCCTCATTCACAGCCACGTCAGCACGCCCTTCTTATAGGCGTAGAGGATCCCGACCGCCAGGAAGCCGATGAAGACGAACATCTCGACCAGCGTGGTAGCGCCGAAGCCCGGCGCGGCGAACACGGTAGCCCATGGGAACAGGTAGACGGCGTCCACCGCGAAGATGACGTAAAGAAACGCATAGACGTAGTACCGCACGTGAGTGTGCGCCCAGCCCTCGCCGACAGGGTCCACGCCACACTCATAGGTGAGCAGCTTCTCCGGTGTCGGCCGGGCCGGGGCTAGCAGCCGGTTCGCGGCGAAGGAGACGGTGACGAACGCGATGCCTAGTAGTAAGAGCATGCCGACGATCGAGTAGGCGGAGTAATAGGTCGTGCCGCCCGTGCCGCCGAATCCCATAAAGCTCGCCGCCTGCCCTCGCGCGTCAGTCAACCGCCAACCGCTTCCGGGGTTTCTCCCTCTTCCGGGTGGGTCCCCCGTGTCATCGCACAAGGGTACTCGGCTCGCTAGAGCGCTCACGGACTGCCGTGCGCCGCACCGGGCCGGGCCGTTCAGCGTCCACTCAGGCGTACGATGGATTGGACTCGGGAGCTAGGGGAACTACCCGCTCCGGTGATCGAAGCGGCGCAGGCGATCCCAAGTACCGTCCCAGGATGCGGACGCGCAAGGAGGTTCGGTGGCGGGCGAGGCGATCGACGAGAAGCGGGCAACCGCGGTCGAGCGGATCGGTGCGGTAGTGATCCGGATCGCGGGTGACTCAGGCGACGGCATGCAGTTGACCGGGGACCGGTTCACCGCGGAGACCGCCGCATATGGCAATGATCTGTCCACGCTGCCGAACTTCCCGGCCGAGATCCGCGCGCCCGCCGGGACGCTGCCGGGGGTCTCGGCCTTCCAGTTGCACTTCGCGGACCACGACATCCTCACGCCGGGCGACGCGCCGGATGTGCTGGTGGCGATGAATCCGGCGGCGCTCAAGGCGAATTTGAAGGATGTGCCGCGCGGCGCGACGATCATCGTCAATACCGATGAGTTCACCACGCGCGCACTGACCAAGGTTGGTTACTCGGCCAACCCGCTGGAGACCGGCGAGCTGGACGGGTACCGCGTGCACCCGGTGGCGCTGACCTCTTCTACAGTCAAGGCGCTGGAAGGGCATCCGCTCTCCCGCAAAGAGGCTGAGCGCGCAAAGAACATGTACGCGCTTGGACTGCTCTCCTGGCTGTACAATCGGCCGACTGACCGCACGCTGGCGTTCCTCGATCAAAAGTTCGGCAACAAGCCCGACATCGCCGCCGCGAACCGGGCGGCGTTCCTGGCCGGCTGGAACTACGGCGAGACCACCGAGGAGTTCGCGGTCTCCTATGAGATCGCCCCGGCGCCGCTGCCGAGCGGCAGGTACCGCAACATCTCCGGGAACCTGGCGCTGGCCTATGGCCTGATCGCGGCCTCGCAGCGCTCCGGTTTGCCGCTGTTCCTGGGCTCCTACCCGATCACGCCGGCCTCGGACATCCTGCACGAGCTGTCGAAGCACAAGAACTTCGGCGTGCGCACGTTCCAGGCCGAGGACGAGATCGCCGGCATCGGTGCGGCGCTGGGCGCTTCCTTCGGCGGCGCACTGGGCGTGACGACCACCTCCGGACCGGGCGTCGCGCTTAAGAGCGAGACCGTCGGCCTGGCCGTGTCGCTGGAGTTGCCGCTCCTCATCTGTGACATTCAGCGCGGCGGGCCGTCCACCGGTCTGCCGACGAAAACCGAGCAGGCGGACCTGCTACAAGCGATGTTCGGCCGCAACGGCGAAGCGCCGGTGCCGATCGTCGCGCCGCGCTCTCCGGCGGACTGCTTTGACGCGGCGATCGAGGCGGCGCGGATCGCGCTGACGTATCGCACGCCGGTGTTCCTGCTTTCGGATGGTTATCTGGCCAACGGTTCGGAGCCGTGGCACATCCCGGACGCCGAAAAACTGCCGGATCTGCACGTCGAATTCGCTACTGCGCCGAACCACACCGATGTCAATGGCCAGCCGGTCTTCTGGCCCTTCCTGCGTGATCCGGAGACTTTGGCGCGGCCGTGGGCGATTCCGGGTACGCCGGGGCTTGAGCACCGGATCGG
>NZ_DATNGK010000149.1:0-6027 GCF_035605935.1 Actinocrinis sp. | reverse complement strand
CATCGGCCCGCCACAGCTCGGTGGCCTCTTCGATGGCGGCCTGAACCGTGGGCGCGAAGTGCAGTCCGACGCTGGACGAGCCGTTGCGGCCGTCCGCCATGCCGATCTCCTCGACGGTGACCGGCCGGCCGAGCTTGCGGCCGAGCGCCTCGGCGATCAGCGTCGGGGCCATCCCGCGCGGCTGCTGGCCGCGGAGCCAGCGCGCCACTGACGTCTTGTCATATCGCAGGTCCAGGCCGTGCTCAGCGCCTACCATGTTGACCCGGCGGGCCAGTCCGGCATTAGAGCAGGCGGCCTCATGAATCAACGCGGCGAGCCGCTGATTCGGTTGCCGCGCGGCGGCGGTGCGAACAGCCATCGGGGTCTCCCCTTCCCTCGACCACACCGGCAGTGTCTTATCGCAGCCAACTGCGCATATGTCGCGAAGAGTAGCGTCGATTCGAGGCCAGCGGTAGCCCTGGGTAACGGTGCAGTCCTGATTCGCTACGTCTCGACGTGCGAAAGTTGCGCCTGGTGTCGACAAGTCCAGTGATTACGACCGTAACCGTGACAGGTCGTCAGGAGTTGGACGGCGGTGTGCAGCCGATCACCGGGACGGCCGCCGAGACGAATGTGAGCCGAGGATGACGACCGCGCGCACCGCCACTCCCAGGACTGCCGCCACGGTGCCGCCGCAACCGGGCCCGGCGCGCAGCGGGGACGCACTGAGCCTGTTGGCGGCGGCCCTCGAGTACATCGAGGACCGGCACTGGGAGATCGCGCTGGGGACCTCGGTGTACCGCGCGGAAGGCGGCTGGTTCTGCTCCTGCGGCATCCCGCAGTGCTCGGCGCCCGGAACTCATCCGGCGCAGCGCGACTGGCAGAAGCGGATCAGCGGACAGCCCAGCAAGGCGCACGAGTGGTGGGCCGCCAGCCCGGAGGCGGCGGTGCTGCTGCCCACCGGCCGCACCTTCGACGTGCTCGAGGTCTCCGAGGCCGCGGGCTGCCTCGGCCTGGCTCGACTGGAGCGAGCGGGCACCAATGTGGGCCCGGTCGCGGCGACGCCGAACCGGCGGATGTACTTCTTCGTGCTGCCGAATGCGCGTACGAAGATGGTCAAGCTGCTGGCCACGCTCGGCTGGGGCCGCAGCCCGCTGGACCTGGCCTGCCGCGGCGCCGGGGACTATATCGTCGCCCCGCCCTCGCGGATGGGCGCGCTCGGGCACGCGCAGTGGGTGCGCCGGCCGTCCGAGACGAATCGGTGGCTGCCGGATGTGGAAGAGGTGCTGGCGCCGCTCGCCTACGCTTGCGGCCTGCACCGCTAACAGCCCCGCACCGGGCGGCGCTTCCGCATTCCCGACGCTTCGTCCGACAATCAGACTTCTGCTCATCCGATCAGGATTCTCACTGCGGAGACTGCCAGCTGCTCGATAGCGCACCCTCGGAGCGCGTTCGGCTCAGCGCCCTTCCACGAACACGTGCGCGGCGAGCTCCAACTCAACCTCCGTCGCCTCGCCGGCCGATGAAATCAGCACCCCGCCAGCCGCCGGAGTGACCTCGACCGCCACGCCCGGCCGCAGTCCGACTCGCCGCAGCCGGTGCATGACCTCGTTGTCGGTCTGCACCGGCTCGCCGATCCGGCGGACCACCACCACCGCGCGCTCGCCGTCGCTCAGCTTTTCGATCACTTCGCGCAGCGAAATCAGCCCGCCGGCCCGGAACTCCGGGGCGCTCAGCGAGGCGTCCAGCTCCTCCAGCCCGGGGATCGGATTTCCATACGGCGAGACCGTCGGATTGTCGAGCAGCGCGAGAACCCGCCGCTCCACGGTCTCGCTCATGACGTGCTCCCAGCGGCACGCCTCTTCGTGCACTTCGTCCCACTCCAGGCCGATCACGTCGACCAGCAGCCGCTCGGCGAGGCGGTGCTTACGCATCACCCGGGTGGCGTGTGCGCGCCCGGCCTCGGACAACTGGAGATGCCGGTCGCCCTCCACGGTCAGCAGCCCGTCGCGCGCCATGCGGGCCACGGTCTGGCTCACCGTGGGACCGCTCTGCCCGAGCCGCTCGGCGATCCGGGCGCGCAGCGGCACGATGCCTTCCTCTTCCAGTTCGAAGATGGTCCGCAGATACATCTCCGTGGTGTCGATCAGGTCACTCACGCTCGTCGGCTCCGGCCCTTGAGAATGATGGGTGTGCGGTCAATTGTGACTCACCGGGCGGACAATCCAACCGTTCGTTCCAGCCGGTGAGCCGAGCCGGGCCTCAAGGCGTGTTTTGGAACTAGCGCCTGGGTCGCGGCGCCTGCCACGCACGCTCGCTGCGTTGTCGGATCGTCCACGGACGCCCAGTACGAGAACGACCCTCCGCCTTGCGATCGCACGCGCCAGACACCGCGACCTTAACCGGCGCTAGTTCCAAAACACGCCCTAAGGGCTAAGCCGCTCCAGCCGCCACTTGCCGCCCTCGCGCACGTATCGCAGCCGATCGTGCAGCCTGCTCGCCCTGCCCTGCCAGAACTCGACGGTCTCCGGAGCGAGCACCAGGCCGCCCCAGTGCGGCGGTCGCGGCACGGCGCCCGGGAACTCGCGGTCGAACCGCTCGTAGCGCGAGTCGAGCCAGTCGCGGTCCGGGATCGCCTGCGATTGCTCGCTCGCCCAGGCGCCGAGCTGCGCGCCGCGCGGCCTGGTCGCGAAGTACGCGTCGCTCTCGGCCTCCGGCACTCGCCCGATCTCACCCGTGACGATCACCTGCCGGGCCAGCGGATACCAGGGGAACAGCAGGCTCGCCGCGGGGTTGGCCGCGATGTCCCGGCCCTTACGCGACTGATAGTTCGTATAAACGGTGAAGCCCTTCGGCCCGTATCGCTTCAACAGCACCGTGCGAGCGGACGGCCGGCCCTGCGCATCAGCGGTGGAAAGCACCGTCGCGTTCGGCTCGAACCACGCCGTGTCCGATTTTGGGACGGCATTGTCGAGCTCAGCGAACCACCGGGCGAATTGCTCGATGGGGTCGGCTGTGAAGTCGGTCACCTCGATGCCGCGGTCGGAGTACTCACGGCGCAGATTGGCTAGGTCCACGGTGTCCATTGTCCCCGGTCATCGCGCGGATCAGGGCACGGCGGCGATAACGGTAAGGGTCAGCTGCCGGGGGCGGTCCGCAACGGCGTGCAATGGTCTATACCTTGGGCCGGAAAGCAGGGCTTGCGCCGATTTCCGTTCCGAAGTTGTAGCGGTCCAATATAGGTAGGCGGCCCCGCTTGGCGGGAACCTCCAAGGGAGGACCACCCGTTCAACGCGTAAAAGTCACAGAGTGCAAGGGAGCGCTCACCGCCGACCCCTTGTACGGCCCGCGATGCCGACCGGCGACGCGGACTACCCCACGAAGGACGTTTGCCACAGCAAGGGAGCAACAGGATGCCCGACTTCGTACCCGGTCTTGAGGGCGTCGTCGCCTTCGAGACGGAGATCGCCGAACCCGACAAGGACGGCGGCGCCCTCCGGTACCGCGGCGTCGACATCGAGGACCTGGTCGGGCACGTGACCTTCGGCAACGTCTGGGGTCTGCTGGTGGACGGGAAGTTCAACCCCGGCCTGCCGCCGGCCGAGCCGTTCCCGATCCCGATCCACTCCGGTGACATCCGGGTGGACGTCCAGTCCGCGCTCGCGATGCTCGCCCCGGTCTGGGGCCTCAAGCCGCTGCACGACATCACCGACGCGCAGGCCCGCGACGACCTGGCCAGGGCCGCCGTCATGGCGCTGTCCTTCGTGGCCCAGTCGGCCCGCGGGATAGACAAGCCGATGGTGCCGCAGCGGGACATCGACAAGGCGCAGACCATCGTCGAGCGCTTCATGATCCGCTGGCGCGGCGAGCCGGACCCGAAGCACGTGCAGGCGATCGACGCGTACTGGACCTCGGCGGCCGAGCACGGCATGAACGCCTCCACCTTCACCGCCCGGGTCATCGCCTCCACCGGCGCGGACGTGGCTGCGGCGCTGTCCGGCGCAGTCGGCGCGATGTCCGGCCCGCTGCACGGCGGCGCGCCCTCGCGGGTGCTGCACATGATCGAGGCGATCGAGCGGGACGGCGACGCCAAGGCGTACGTCAAGGGCGTGCTCGACCGCGGCGAGCGGCTGATGGGCTTCGGCCACCGGGTTTACCGGGCCGAGGACCCGCGTGCCCGAGTGCTGCGACGCACCGCCCGCGAACTGAGCGCCCCGCGCTACGAGATCGCGCTGGCGCTGGAGGAGGCCGCGCTCGAGGAGCTGCGCAACCGCCGCCCCGACCGGGTGCTGGAGACGAACGTCGAGTTCTGGGCCGCGATCGTGCTGGACTTCGCCGAGGTCCCGGCGAACATGTTCACCTCGATGTTCACCTGCGCCCGCACCGCCGGTTGGTCGGCGCACATCCTGGAGCAGAAGCGCACCGGCCGCCTGGTGCGCCCGGCGGCCCGGTACATCGGCCCGGCGCAGCGCAAGGTCCACGACATCGAGGGCTTCGACACCATGATCGTCCACTAAGCGGACAGTCAGCTAAAAAGCGCTGGTAGATCGGTGCCCGGTTAGCCCAGTTGGGGTCTAACCGGGCACCGTGTATTTCCGGTAACCTCTGCTTCACGTTCTCGGACGACGACGCCCGGGTCGGGATGCTGTGACGTTTTGGTGTGCTTTTCACACCTCAGCAGTCCCCGCCGGCGCGGCCGTGCCGGCGGTACGGAATCAGATCGCCGGAGGCACGCACCGTGTCGGAAATCCAGATCCCCGCCGAACTCAAGCCCGTCGACGGCCGTTTCGGCTGCGGTCCGTCCAAGGTCCGTCCCGAAGCCCTTTCCGCGCTGGCCGCGCAGGGTCCCGCGCTGCTCGGCACCTCGCACCGGCAGGCCCCGGTCAAGAACCTGGTGCGCCGGGTGCGCGAGGGCGTCGCAGAGCTGTTCAGCGCGCCCGAGGGTTACCAGGTTGTCCTAGGCAATGGCGGCTCGACCGCGTTCTGGGACATCGCCGCCTTCGGGCTGATCCGGGAGAAGTCCCAGCACCTGAGCTTCGGTGAGTTCTCCTCGAAGTTCGCCGCCGCCGCCAAGGCCGCCCCCTGGCTGGCGGAGCCGCAGGTGATCAAGTCCGAGCCGGGCACGCACCCGCTGCCGATCGCGGCCGCGGACGTGGACGTGTACGCGCTGACGCACAACGAGACCTCCACCGGCGTGGCCATGCCGATCAAGCGGCCGGCGGGCGCGAACGAGGACGCGCTGGTGCTGGTGGACGCGACTTCCGCGGCCGGCGGGCTGCCGGTGGACGTGGCCGAGACCGACGTCTACTACTTCGCCCCGCAGAAGAACCTGGGCTCGGACGGCGGCCTGTGGGTCGGCCTGTTCTCTCCAGGCGCGCTCGCCCGTGTGGAAGAGATCTCCGGCTCCGGGCGCTACGTGCCGGCGTTCTTCGACCTGCCGACCGCGATCGACAACTCCTCGAAGGACCAGACGTACAACACCCCGGCGATCGCCACCCTGTTCCTGCTGGCCGAGCAGCTGGACTGGCTGAACGGCAACGGCGGCCTGGACTGGGCAGCCGCGCGCACCGCCGACTCCGCCTCCCGGCTCTACGCGTGGGCGGAGAAGTCCGAGTACGCCACGCCGTACGTCACGGACCCGGCGCAGCGCTCTCAGGTGGTCGGCACCATCGACCTGGTCGACTCGATCGACGCGGTCGCGGTGTCCAAGGCGCTGCGCGCGAACGGCATCGTGGACACGGACTCGTACCGCAAGCTGGGCCGTAACCAGCTGCGCATCGCGATGTTCGCGGCGATCGAGCCGGCCGACGTCGAGGCGCTGACCGCCTGCATCGACTACGTGGTCGAGCGGTTCTAGCCATCAGCTCTGGCGTGGCGGTCTAACGCGCTGCGTCACGCTGCGCCGCTTAGGCCGTGGGTAAGAAGTAGCGTCGGACAAGGCCGCGGCGTCTGGCGCGTGCGATCGCAAGGCGGCGGAGCGTCCTCATGGGGCATCTGGCAGTGTCCGATAGGTGCCTGGCGGCACCGGGGCTTCGCCAACGCAGCGAG
>NZ_DATNGK010000148.1:0-38808 GCF_035605935.1 Actinocrinis sp. | reverse complement strand
TCCCCGTCCCGTCTCGTTGTCGCACTGGGGACCAGCGTAGGGGAGGGGTCTGACAAAAGCTGTTGACCAAAGGGATCGCGGACGACCAAAGGTGCTGACGGGATGCTGCTTTAGAGTTCGAGCGACATGGAGACGTTGGTCTCGACGAAGCCGAGCGAGCGGTACAAGGCGCGCGCGGGGGCGTTGTGCCCGAAGACGTGCAGGCCCACGGTCTGCGCGCCGAGTTCGCGCGCCTGCTCGATCCCGGCCAGCATCGTGGCGCGGCCGTAGCCCAGGCCACGGAACTGCTCGCGCACCTCGATGTCGTAGATGAAGCCCTCGGTGCGGCCACCCTTGGGGCGCAGCGCGATCCAGATCGTCGCTACGTGCTCGCCTGATTCGGCGTCAGTAGCCGTGTAGAGGTGCTGGTCGGGTGTCTTGAGACCGTCCGGGAGCAGTCGCGCGTGGTCAGCCTCCGAGAGCGCCACCGCCTCGAATTCGCTCCACTCGCCGGAGGTCACCTTCTGCCGGGCGTAGTCGCGGATGCCGGCTCGCAGATAAGGGCCGAACTCCTCCTCGGCCATCGGGGAGAGTGTCACCTGGGGTTGGTTCTTTGCCATGCAGCGACGTTACTGTCCCGCCCGGTTCAGTGTCGGGGGAGCCCGGCCGCGGGGCGCGCTGCGCCGACAGCGGGACGGCGGGCCGGCCGCGTCTGCGAGAGTAGGTGTGTGACGAAGACTGCCGGGACCAAGACCGCGGCGACGAGCACCGGCGCGACGCAGAAGGCCGATCCGCACCGGACCGCGGCCGTGCGGCGGCTGGAGAAGGCCACCGGCTCGCTCGCGAACGCTGCCATCGCGCGGATGGAACAAAAGTTCGCCTGGTACCGCAACATGCCGCCGGAGAACCGGTCGTGGGTCGGTCTTGTCGCTCAGGCAGGCATTGCCGCCTTTACCGAGTGGTTCCGGCATCCGGACCAGAAGGCCGCGGTCTCGGCCGATGTCTTCGGCACCGCGCCGCGCGAGCTGACCCGGGCCGTCACTCTCCAGCAGACCGTACAGCTGGTGCGTACCACCATCGAGGTGGTCGAGGATCGCATCCACGAACTGGCGGAGAGCGAGCAGGAGGAGGCGATGCTGCGCGAGGGACTGCTGCGTTACTCGCGCGAGATCGCGTTCGCCACGGCGCAGGTCTACGCGCAGGCCGCCGAAATGCGCGGTGCCTGGGACGCGCGGCTGGAAGCCCTCGTCGTAGACGCGCTGCTGCGGGGAGAAGCGGACGACGCGGTACGTTCCCGCGCCTCCGCGCTTGGTTGGGGCGCGCACAGCGATATCGCCGTCGTCGTTGGTACCGCACCGCAAGACGATGCAGAGGCAGTGGTCGATGCGATGCACCGCGCCGGTCGACACGCCAAGCTCGCTGTGCTGGCGGGCGTACAGGGCGACCGGCTGATCGCGATCGTCGGCGGCGTCGACGGGGACCCGATCACCGCGGTGCGGCCGCTGGCCGGGCAGTTCGCGCCAGGCCCGGTGGTGGTCGGGCCGGTGGTCGCGGACCTGACGCTGGCCGCTGGTTCCGCGCACGCCGCGCTCTCCGGGCTGCACGCCTGCGCGGCCTGGCCGGACGCCCCGCGCCCGGTCGGCGCCGACGACTTGCTGCCCGAGCGGGCGCTGGCCGCGGACGACACCGCGCGCACCGTCCTGGTGGAGGAGATCTACAGGCCGCTGGCCGAGGCCGGCTCGGCGCTCTTGGAGACGCTCTCGGTCTATCTGGAGCAGGCCGCCTCGCTCGAAGCCGCCGCCCGGATACTGTTCGTGCACCCGAACACCGTGCGCTACCGGCTCAGACGGGTGACCGACATCACAGGCTTGACTCCCGCTCAGGCGCGCTCGGCGTTCACCCTCCAAGTCGCGCTGGTGCTGGGACGACTCGCCGACCCGGCCAAGCCCTTGTAGGAGTTCTACAAAGCCGCCCGCAGGATCTTCGTGTCCGCCACCGGGGCCGAACCGGGCCCGCCTTCCCGGAAGATGGAAGGGTGCTCGTACTCGTCGCTCCCGGCCAGGGGGCCCAGACCCCCGGCTTCCTCGCGCCCTGGCTCGAGGTGCCCGGCGTGGCCGACCGCCTCGCCTGGTGGTCCGCCGTCGCCGACCTCGACCTCATCCACTACGGCACCGAGGCGGACGCGGACACCATCCGCGACACCGCGATCGCCCAGCCGCTGCTGGTCGCCGCCGGCATCGCCGCGGCCCTGGCCGTCTTCCCGCACCCCGCGGAGGCCTTCCGCCAGGTCGGCGCGGCCGCGGGACACTCGGTCGGCGAGCTGACCGCCGCCGCGGGGACCGGGGCGATCACCGCCGAGTCGGCGATGGTGCTGGTGCGCGAGCGCGGCCGGGCGATGGCCGCGGCCGCCGCCGTGACGCAGACCTCGATGACCGCGGTGCTCGGCGGCGACGCGGACGAGGTGGTCGCCAAGCTGACCGAGCACGGGCTGACCCCGGCCAACCGCAACGGCGCCGGTCAGATCGTCGCCGCGGGGACCGTCGAACAGCTCGAAGCGCTCAAGGCCGACCCGCCCAACGGCGCCAAGCTGCGCGGGCTCTCCGTCGCAGGGGCCTTCCACACCGCGCACATGGCCCCGGCCGTCGCGCGGATGCAGCAGCTGGCCAAGGGCGTGAGCACGCGTGACCCGCGGGTGCGCTACATCTCCAACCGCGACGGGGCCGTGGTGCACTCCGGCCGCGAGGTGGTCACACGGCTGGTGAATCAGATCGCGAACCCGGTGCGCTGGGACCTGTGCATGGAGACGATGCGCGAGCTCGGCGTCACCGGAGTGCTCGAGGTTCCGCCAGCCGGCACGCTGGTCGGTTTGGCCAAGCGCGCGTTGCCGGGGGTGGCGACCTTCGCGCTCAAGACCCCGGACCAGCTCGACGCGGCGCGCGCCTTCGTGGCCGAGCACGCCGAGGAGCAGAGCGCGGCCGAAACGTTCGACACCGCGCCGACCTGGCGCTTGGTCGTCGCACCCTTCTCCGGCACCGTGCAGCGCGGTGCGCAGGGCATGGCGAGCGCCGAGTCTGGCGACGAGCTGGCCCCCGGCGCGAAAATCGGCGCTGTTGTCTCCCGCCGCGAGGAGCGGGTACTCGTCGCCGAGCACGGCGGCACGGTCCTCGAATGGCTCGTCGAAGACGGCGACCCGGTCGCCCCCGGTCAACCGCTGGTCCGCATCCACCCGAAGGCAGAGGCGCACTGAGATGACGCAGATTCAGTCGCCGGTCGGCGCACCGCACGCCAGGATCCTGGGCGTCGGCGGCTACCGGCCGTCCCGAGTGGTCACCAACGAGGAGATCTGCCAGACGATCGACTCCTCCGACGAGTGGATCAGGACCCGCACCGGCATTCAGGAGCGGCGCTGGGCCACCGCCGAGGAGACTGTCGGCGTGATGGCGCTGGCCGCGTCGGGCAAGGCGCTGGCCGCGGCTGGGATCGAGCCTGAGCGCATCGGCTGCGTCCTCATCTCGACCGTCACGCACCTGTCGCAGACCCCTTCGCTGGCCGCCGACGTGGCCAACCAGCTCGGCGCCGTGAACGCCGCGGCCTTCGACATCTCCGCTGCCTGCGCCGGCTTCTGCCACGGCCTCGCCCTCGGGCAGGACATGGTGCGCAGCGGCTCGGCCGAGTATGTCCTCGTCATCGGGGTCGAGCGGCTGAGCGACCTGACCGACATGACCGACCGCTCCACGGCGTTCATCTTCGGCGACGGCGCGGGCGCCGCGGTGGTCGGCCCTTCGCAGACCCCCGGCATCGGCCCGGTGGTGTGGGGCGCGGACGGCGCGCAACTCGAGGCGATCGGCCAGACCTTCTCCTGGGAGGAGCTGCGCAAGCAGCCGGACCTCGGCTTCCCGGCGCTGCGCATGGCCGGACAGCAGGTCTTCCGCTGGGCCTCATACCAGATGGTCCCGGTCGCTAAGAAGGCGCTGGAGCGGGCCGGCATCACCGCCGACCAGCTTGACGCGTTCATCCCGCACCAGGCGAACATGCGGATCACCGATGCGATGATCAGGGCGCTCAAGCTGCCCGAGCACGTGCCGGTCGCCCGCGACATCGCGAAGCAGGGCAACACCTCCGCCGCGTCGATCCCGCTCGCCATGGAGCGGATGCTGGAGGAGGGCGAGGCTCCGCACGGCGGCGCCGCGCTGTTGATCGGCTTCGGCGCCGGGTTGGTGTACGCCGCGCAGGTAGTCGTCTTGCCGTAAATGTACGCTGCCCTAGTTCCAACCGGGCGGGAAGTGAGTACTCGACCCGTGCGGCGCAGTTCCCCCCAAGCAGTAAGACAATCCGAGCAGCTAAGGAACCGGAAAATGGCTACCCAGGAAGAAATCCTCTCGGGCCTCGCCGAGATCGTGAACGAAGTGGCCGGGATCGAGGAGAGCGAGGTCCAGCTGGACAAGTCGTTCACCGGCGACCTGGATGTCGACTCGCTGACGATGGTCGAGGTCGTCGTCGCGGCCGAGGAGAAGTTCGACGTGAAGATCCCGGACGACGAGGTCAAGAACCTCAACACGGTCGGCGACGCGGTCAGCTACATCCTCGCGCACAGCAGCTGAGGCAGAACCCGGCAACCGGGTGCTCGGCCGGCTCAGCAAGCGCCTGACGGCGCGTCAGTTCAACGCGGCGGCCGAGCCGAGCACTCGACCCGGCGGCCCCGCCCGCCCCTTCCGCCTTTCGTAATGCAGTCCAGAGCGTACGTACAGATTGGGACAGACTTGTCGGCGTCAACTAACAGCGCGGATTCCCGCCGCAAGGTGGTCGTCACCGGCCTCGGCGCGACCACGCCGCTCGGCGGTGACGTCGCCACGTCCTGGGCGGCGCTGCTGGCCGGGCGTTCCGGCGTCAGGCCGCTGACCGAGGAGTGGGCCGAAGGGCTGCCGGTCCGGATCGCGGCGCGGGTCGCGGTCGAGCCGAGCGAGGTCATGAAGCCGGTGGAGCGCCGCCGGCTCGACCGCTCGGCGCAGTTCGCTCTCATCGCGGCGCGCGAAGCGTGGAAGGACGCGGGCCTCGACGGCGCCGAGGTCGACCCGGAGCGACTAGGCGCGGTGGTCGGCTCGGGCATCGGCGGCGTGATCACGCTGCTGGACGCTTATGACGTGCTCAAGGAGAAGGGCGCGCGGCAGGTGTCTCCGCGCACCGTGCCCATGCTCATGCCGAACAGCCCGGCCGCGTACGTGGGCCTGGAGTTCGGCGCGCAGGCGGGCGTGCACACCCCGGTCTCGGCCTGCGCCACCGGTTCGGAGGCGGTCGGCTACGCGCTGGAGATGATCCGCAACGGCCGCGCCGACATCGTGGTGGCCGGCGGCACCGAGGCCCCGATCCACCCGCTGCCGATCGCCGGCTTCGCCAACATGATGGCGATGTCGAAGAGGAACGACGAGCCGCAGCGCGCCTCCCGTCCGTACGACAAGGCCCGCGACGGCTTCGTTCTCGGCGAGGGCGCAGGCATCCTCGTGCTCGAATCCGCCGAGCACGCCGCGGCCCGCGGCGCGCGCGTGTACGCCGAGGTCGCCGCGGTCGGCATGTCCGCCGACTCACACGACATCGCGCAGCCCGAGCCGACCGGACGCGGCATCAGCGCCGCGCTGCGGCACGCGCTGGCCGACGGCCGGATCGACCCGGCGCAGATCGTGCACCTCAACGCGCACGCCACCTCGACTCCGCTCGGCGACCTCGCCGAACTGGTCGCGGTGCGCGCGGTGCTCGGCGCGGCGGCCGAGAACGTGGCCATCTCCGCCACCAAGTCGATGACCGGGCACCTGCTCGGCGGCGCCGGCGGCGTGGAGACGGTGTTCTCGGTTCTGGCGCTGCACGAACTGCTCGCCCCGCCGACGATCAACGTCGACGACCTCGACAACGAGGTGAACCTGGACATCGTGCGGGTCGAGCCCCGGCCGCTGCCGGCCGAGACGCCCGCCGGACCGGCCGTGGTGCTCAACAACTCCTTCGGCTTCGGCGGGCACAACGTGGTGCTGGCAGTGCGCCGCGCCTGACAGCCTGTCATATACCGGTACAGTCACGTCCGACCCCCTGTCTCCGAGGTATCGGCACTTTAGAGCGACCGAGGGATATGAGCCGCCCACATGACCGCTGTCGTTGACATGCCCGAGCAGCCCGCGGCCGGCGCCACCGCCAACGCGGCCGGCCAGGCCAAGCCCGCGAAGCCGTCGCGCGAGGACGACCCGCGCAACCCGCTCAGGCGGCTGGCGAAGCTGTTCGACTCGGGCGCGTTCGAGCTGCTCACGCCGTTCGACGACTCCGGTTTCGTGGCCGCGCAGGGCTTGATCGAGGGCACCAGGGCGTGCGCCTACGCCTCGGACCCGACTGTCCAGGGCGGCGCGATGGGTGACGTGGGCTGCAAGGCGATCCTGGTCGCGTATGAGAAGGCGCTAGCCGACGCGGTGCCGGTGATCGGCCTGCTGCACTCCGGCGGGGCGCGCCTCGCCGAGGGTGTGCTCTCGCTGCACGCGGTCGGACAGGTCTTCGCCATGCAGACCCGAGCCTCGGGCAAGATCCCGCAGATCTCGCTGGTGCTCGGCCCGGCCGCGGGCGGCGCGGCGTACGGCCCGGCACTAACCGACATCGTGGTGCTCGGCCCAGCCGGCCGGGTGTTCGTCACCGGTCCCGAGGTGGTGCGCTCGGTCACCGGCGAGGCAGTGGACATGGACCGGCTCGGCGGGGCTGAGCCGCACGGCCGCCGCTCAGGCGTGGTGCATGTAGTCGCGCACAGTGACGAGGACGCCTTCAGCAGCGCCAGGCGGCTGGTCTCGCTGCTCGGCGATCAGGGTGCGATGGACCTCGACGCGATCGCCGAACGCGACCTCGCCGGCCTGCTGCCGGACTCGCCCAAGCGCGCCTACGACGTGCACCCGCTGGTCAACGGCGTGCTCGACGGCGCGGGCGTGGAGCTGCACCCGAAGTGGGCACCGAACATCGTCACCACGCTCGGCCGGTTCGGTGGCCGCACCGTCGGCGTCATCGCGAACAACCCGCTGCGGCTCGGCGGCTGCCTGGACTCGGTTTCAGCGGAGAAGGCAGCGCGTTTCGTGCGGATGTGTGACGCGTTCGGCGTTCCGCTCGTGGTGCTGGTGGATGTGCCCGGTTACCTCCCCGGCGTCGGCCAGGAGTGGGATGGCGTGGTGCGCCGCGGCGCGAAACTGCTACACGCTTTCGCCGAGGCGGTCGTGCCGCGCGTCACCCTGGTCACGCGCAAGACCTACGGCGGTGCCTATATCGCGATGAACTCACGCGCGCTCGGCGCGACCCGCGTATTCGCCTGGCCGACGGCTGAGGTCGCGGTCATGGGCGCGGTGGCCGCAGTGCGGGTGCTGCATCGGCGCAAGCTGGCCGAGGTGGCCGACGACCTGCGCCCGCAACTGGAACTCGAACTCGCCGCCGAGCACACGCGGGTGGCCGGCGGGCTGGACAAGGCCGTGCAGATCGGCGTGGTGGACGAAGTGGTCGAACCGGCCGCGACCCGCCGCGCGCTGGCCGCCGCGATCGCCGCCGCCCCGCAGCGCCGCGGACGGCACGGCAACATCCCGCTCTAAGCGCGGCGCGGGAACGCGATTGCGACTCGCGCGTCGCCGCTGCCGCCGACGACGCATCAGCAAGTCGCGGTCATCGAACCGAGATCGGCGCGGCGGCTCCGTCGCCGGCTGCCCCGTCTCGGCTTAGCACTGTCGTTCCCGCGCAGCCGGGCGAGGCAGTATCCCTCGAACGAGTGAACCGCAACACCGGGTGCTCCCGACATTCCGGACCGTACTCTGGTCGTTAGATGGCGTTCCCCTTGCGTCATCGGGTATGTACCTAGCAAGTCGGAAGGATCATGCGCGTTTCGGCGGACCTGCGGCAGGGCGAAGGGAGGGATGCCCGGTGTGGATCGGATACCGGTCGGTGTTCGGCGTGGACTGGAAAGAAGCCAACCGCGGCCCCGAAATCGCCGCCGACCGGATGGGCCGCTGGCTGGCGCGCGAAGGGTTCGATGCCGGATTCGACGCCGTACCGGGACGCTACCGGGTCGGTAACGGCGCCGTGCTCACCCAGACCGAGGCCGCGCAGCCGCGCCGGTTCAAGGCCGTGCGCTATCGGCTCAAAGAGGCGCCGCGTGCCGGTGTGCATTGGTACACCTCGCTGACCTTCGTTTCGCTCTCCCGGCGGCCCGACAAGGAGCTGCGTGAGCACGGCTACTTCCTCATCGAGGTCTCGGCGCGCGGTTCGGACCCGGCCACGCCGATAGACGAGCGGGTACGCACTCCCGACCTGACCGGTCTGGTGCTCGAAGCGGTGACCGCCACCGACGGCCCGGCCCGGCTGACTACCTGCCCGCAGCTGATCACCGCCAGCGCGGTGGACGATCTGATCAACGTGTTATGCGATCCCGGCCGGCGGATGCCCGCGGTGGTGGCGGTGCCCGGCGACGGCGACGACCTGGAGCAGTGGCGGGAGCGCTTCGCCGAGGCGACCAAGTACCTGCACGGCATCGCCTCGCTCTATCTGCTCGACGACGAGGCCGGGCACAAGCTCAACAACGAGTTCGAATACCACTGGACCACCGCCGCGCTGCGCACCTTCCACCCGCTGGTGGACCCGGCCTCGCGCGAAGACGGCGAGCGGCACCCGGTGCTCAAAGGCGACCGGCTCGACTACGAGATGGACGCCGTCCAGGCGATTCTGACCCACCGCATCCGGCAGGCCACCGCCGCCGCGCCACTGCCGGACCCGCTGGCCGACGTAGGTGACGCGCTCTTCCGGGCGAACGAGCAGCAGCGCGCCGACGAGGCCCATCACCGGCGGCTCGCGCGGGAACTGCAGCCGTGCGGCCCGAACGGGTCAGGGCCGGCGGACACGCAGATCGCCGGGGAAGCCGAGGTCGCGGGCGTCGTCACCGCAGCCGAGCCGGAGCCGAGCCCGTTCGACCTGCTCATCGACTCCTTCGGGGACTTCCCCAACCTGCTGGTGACCGCGGAGGAGGGCCCGATGCGGGCGCTCGGCCAGCACAAGGACGCGGCGACCTTCGCCGCCAAGGCCCGCGAGGCGCTGGCCGCCCTCGACGCGTACGTCGCGTTGCGCCGCGCGGGTGGCTGGGACGGCGGCGGGTTCCGCATGTACTGCGAGGACTCCCGGCACGGCGGCCGCATCTACCCGGCCACTCAGGTCGCGGCGCAGGAGTCTGACACGGTCAGACAGGACCCGAGAATGGCCGAGCAGCGCAGGTTCCGGGTGCCGCGGACCGTGTCAGAGAGCGGATATGCCGAGTTCTGGGCGCATATCAAGATCGGTAGTTCGGGTCAGGTGGCGCCGCGGCTGCACTATCTCGACGACACGAACGGCCCGACGGGCTGCGTCATCGTGGGCTACCTCGGTCACCACCTGAAGAACACCCGATCCAGCTGACCCGGCCTGCCGGCCGGGTCACATCGCCGTCGCCAGGGGCTACCAGACCACCTGTACCTCGTCGCCGATGTGCAGGAAGTTGAAGACCCAGGCGGCGTTGCCCGCGCTCAGATGCACACAGCCGTGTGAGCGCACGTATACCGAGCCTTCGTGGAACGCCTCACCGCCGTCGAAGAACACTGAGTACGGCATCGGGGCGTTGTTGTAGATCGTCGAGTACCACATTCGGTTCTTGCGGAAGACGTGGAACGTGCCGACTTCCGTTCCGTAGCCGGAGCGGCCGGTCGCGACCTTCACCGGGCCACGCATGACCTTTCCGTCGCGCACAAACCAGGCCAGCTGCCGGGAAAGGTCGACGCAAGCCACGGCCGCTGCGGAGCACGGAACTCCGGGGGCCTTGGCAGCCGACTGTTTCGGCACGGCGCTGCGGGTCGGCGGCGGCGCGACTGGCGCGGCCGGCTTGGTAGTGCTCGGCGTCGTCTGCGGAGCCGCGCTGGTGGCGGCCGCCGACGAGGGCGAGGTAGCGGCGGAAGCTGCTGAGGCCGCGCTTGTTGAGGAGGCCGCCGACATGGAGGTCAGCGGTTTGGCCTCGGCAGCCGGGGACGCTTGGGTCTGGACTGCACAGCCGGTCGTGACGCCCGCGAGGGCGAGCATCACGCCGGATCTGACCAGGACGTGTCGTCTTAGAACCTGAGATATTCGTCGCAACTGGCACCACCCACTTCTCTCGGACCGTCCGCCCCCACGGCTGTGGCACGCTCTGTTGAGACCACGCTCTCTTGAAACAGAACCTCGTGCCCTAAGACCTCGTAAGACCTCGCTGTGGCAACTTCAAGACGGCTCGGGAACCTCGCGGGTTGCGGCCGTTATCCAGCTGTGCTTCAGACGCAAGTGTTTTGATTCCACAGCACGATGCCGGGGCGTTCGTGCTCGAATCCGAGCGCGCAGATCGCGGCCGTGCCGAGGATGAAATCGGCGCCGGCCGCCGCCGGAAGACCGAGCCAGCGCGCGGCCAGGATGCGCAGCACGTGGCCGTGCGCGACCAGTGCCACATCGCCCTCCAGGGCGTCCGGCGAACCGGGGAGAACCAGGGGTTTGACTCGCTCGATCACCCGGTCACAGCGCTCGCCTACCTGATCCGCGCTCTCGCCCGGGAATCCGTCGGGTCCGCCCGGGATCACTCCGTCGGACCACAGATACCAGCCGGGCCGATCACGCTGGATGTCCTTGGTGGTGCGGCCTTCGTAGCCGCCGTAGTCCCACTCCCACAGATCCGGGTCGATGCCCTGAACCGGCAGCGCGGCCAGTTCGGCCGTGCGGCGGGCCCGCGCCGCCGGGCTGGACCAGGCCGTGACGATTTTCCGCCCCGACAAGGCTTCCCCGGCCATCCGCGCCCGCGCCTCTCCCTCAGCGGTCAGCGGGACGTCGGTTCGCCCGGTGTGCCGTCCGCTCTTCGACCATTCGGTCTCGCCGTGCCGCAGCAGGATGATCTCTCCCATACAGCCACGCTAGCGCGCCCTGGCAGGATGGGCCGCATGGAACAGACGAACGGGAGCGGGCCGCTCGCCGAAGCCTGCCTCATCGACGAGCGAGTGTGGACCGCGTTCACCGAGGCGACCGGTTTCATGCCGGACGACGAGGCGCGCGCCCTGTACGCCGCGGCCGTAGCCGGCGCGCGAGTGGGACCGCTGGTCGAGATCGGCACCTATCTCGGGAAATCCGCCATCCTGTTGGCCGCGGCGGCCCGCACGCAGGGCCGCAAGCTGCTGACCGTGGATCACCACCGCGGCTCCGAGGAGCACCAACCCGGCTGGGAGTACCACGATGCTGCCCTAGTCGATCCCGAAGTCGGGCTGCTCGACACGCTGCCGGGCGCGCGCCGGACGCTGGCGCGCGCCGGGGTCGAGCGTGACGTGATCCTGATCGTCGGACGCTCGCCGGAGGTGGCCGCGCTGTGGACGACCCCGCTCGGGTTCGTGTTCATCGACGGCGGGCACACGGATGAAGCCGCGCAAGCGGATTACGCCGGGTGGGCGCCGTTGGTGGCCCCGGGCGGCCTATTGGCCATCCACGATGTCTTCCCCGATCCGGCGGACGGGGGACAGGCGCCGTACCGGATCTACCTGCTCGCGCTGGAGTCCGGATGGTTCGCCGAGGACGCGGAACTGAGCGGCACCGGCTCGCTCAGGGTGCTGCGCCGGAAGTGACCGCCGGGCGGTCTCGATGCCCGGTCAGCGCTTGACGATCACGCCGCCGATGGCGGCGGTGCGCTCGGCCAGCTCCGGGCCGGGTCCGGTGCCGTCCGGATGCCAGTCGGTGATCGGCACCAGGCCCGGATCGATGAACTCGTACCCGTCCAGCAGCTCGCGCACGTGCTGCGCGGTGCGCGGGGTCAGCTCGATCTGGTCCTGCGCCAGCGTTTTGTCCAGAGCGTTGTTGACTTCCTCGGACTCGACCTCGACGACATGGAAGAGGGCTGCCATGCTGCCCGGGACGACCCGCTGCATCAGATAGTCGAGCGCGCGCCTGGCCCGCCGGTCCGCGGCGATGTAGTCCAGCATGCCGAACAGCAGCAGGCCGACCGGCTGGTCGAAGTCGATCTTGGTGATCAGGCCGGGCCGGGACAGGATGTCCTGCGGTTCCCGGAAATTGCCGCCGATCACCGTGACCGGGGGACCCGGCCGGCCGACCAGCAGGGCTCTGGCATGGGCGAGCGAGATCGGGTCGTCGGCCACGTAAACGAAGGTGCGGGTGTCCGGGGCGCTCTCGCTGGCTGCCTGGTCGTTGCTGTTGGCGATCGTGATCGCCGCGCCCATCTGGAGGAACTGGCGAATGCCGGCCTCGGCCAGTTTGCGCACGGCGCGGCGGGTGAACGCCTCGGCGGCGCGCACGGTGATGACGGTGTCCGGGCGGGCCTTGATCAGCGCGTCGGCGGCGTCCCGGTCGGCCTTGAAGTGGTCCTTGCCGCCGATCAGGTAGTTGAACATCCGGTTCGGATGCGGGACCGAGGTGTCGATCTGCGGCGGTTCCCAATTGGAGGCGAGCTCCTGGTCCCAGGGCGTGTGCCCGTCCACCATCCTGCCGCCTCCCCGATCCGTCCGCCGCCGCTTCAGATCTCCGCGCCGCCGACCCTTGTCGGCCTCTTCCTGAGAAGGGTACGCCGCGCGGCTGTATCACGGTACCTTTTGGACCATTCCGTTGGCCCTGGCAGTGCCGGCGGTCGCCCGAGATCGTCTGAGCACTGATTTCTGCGCCGCCGACCCCGCCGCGCCTGACGGTGGGTCAGCCGCGGCGGGGCCCGACGGCAGGGCGGGCTCGGGGTGGGGGACCGAGGCCGGCCCGCGTCGTTTCAGCGCAGTTCGCGCATTACTGGGACTGCATTCCGTACTGAGACCGCATTGCGGGTGCCGCCGACCGGGTCAGGCCAGGTCGTCGAACTCGCCGTCCTTGGCGCCCGCGAGCAGGGCACTGATTTCAGCGCGGGTGTACACCAGCGCCGGCCCGTCGGGGAACCTCGAGTTGCGCACCGCGACCGAGCCGTCCGCGAGCCGGGCGAACTCGACGCAGTTGCCCTGCGAGTTGCTGTGGCTGCTCTTGCGCCAGGCGACGCCGACGAGGTCGGCCGCCGGAATGCCGTTGTAGGGGGTGGGAATGGTCATCTTCGCTCCCGGATTCAGGTACCGCGATCGGTGAGCCGGTCAGGGCTTGGCCCGGCCGCGGCGGGGATGTGGGGGTTGTGAGGACGGCCGCCGGGGACTTCAAGCCGTCGCGCGATCTCGGACACGCTGTGGTGCGGGATCGACTGGACGGATCAAACGGTACGTCCCATGCAGAAGATACTGCGGATGCGAGTGCTGATGCACGTGCATCGGCAAAAAATCTGGAAATGTTCAGAGTCCTACCCCTGGCGAATGCTGGCGAACGGCGAGAAGGGCCATTCCAACGCGTGGAATGGCCCTCAGACGATCTTCTGACGAAGTTTCAGCGATCTTGTCGCGCGTACCGATGCGGCCGCAAGTGCAGATGCCGGGTCGACCGCTCGACTTCCCTACTTCGCTATAGGGAACTGGGATCTCGCGCTACGGCGCGAGCCGGCGCGGTCGGGTTCACTGCACGTCGAAGCGAGCCCAGACGACCTTGCCGGACGTCTCGTGGGACCAGCCCCACGCGGCGGACAGCGCGTCGACCAACAGCAGGCCGCGACCGGACTCCGCGGTGTCCCCGGCCTGTTCCGGTGTCGGGGGCAACGCGCTGCCGTCAGCGACCCGGCAGGTCACGGCTTTGCCGTCGTATTCGAGGTCGAGCCTGATCCCGGCTCCGGCGGCGGCCCGCCGGTCACCTCGCGCATGAAGCAGCGCGTTCGTGATGAGCTCTGAGATCACCAGGTCGACGTCATCGGCCAGGGCGGCAAGCCGCCACTCGGCCAGCGCGGCGGTGGCGAACCGGCGGGCCGCGCCGGCGGACTGTGGCGACGCGGGAAGGTCGAGGCCGGCACTGCGTACCGGTTCCCCCGGCCGATCCTCGTCGGCGCGCGTGGACTCAGACTGCATGGAGGTCGCGATGGACATGTGGGCGTCCGTGGGGTCGAGGCGGATGAGGCGACGACTGTGCTGGTGGTGCCTGCCGTTCCCGGCTTGCTCGCTGGTGATGCACGGTGTGGCGATACTCCGTTCGCGCTCCGGTGGGTGCGGCACACGCTCGGTGTGAATCAGCATTCGCCCATTCTTCGGATTTAGCAAGGGCCGATGCAACTGCAAACGTAGCGAATGCCGATGCAAGTGCATCGTAGCGCCGAGTGACGTCTTGTCACGCCCTGTTGCTCGAAGAGAACTTCAATTCTCCGGGGGACGGTGGCAGACTGACTCCACGCCGGACGCCAAGACGCCGCGTCCGCGCCGCCGGGCGCGACGCCAGGCCCGGACTTGAGACCAGCGGGAACCGAAAGACGAGACGCCGCGCGGCAGCGCCCGTACGGCCCCGACGGGGAGAGGGAGCGGATGGACGGAGTCGGCGACAGCTCAACGGTGCGCCGCATACTCCTCGGCTCCCTCCTGCGGCGGCTGCGCGAGTCGAAGAACATCTCGATGCGCGAGGCCGGCTACCACATCCGGGCCACGGAGTCCAAGATCAGCCGCCTGGAGACGGGGAAGGTCTCGTTCAAGGAGCGGGATGTAGAGGACTTGCTCACCTTCTACGGCGTGCTCGACGGCAAGGAGCGCGACCAGGTTCTCGACCTGGTACGCGAAGCGAACGCGCAGGGCTGGTGGCACAGCTTCAGCGAGGTGCTGCCCTCCTGGTTCGAGGCCTTCATCGGCCTGGAGTCGGCCGCGTCCGTGGTGCGCACCTACGAGGTCCAGTTCGTGCCAGGACTGCTGCAGTGCCCGCAGTACGTGGACGCGGTGCTCTCCTCGAACCGGGCGCAGAGCGCGACCGACCACAAGCGGCGCATCGAGCTGCGGCAGCGACGGCAGGCCGCATTGGAGCGTGACGACGCGCCGATCCTGTGGGTGGTGCTGGACGAGGCGGCGCTGCGTCGCCCGATCGGTGGCCCCGAGGTGATGAAGGCTCAGATCGCGTACCTGATTGAGCAGGCCGAGCGGCCGAACATTACGATCCAGCTACTGCCTTACTCGGTGGGCGCGCACGCGGCCGAGGGCGGCGCCTTCACGCTGCTGCGGTTTGCCGAGTCCGATCTGCCGGACGTCGTCTACCTCGAGCATCTGACCGGCGCGCAGTACATCGAGCGCCCGGAGGACGTGGAGCAGTACGCACGGGCGATGGACCGGATCTCGGTCGACGCGCTGCATCCCGAGGCGACGCTGGAAGCCTTGAAGGCGCTGCTGAATCCCTGAACCGCCGCTGCTGCCACTCCCGGTGCCGCGCCCGCTGCTTCGAGCCCTCAGAGGGCGTCGTGTGCCTCGCAGCGATTCAGCGTCCTGAAACGCAGCGCTCCGCGACGCATTCGACCGGCAGCGGCTTCGGCAGCGCGTCGCCGCCGAAGACCGCGCGCGTCGCCGGCTCACCGCCGAGTGCGGCCAAGGCGAGCAGCACCGAGCCCGCCGTCCAGGAGGTCTTCTCCTGCGGCCAGATCGCCAGGTCGGCGAACACGTAGCCGGTCCAGTACATCCCGTCTTCTTTGTCGCGCAGCCGCGAGCCCATGTCGGTGAGCAACTGGCGGGCTTGCTCCGCGCGGCCGATGGCCCACAGCGCGATCGCCAGCTCACTGCTCTCGCCGCCGGTGACCCACGGATGGTCGTCCACACAGCGCACGCCCAACGATGGGACGACGAACCTCTCCCAGCCCTCTTCGATGCGCCTGCGGGCCGCCTCGCCGCGCAGCGCCGTGCCCAGGACCGGGTAGTACCAGTCCATCGAGTAGCGCTCCTTCGGCGCGAACCGCTCAGGATGCGCGGTGAGCGCGTGGCCGAGGCGGGAGAGGGCCAGCTCCCAGCCCGGCTGGTTCTCGCCGAGCGCAGTGGCCGTGGCGACCGCGCAACGCAGCGCCTGGTACATCGAGCTGCAACCGCTCAGTAGCGCCTCATCGCTGTCCGGATGCCAGCGGATCGCGCCGTCAGTACGCTGCTGCCGCAGCACGAATTCGACCGCTGAGACGACGGTCGGCCATAGCTCACGCAGGAAGCGCCGATCCGCGGTAGCCAGGTAGTGGTGGTAAATGCCGACCGCCGGATACGCACTGAAGTTCGTCTCGCGCGTCGGGTCGGCGACTGCGGCCGCTGATACGCCCTCGGGCGTGTCCGCGTAATTCGCGAACCACGAGCCGTCCGCGTTCTGCGTCCGCGCTAGCCAGAGATACGCGCTTCGCGCCGCTTCGTGCTCGCCCGCGGCGTCTAGGGCCATGGCGGATTCGGCGTGGTCCCATGGGTCCAGCTTGTCCCCGGCGAACCACGGTATGGCGCCGTCCGGCCGTTGCAGAGCTTTGATGCCGCCGACCGTCCTGGACACCTCCGGCGCGTCCAGCAGACCGGCTGCGACCAGGTGCGCGGCCGTCATGCGCTCTTGACGGCGTAGACGACCAAACTCTTGCCGAGCACCGGATTGAGCAGCGCTTCGCCGACGCGGGTCAGCTTCGGCGCCTTCATGATGTCCCATACCAGCAGCTTGTGATACAGCCGGACCGGCGCGGCCTGCTCGTTGTCCACGCCGACCGCGCACTTGAGCCACCAATAGGGAGAGTGCAGCGCGTGCGCGTGATGAACCGCATAGGGGCGCAGCCGTTCGGCCCGCAACCTGCGCAGCACTTGGGCGCGCTGGTAGATCCGGACGTGGCCGCCCTCGACCTCGTGGTAGGCATCGGACAGCGCCCAGCAGACCTTCTCCGGGAACCACCGCGGGACGGTCACCGCAATTCGGCCGCCGGGTTTCAGTACCCTGCGCAACTCGGCGAAGGCCCGTTCGTCGTCGGATAAGTGTTCGAGAACTTCGGCGGCGACGATCACGTCGAACGAATCATCGGGGAATGGAAGCTTGTAGGCATCCCCGCGGACCGCGACCGCGCGTGCGTCCGCCGGGACTTCGCCTTGCGCGCGCATCGCCGCGAACATCGCGTTGACCGACTCGATCTCAGCGAGCGAATAGTCGAGCGCGACGACATCGGCCCCCTTACGCAGCAGGGCGAAAGCGTGCCGGCCGCCGCCGCAGCCGAGATCAAGCACCCGGTCGCCCGGTCCGACCGGAAACCGGTCGAAGTCGACGGTCAGCATGCGGCGGAGCCTTCCTGTGCGAGCGCTTCGAGTTCGGCGGGTGCGAACTCGTGTTCTGAGACATTGTCGTCACCGAGCCCGGACTGCGGACTCTGTGACGCTTGGATGCGCGCCCGATAACGCTCGGCCGTGGCGATCGCGGCGGCGCGCCAGGTGAACCTGGATACGGCGCGGGCGCGGGCGGCCGCGCCGAGCCGGGCGCGCAGCTGTTCATCGCCGAGCACGCGGGCTAGCGCCGCGGCCAGCGCGGGCGCGTCGCCCGGAGGCACCGCAAGCGTCGTTTCGCCGTCGACCCCGGCCACTTCCGGGATCGCGCCTCCAGTCGTGGAAACCAGCGGCAACCCGACCGCCATCGCCTCGACGGCCGGGAGCGAAAAGCCCTCGTAAAGCGAGGGGACGCACGCGATTTCGGCGGAACGCAACAGATCGATCAGCTCGTCCTCGCTGATCCCGGAGACGAAGCGGATGTAGGGCTCAAGGCCGTACCGTTCAATCGCCCGGCTGACCGCCCCGCCCTCCTTTGCCGCGCCGACCACGACGAGTTGCGCGTGGTCGTGCTCGGCGCGCACCTTCGCAAAGGCTTCTACGAGCACTGCCAGGCCCTTGAGCGGCGAGTCCGCGCTTGCCGTGGTCACGATCCTGCCGCGCACCTTGGCCACCGCGGGTGAGGGGGAGAAGCGCTGGACGTCGGCGCCGATCGCAATCGTCGTGATGCGTTCGGGCCGCACGCCGAGGTATTCGGTGATCTGCGCCGCCGAGGACGAGGAGACCGTGACGATTTCCGGCAGCCGGCGGGCGACCCGGGCCTGCATGCGGGTGAAGGCGTACCAGCGCCGCAGCGTGATCCGGCGCAAACCGCGCGCCTCGGCCAGTTCCAGCTCCCGGTCGACCTGGACCGGGTGGTGGATCGTCGCCAGGGTCGGAAAGCCGAGCCGGGGCAGCCGCAGCAGGCCGGTGCCGAGGCACTGGTTGTCGTGCACCACGTCGAATTCGCCGCGGCGCGCTGCCAGGTGGCGGGCGGCCCGCAGCGAGAAGGTGCGCGGCTCGGGGAAGCCGGCGGTCCACATGGTGCCGACTTCGAGCAGATCGATCAGGTCCCGGTACTCGCCGAGCCGCGGCGTGCGAAAGGGATCCGGCTCGCGGTAGAGGTCGAGACTGGACAGCGGGGTGAAGGCGACGCCTTCGTCCAGGACCGGATATGGCGGTCCGGCGATGACCTCGACCCGGTGGCCGAGGGCGGACAGCTCACGCGAGAGGTTGCGTACGTAAACGCCTTGGCCGCCGGAGAACGGGTTGCCGCGGTAACACAGCAGCGCGATGCGCAGCGAACCCGGTGCGGCCTGCGCGTTCGCCACGCTGCGGGCGCCGGACTGCCCGACCTGATCCACGCCCGACTCCCTGGGTGCCGCCGCGAAAAATGGATGCTACTAAGAGCGGACCATGCTACCAGGCAGTAACAAGCCGCCTGTCGGACCGCCGCACTACCGTGGTCGGCAGACGACGAGAGGCGGCCCCGTGAAGTATGTCGTGTTCTATCAGTCCGCGCCGAACGTCGCGGTCAACGCGAGAGCGCACTTCGCCGCCCATCGCGCGCACTGGACCGAGTTCGTGGAAGCCGGGGAACTGGAGCTGATCGGCACGTTCGCCGATCCGCAGGCGGACGGATCCATGGCCGTGTTCAAGACGAGAGAGGCGGCGGAGGCGTTCGTGAAGGACGATCCGTTCGTACTGAACGGCGTCGTCGACTCATGGCGGATCCTCGGCTGGAACGAGGCGCTCACTCGCGACCCCGCACCGGCAGACGCGCCCTAACTCACCGGAGGCGCGGCGCCGTTCTGTCCGATGCGGCGCAGCAGATCACGCAGCGTGCGCCGCTCCTCGTCGCTCAGCGCGGCCAGCGGCTCGGCGGCGAAGTCCAGGTTCGCCCACACCTTGCCGCTCACCTCCGCGCCGGCCGGGGTCGCGGTGACCAGCTTGACCCGGCGGTCGGTCGGGCTCGGCTGCCGCGTCACGAAGCCGCGCGCCGCCAGCCGGTCGACCAGGCCGGTGATATTGGACGGCTCGCACTTGAGCAGCGTCGCGATCTGGTTCATCGGCACCGGGCGTTCCGCGACCACGCCCAGCAGTTTCGCCTGCACACCGGTGAGGTCGTGAGTCGCGGCCGCTGCCTCGTATTCGTCGTGGAACCGGGTCGACATGCCGGCGATCAGGTCCACGACCTCACGGGTTATCGGGTCACGCCGCATATTGCCATGGTACCCGGAAGGTTAAGCAGATGAAATATTTCAAACCCGGGGTTCGGTCAGTACAGTCCTTCAGGCCGGGAGTGCGGCCGGCATTGCTACAGAGAGGCGGTCGGGATGCGGGCGGCGCTGGTGCGGAAGGGTGGTCAGCAGCGGACCGAGGTGCGGGACGATGTCACCACGCGCGAACTCGGTCCCGGCGATGTAAAGGTCCGGATCAGGGCGAGCGGAGTGTGTCATTCCGACCTGTCCGCGATGGCGGGCGTGCTGCCGAACAAGAAGCCGTTCGTGCTCGGGCACGAAGGCGCCGGCGAGATCGTCGAGGTCGGCGGCCAAGTGGCGGGGCTGGCGGCCGGTGATCACATCATCGTGTGCTGGGTTCCGCCGTGCGGCCGGTGCGCCGACTGCCTGCGCGGCGAGGCGAATCTGTGCACTGAGCTGTTCGCCAAGACCGCGCTGACCGCGAACTTCGCCGTCGACGGCGCGCCGCTGTACGGCATGTGCGGCACGGGTACGTGGGCCGAGGAAGTGGTGCTGCCCTGGCAGTGTGCGGTCCCGGTGCCGAAGGACGTGCCCTTCGACGTCGCGGCACTGATCGGCTGCGCAGTCACTACCGGAGTCGGCGCCGCGCTGAACACCGCGCGCGTCGAGCCTGGATCCACCGTCGCGGTGATCGGCTGCGGCGGAGTGGGCATCGCCGCCATTCAAGGCGCACGCATCGCCGGCGCCGCGGACATCGTCGCGATCGACCCGAGCGAGGCAAAGCGGGGAATGGTCGCACGATTCGGAGCCACCCGAGCCGTCGCCCCGGACGACGCCGGAGCGGCGCGCGAGGAAGTGACTGGCCCGCGCGGCTTCGACTACGTATTCGAATGCGTAGGCCGTGGTGGTCTCGTGCGTCAGGCGTATGACTTGACTCGACGCGGCGGCGCGGTTGTCGTCGTCGGCGCGGGCGGCCGGGACGACCAGGTCTCCTTCTCGATGGCAGAGCTCTTCTACGACAGCAAGCGGATCCTGCCGACCTGGTACGGCGGCGCGGACGTGCGGGTCGAGTACGGTCGGCTGGTCCGGCTGTGGCGCTCTGGACGGCTCGACCTGGAGTCGATGATCACGGCGCGGCTACCGGTGGAACGGGTCGACGAGGCGCTGGACCAGATGCGAGCAGGTGAAGGAATCCGCTCGATCATCGAGTTCTGATCGAGCGCTCGGATTCGGACCACTCCATCCAGACGGCTGCCCTTTAGACGGGTCTTCCCGGCAACTGTGGCGCGCAGAGCGCCGGTCAGCTTTCGTCAGCCGCGACGCGCAGCCTGGCGAACTCCTCGGCCAGTGTCGCGGCGGTCCAGTGTGCATTGAGGCCGCTCGGATTCGGGAGCACCCACACTGGACTGCCAGCTAGTTTCGACGGTTGAGGGCCTATCGTCGCGTCCTTACGGCCGAACGCGGTCCGGTAGGCGCCGATGCCGAGGATCGCAACCCAGCGGGGCCGGTATGTGGCGACCTTCTCGGCCAGGATTTCGCCGCCGCTGCGCAGTTCCTCGGGCGTCAGCTCATCCGCGCGCGCCGTGGCCCGCGACGCCACGTTGCTCAGGCCGAGGCCGAGTTCCAGCAGTTCTTCCTGCTGCCACGGGCCAAGCAGCCGCGGGGTGAATCCGGAGCCGTGCAGCGCGGGCCAGAACCGATTGCCCGGCCTCGCGAAATGCTTGCCGATCGCCGCCGACCACAGGCCCGGGTTGATCCCGCAGAACAGGACTCGAAGATCCGGGCCGAGTACGTCAGGGATCGTCTTTCCGTGCGCCGCGGCCAGCTGCTGCGCAGTGGGCCGGATGCGGCGGGCCGCGCTGTCGGCGATCGGAAGCAGGGCTGGCGGAGTTTCCGGCTGGGGTGTCACACCGCCGCACCGTAGCATTCCTCCATGCCAACGCTCGCCGAAGTCGTCGGGATTCTGGACGCCGCCTACGATCCGCGCTGGGCCGAGTCCTGGGACGCGGTCGGGCTGGTGTGCGGCGACCCGGCGGCCGAGGTGCACAAGGTGCTTTTCGCGGTCGACCCGGTGGACGCCGTTGTCGATGAGGCCGTCGCCTGGGGCGCTGACCTGCTGGTCACGCACCATCCGCTGCTGCTCAAGCCGGTGCACGGGGTCGCGGCGACGAGCTTCAAGGGCCGCACCGTGCACCGGCTGATCACCAACGGCGTCGCATTGCTGACCGCGCATACCAACGCCGACGTCGCGAGCCCCGGCGTCTCGGACGCCCTCGCCCGTGCCCTCGATCTCTCGGTGATCGGGCCGATCCTGCCTTCTGCCGGCGAAGGCGTCGCGCCGAACGGCTCGGCCGGCCGCGGCCACGGTTCGGGCTCAGGGCGCGGACTCGGCCGCTTCGGCGTGCTGCCCGAACCCGAATCGCTGCGCGCCTTCGCCCAACGCGTTGCCCTCGCCCTGCCGCCGACCAGCGCGGGAGTGCGCGTAGCCGGAGACCCCGAGCGCACGATCCGGCTCGTCGCCGTCTGTGGAGGTGCGGGCGAGGATCGCGAGCTGCTTTCAGCGGTGCGCGCTGCCGGAGCCGACGCGTACGTCACCGCCGACCTGCGCCACCATGCCGCATCAGAAGCGCTCGAAGCCGGGGAATTCGCCAAGCCGGGCACCGGTCCCGCGCTTGTCGACGTGGCGCACTGGGCCAGCGAATGGCCCTGGCTTTCCGACGCCGCCGCGCTGCTGACCGCCGGGCTCGCCGAAAGTCATGAGCACGGCCTTCGCGGGCATGAGCGCGGCCCCGAGCGCGGTACGGTTGAGATCCGCGTGTCCCAGCTGGTCACCGACCCCTGGACGCTGCACGCGCCGCAGAAGTGAAGAATGAGGACAGGAAGAGGTGCCAGCCGTGCAAGCCGCGCCCGCCGACCAGCAGCGACTGCTCGACCTTCAGGCGTTGGACTCGAAGCTTGACCAGCTGACGCACCGCCGCCGCACCCTCCCGCAGCTGGCCGAGCACGCCTCGCTGGAAAACCGGGCCAGGCAGCTGCGCGACCTGCTTGTCGCCGCCACCACCGCGCAGTCCGACCTGGCCCGCGAGCAGCGCAAGGCCGAGGCCGACGTGGACCAGGTGCGCACCCGCGCGGACCGGGACCGCAAGCTGCTGGACTCCGGCTCGGTCGGCGCGAAGGAACTGTCCAACCTGCAAAGCGAGCTGGAATCGCTGGCCAAGCGCCAGTCAGACCTCGAAGACATCGTGCTCGAGGTGATGGAGCGGGTCGAGATCGCCGACAACCGCACCGCTGAGCTGACAAAGCAGCGCGAGGCGGCCGAGGCGGACCTGGCGCGGGTGACCATCACGCTCGCCGACGAGCAGGCATCCGTGGACAAGGACCTCGCCTTCGCCACCTCGCAGCGCGCACTGCTGGCCGCGCAGCTGCCCGCCGATCTGCTCGCGCTCTATCAGAAGCTGCGCGCGCAGTACGGCGGGATAGGGGCCGCGGCGATCAAGCAGCGCCGCTGCGAGGGCTGCCGGCTGGAACTCGACATCTCCGAGGTGAACGAGATCCGCGCCGCCGCGCCGGACACGGTGCTGCGGCACGACTCCTGCCGCCGGATCCTCGTGCGCACCGCGGAATCGGGAATCTAGCGATCGTGCGAACCCTGATCGTCGAGGCCGACGGAGCATCGCGGGGCAATCCCGGCGCAGCCTCCTACGGCGCGGTGGTCCGCGACGGCGACACCGGCGAACTGCTCGCCGAACTGGCCGAGGCGATCGGCCACGCCACCAACAACGTGGCCGAATACCGCGGCGTGATCGCCGGGCTCGAGGGGGCCAAGCGCATCGATCCGCAGGCGCGGGTCCAGGTCCGCATGGACTCGAAGCTCGTGGTCGAGCAGCTTTCCGGCCGCTGGCAGGTCAAGCACCCCGACATGAAGCCGCTGGCCGCGCGCGCCCGCGAGCTCTTCCCGGCCAACGGCGTCGCCTTCACCTGGGTGCCGCGCAGCCAGAACAAGCACGCCGACCGACTGGCGAATCAGGCCTTGGACGCGGCTGCCCGCGGCGAGGTGTGGAGCGCCAAGGTGCTCCCGGTCGCCGAGGAGCCAAGCGGAGCTGCTGGGACCGCGAATGTCGCATCATCAGGCCGGTCAACCACGCAGCTGTCCGCCGTCGAAACCCACACCGAGACCGGAACCGGCACCGATCGCCACGGCGCTGCGGCGTGGGCGGTACCGTCCGCCGGCGCCTCCGCGGACCTCGGCAAACCGACCCGCCTGCTCCTGCTGCGCCACGGCTCCACCGCGCTGACCGGAGAGAAGCGGTTCTCCGGGCTCGGCGGCGACCCGGAGCTGATCCCGGAAGGGCTCGCCCAAGCGGGTGCGGCCGCGCGACGGTTCGCCACCCCCGACGGATCCGGTGATCCCCGGTACGGCCGCATCGATGCGATCATCACCTCGCCGCTGCGCCGCACCCAGCAGACCGCGTCCGCCGTCGCCAGCGCCGCCGGGATCGAGCCGCGAGTGGAGGAAGGCTTCCGGGAGCTGGACTGCGGCACGTTCGAGGGGCTGACCTTTGCCGAGGCCCGCGCGCAGTACCCGGACCAGCTGGCCGCCTTCCTCGGCTCGACCGCCAGCCCCGCGCCGGGCGGCGAATCCGTCGAGCAGGTGGCGGCCCGCGCGGCGGTGGCCAGAGACCGGGCGCTGGTGCGCTTCCCGCGCAAGACGGTACTGATCGTCACGCACGTGACGCCGATCAAGACGCTGCTGTGCCAGGCCCTCGGCGCGCCGCTGGATGCGGTGCATCGGATGGAGCTGGCCGCGGCCTCGCTCAGCGTGATCGATTACTACGGCGACGGCGTGGCCAATGTGCGCTGCATCAACGACACCGCACACCTCTATCTATAGCGGTGTCTCCGGCGCGCGGACGTACCAGTTGTAACCGCGTCAGATCTCTGTCACGACGACATCGAACGCGCCCGCTGGGCCGCCCTCGACCCGGTAGCCGAGATCGCGCAAGGTGTCCGCGAACTCCTCCGGCGTCTTCGGCTCAGCGCCGCAACGCAGCAGATCGCGGATCAGTCGTCCTTTCGTGGCCTTGTTGAAGTGGCTCACCACCGACCGCTTGAGCACGCCGCCGACCATCCGCTCATGCACCACGCGCACGGTCACCGTCCGCGGGCCGGGGCGCCACATACCGGCGTATGACGTGGACCGCAGATCCACCACGAGATGTTCGCCGACGAGTTCGGTGAGCGGCTCGCTGAGCGCCTTGCGCCAAACCGCGGTGACCGAGCCGAGACGCGGCAGCTTCACCCCCGCGGAGCAGCGGTAGTACGGGATCCGGTCCGCCGGTCGAAGCACCCCCCACAGACCCGAAAATACGAGCACTGAATTCTCGGCCCGCCGATACGCCTCCGGGTCCTGCGCGCGCAAACCGGGCAGGTCAAGTGCCTCGTAGAGGACGCCGCGGTACACGTCAGCGGCCGGCCCGGCAGGCGCCGTGTCAATGACCTGATTGTATGCCAGTTCCGCGCGCTGGCCCTCACTCAGTCCCAGCGTCGCCAGGGCGGCGGCCGGCCGGCCGGAGCTGAGCCGCTTCAACGCGGTGACCAGGCTCTTGCGCGTCGGCGAGAGCTGAGGAAGCACCAGGGAACCGGAGATCACCGGTTGCGCGTCCGTCGGAACGGCCTTCCCTTCGGACGGCGGTACGAAGATGAACATTCTGGAACGATTCTCCGGCAAGGTCAGCTATCGGCCTGGGGAACTCTAGCCCACGTTCTAAACTGCCGCTGATCGACGCGGCGGGGGGCCGTGCGATCCGAGTCGAACGATTGTGTCCGAGGAAACTGGGGAGACGTCAGCCCATGTCGCAGCTGAACCGCCGGACCGTTTACGTCGTCCTCGGCTGGTTCGCGAGTCGCATCCCCCTCTACCTGATGACCACCGGGCACCTATGGGCCTGGTACGGCCGCCGCAGCATCGGCGACATCATCGTCTATACGCGGTGGGTGGACGGTGCCCTCAAGCACGGCGCGCTGCCGGTCGGCGACAACAGCTGGCAGTACCCGCCGCTGGTCGGTCCGCTGCTCCTGCTGCCCAAGGCGCTGCCGGGCGCCGACTACCAGGGCCAGTTCGTCCGGCTCGCCTTCATCGCGGACGCGATCGTCATCCTGGTGCTGCTGCTGACCGCGCGCCGGCGGGAGAGCTGGCTTGGGCCGTGGTTCTGGATCCTGAGCGTGCCGTTCCTCGGGCCGCTGATCTACGGGCGCTTCGACGTGTTCTCCGCGATGCCCGTGGTCGCGGCGCTGGCGATTCTCGGCCGCGGCGTGCCGCTGCCGGGCGCGGAAGCCGGGCAGAAGCAGCTCAACGGCCGCCGCTGGATCGCCGGCTCGCTGATCGGCATCGGCACCGCGATCAAGATCTGGCCCGGCCTCACCGTCTTCGGGCTGCCGCGCACCAAGCGCGGCTGGCAGACCATCGCCACCGCGGTGTCCGCCGCCGTCGCCGTGACGGTGATCTGCATGCTCTCCTTCCGTAACGGCTCTTGGTTCCTGCACACCCAGGGCCACCGCGGCATCGAGGTGGAGAGCATCTGGGCGGTGCCGTTCCTGCTGGCCAGGCGGGCCGGCATCTGGCACGGCCGGATCCACGGCCACTACGGCTCGCTCGAAGTGCTCGGGTTCGGCGCGGGCTTCGCCGGCAAGGTGGCGATCGCCTCCACGGTGCTGGTGTTCGCGCTGCTGGCCTGGTGGTGGTGGCGCAAGCAGTGGCGCCCGACGGTGGTCGCCGACGCGACGCTGGTCGCCACGCTGCTGATGATCGTCACCAGCCGGGTCATCAGCCCGCAGTACCTGATCTGGCTGCTGGCCACCGCGGCTTTCTGCCTGCTGTCCAAGGACACCTCGCAGCGTCGCAGCGCGCTGCTGATCCTGGTGTCGCTGCCGGTGACGCAGTGGATCTTCCCGTATAACTTCACCTCGCTGATCCACTTCCACCTCAGCACCATCCTGGCGCTCACGCTGCGCGACGCGCTGCTGATCGCCGCCGCGGCGATCGGCTTCATCGACCTGTGGCGGGACACCGTCGCCGGACCGTTCCTCCCGTGGCGGGGCCGCTCGTCCGCGCCGGTCTCCGACGCCTCCGCCGACGCTCCGAGCGCCACCACCGAGCCAGCCGAGGAAACGGAAGTCGTCGCGCGTGAGGAAGGCGTTACGGCGCAGGGGATCGACGCCGGCCAGGCGGTGGCCACGCCGGCTCATCAGAGTGCGGGCGCGGGTACGTCCAGCGGCGATCCCGCAGTGCCCGCCGGTTCCACGCCTGCCTAAGCGGCTAACGCGCCGGTTAGGCGGCCAACGCATCGAGTCGGCCGCAGGCCGCAAGCCACGGGCCTGCGCGCCTTCCGGCGTCGGTGCGTCCGTGCATTGTCTTGGCCTAGCCGCTACGCTGCGCGCTGTGCCCCGCCGAGTCCTGGTGATCGACAGCGCCGACGCGCCCGACGAAGCGCGCGCCGCGCTGTGCAAGGGCTTCGACGCGATCCGCGCGGAGTTCGCGCTGCCCGCCGAGTTCCCGCCCGAGGTGCTGGCAGACGCCGAGCGCGCCGCACGTGACGCCCGCGATCCGGACGCCGGCCGGGTTGACCGAACCGACCTGCCACTGGTCACCCTCGACCCGCCGGGCTCGATGGATCTCGACCAGGCCATGTGGATCGAGCGGCGCGGCGGCGGCTTTCGGGTCTGGTACGCGATCGCCGACGTGGCCGCGTTCGTGCGCCCAGGTTCACCACTCGACCTTGAGGCACGCGCCCGGGTCGAGACCATCTACTTGCCGGACGGCCGGGTCCCGCTGCATCCGCCGGTGCTCTCCGAGGGCGCGGCCTCGCTGCTGCCCGAGCAGGATCGGCCCGCGGTGCTATGGCAGATCGACCTGGATTCCTCCGGCGATATGACTTCGGTGGAGGCGCGGCGCGCGATGGTGCGATCGCGGGCGCGTCTCGACTATCCACAGGTGCAGCGTGAACTGGACGCCGGGACCGCGCCCGAGGTGATGAATCTGCTGCGCGAGGTCGGCATGCTGCTGCGCGATCGGGAGGCGCTGCGCGGCGGCATCAGCCTGAACGCCCCGGTGCAGCAGGTCGTCGCGGATCACGACGGCTGGCGGCTTGAGTATCGTGCGCCGCTGCCGGTCGAGGATTGGAACGCGCAGATCTCGCTGCTCGCCGGAATCGCCGCGGCCGACCTGATGCTGTACGCCGAGGTCGGCGTGCTGCGGGTGCTGCCGGAGCCCGGGGACGCGACCGTCGGACGGCTGCGCCGGGCGGCCCGCGCGCTCAAGGTCCGCTGGCCGGACGGTGAGCCTTACGCCACGCTGATCCGGCGGATGAACCCGGCCAGGCCGCGGCACGCCGCGTTCCTCACCGAGGCCACCTCGCTGCTGCGCGGCGCGGGCTATCAGGTCTTCGACGGCCAGATCCCGCCGCGGCCCGTGCACGCCGCGCTGGCCACCCAGTACGCGCACGTCACGGCGCCGCTGCGGCGGCTGGTCGATCGCTTCGGCACCGAGATCTGCGTCAGCCTCTGCGCGGGTGAGGAGGTGCCGGACTGGGTTTGCGAGGCGCTGCCGGCCCTGCCCGAACTCATGGACGCCGGCGACCGGCGGTCCAAGGCGGTCGAGCGCGCCTGCGTCGACCTCGCCGAGGCGGTGCTGCTGCGCGACCGGGTGGGCGAGGTCTTCGAGGGCGTGGTGCTGGACTTGAACGACCGGGTGGACTGGGACCGTAACGGCAAGCCGGACGCGGGCGTGGTGATGCTGCGCGAGCCCGCGGTGATAGCCCGGCTCGACGGGCACGACCTGCCGCAGGGCGCTGAGCTGCGGGTACGCCTTGTGTCCGCGGACCCGGCGAGTCGGCGGGTCCTGTTCGACTGGATCGACGCGGTCTGACCCGCCGTCACGTCGCAGTCACCACGCCGCCCTTGGCGCCCTCGGCGGTGCTTCCCGGTCGCTCCGGGCGTTCTTGGCGGTCCGCACCTGCGCAGAACGCAAAGTCAGCTGGTATTACAGTGGAAGGGTGCTTGTCGAGGAACCGCTGTCCAGCCAGGTGACCACCCCCGCGCAGGAGCCCGCCGCCGAGCAGTTAGACCTGCCCACTGTGCTGGCCGCGCTGGCTGATCCGGGGCGGCTGGCGATCGTGCGGGCGCTCGCCGACCAAGGCGAGGAGTGCTGCAACAAGGTGGGCGAGCTGGCCGGGCTCACCGTCGGCAAGTCGACGCTGTCACACCATATGAAGGTGCTGCGCGAATCAGGGGTCACCAGAACCCGCGCGCAGGGCACCCACAGGTACGTCTCGCTGCGACGTGCCGAGTTGGACGAGGCCTTCCCGCAGTTGCTGGATGCCGTGCTCGGCCAGGCGGTTCCGCTCGAATCGCACTGAGCGCAACCGCCCGGCCTGGGCCGGCTACCGGCTCAGCGCGCGGCGAACTGGCTGACCACCGGCAGCGCCTTGTCGCCGAAGTCGAAGGCCGCCTGGTTCTCCCAGCCGTCGCCGGAGGACGCGTTCGTCGGGTCCCAGCCGTTGCCCGCGACCGCGGTCCAGGTGGGCTCCCAGTAGAACGCACCGAGGCCGAGGCCGTTCGGGACCGCTTGCACGATCGAGAGCACGTCACGCAGGTTCGCCGCCTGGCCCGCGGAGCTCGCCGCATAGCCGGGGTCGAGGGTGGTGTTCGAGGACGTCACCGAGTTGGTCTCGGAATCGGCGTTGGCCATCGTCCACGGGTACGCGGTCTCGGCCACCATCACCGGCTTACCGTACTTCGCCGCGAGGCCGTTGAGGTCCGTCTGCAACACGTCGAGCCGGCCGTGCCAGTAGTCGTAGTACGAGATGCCGATCACGTCGAACGAGACTCCGTCGCTGATCGCCGTGCTGTACCAGCTCTCCAGCGTGGACAGGCTGTCCGAGGCGGCCAAGTGCAGCACGATCTTCGTGGACGAACGGGCCGCCCGCACCCCGGCGACGCCCTGCTTGAGCAGCGCGGCAAGCTGCGACCAATTCGAGGTCGAGCCGTCCGGCCACAACATGCCGCCGTTGATCTCGTTGCCGACCTGGACCATCGCCGGCGGGGTGCCCTGCGCGACCAGGTCGCCGACGACCTGCTTCGAGTAGGCGTAAACCTGGCTCTCCAACTGGCTGAGCGTGTCGGCGGACCAGGCCGCCGGGGTGGTCTGGTGACCGGGGTCGGCCCAGGTGTCGGAGTAGTGCAGGTCCAGCAGGATCGGCAGGCCGTACGTGCTGTACGCCTGCTTCGCCGAAGCCAGCAGCGTCGCCTCGTTGTTCATCCCGTCCTGCGGGTTGACCCAGACACGCAGCCGGACGTAGTTCATGCCGCCGTTCTTGAGGATCTGCAAGGCGTTCTGTTTCGTGCCCGAGCTGTCGTAATACACGCCGCCGAGCTGTTCGCCGCGGTACAGGCTGGAGGTGTCGCCGCCGCGGATGGCCACGGGCGCCGAACCGGCCGTGAATGTGACGTCGTCGTAGTTCGTCCACGCGTTCGCGGCGCTGCTCGAATAGAGGTTGATCGTGCACTTGTTGGCGGACACGTATACGTAGTCCACGATGTGCAGCCAGTTGCCATCCGAATCGACGGGTACGTACGTCGTCTTGGTGGAGCTACCGCAGCCCGACAGTGAGATGTAGTTCGAGCCGCCGGTGTCATTCGAGCGCACGTACACGCCGAGGGTGTAGTAGCCGTTCGTGATATTGGAGATCGTCTGATACGTGTCGACCGCGTAGGCCGAAGACGCCCAGTGCGAGAGGCGGTACGAGCCCGAGTGGCCGCCGGACTCGGTGTAGTCGGCGGAGGTGGTTCCGCTGCTCGACCAACCCGAGGGCGAAGCGACTCCGGATCCGTCGGCCTCGAAACCGGCATTGGCGATCGTGGGCGTGCTGGTGGTGGCGGAGGCCGGGACCGCCGCGAGCGTCGTCGCGGCGAGCGCGGCGGCAAGGGGAAGCGCGAGGGTGAGGCTGCGGTTGAAATGCTGGCGGCGGCGACGGCGCGCATCGCGCGGGCCGGACGGATGACGCGTCATTGCGACTCCTGAGATCGGCAGCTGAGGGTGGGCGTTTCCTGGCGCGTGCTGTTCTCGCCCGGTCGGGAGCCGGCGCCCCGTCATCCGCACAATTCTGGGAGCGCTCCCAATCTAGGCAGCAGTATTTCTAGCACTACCCAGCCCAGTGTGTCGATGGACTACTGCGGATCGGCAGGTAGGAGGCTGGGAGCGTACCCAAGCGCCACGGCGATCAGCGCGCCGAGCGCGGCCCACACGTAGGCGCTCCCGATCGCCTGCTCCCACCAGGCCCAGTGCATTTCACGGTTCTGCGTCCCCGGGAACCACCACTGCGGGGAGACCAGGAAGAGCACGAGGCCGCCGCCGAAAAGAGCGAGTGCGGCGCGGTTACGGGCCCGGTACGCGGCAAGCAGTCCGGTCAGCACGATAGGCGCCGCCCATACCCAGTGGTGTGACCATGAGACCGGCGAGACCAGCAGCGTCATACAGCAGGTCAGGCTGAGGGCGAGCAGTTGCCGGTCCGCGCGCGCCGCACGGAAGATGGCGTAAACGCCGACGGCACCGACCAGTGCCGCCACGGCGAGCCACGCATCGTGCTCTGCGTTACCGGCCAGGTGGGTGCGGTACAGAAAGCCGTTGAGCGACTGGTTTCCGGCGAAAGCCATCGGGCCGATCCGGCCGGTGTCGAACACCATCTTGGTCCAGTACTCATGCGAGTCATGCGGAGCGCACAGCGCGCCGATTCCGGTTACCACGAAGAAAGACGCGACCGACGTGATCGCCGCGCGCCACTGTCTGCGGGCGACGAAGTAGAGCACGAAGATGGCCGGGGTCAGCTTGAGCGCGGCGGCCAGGCCGACCAGCACTCCGCGCGGCCAGCCGATCGGCCGCCCCGCGATCTGCCACCAGGTCCGCGGCAGCAGGCAGTCGACCGTGACCAGAGCCATCAGGATGACATTGATCTGACCGTATGCCAGGTTCGTGCGCAGCGGCTCGAACAGCGCCGCGACCGGCAACAGCAGCGCGGCCAGCCGCCAGCTGCGAACCCCCTGGGCTAGCCCGGCCGTGCGCAGGAACAGCGCGATCACCGACATCAGCAGGCCGAGGGTGATCGCGCTGATCAGGACTCCGGCCAGCCGCGCCGGCACCATGGCCAGCGGCGACATGACGATGGCGGAGATCGGCGGGTAGGTGAAGCCGAGGTTGAGGCCGTTGCGGGTCAGCGGAAGTTGCCCGTAGAGGTCCTTGTTGTCGAGCCAGGCGCGCCCGCCGAGCCGGTAGACGTTCAGGTCGACCCGGTAGACGTCGAAGTTGAGCTTGCCCTTGGTGACGGTGATCAGCGAAACGGCGAACACAAGCAGCACGAGGGCGCACAGGGCGACCGTCCGACCCCTGCGTTGCCTTTCGCCGACGGTCTGCTGACCCTCCTGCCGGCTCTCCCGCAATACCGCCACGTTGCGCGCCCCCATGGTCCCGACTAACCCCGCTTGTCCACGTGGTGCGATCAATGAGCGGGTCGATGCTATCCGAATCGGCTCGACCGGGGATTTGCTGGGGGAGTATCATTATTTTCGATTTGATTAGTTGAGCTAAGGGAAGAGCTTGCCTGACCCCAGCCCACGGCGTCGCCAGCTGATCTTGGCGATCTGCTGTATGAGCCTGTTCATCGTCGCGATCGACAACACGATCGTGAACGTCGCCCTACCGTCGATCCAGCACGACCTGCACGCGCCGGTCTCCGGCCTGCAATGGATTATCGACGCTTACACCCTCGTCCTGGCCAGCCTGTTGATGCTCGCCGGTTCGACCGCAGACCGGCTCGGCCGCCGCCGGGTCTTCCAACTGGGCCTCGTGCTGTTCACGCTAGCCTCCGCGCTCTGCTCGGCCGCGCCGTCGCTCGGCTGGCTGGTCGGCTTCCGCGCGCTGCAGGCGATCGGCGGCTCGATGCTCAACCCGGTCGCGATGTCGATCATCAGCAACACGTTCACCGACTCGAAGGAACGGGCCCGCGCGATAGGCGTGTGGGGCGGCGTGGTCGGCCTTTCCATGGCGGCGGGCCCGGTGCTCGGCGGCCTGCTGGTGCAGGCGGTCGGCTGGCGGTCGGTCTTCTGGGTCAACATCCCGGTGGGTGTGGCGGCGCTGGTGTTGACCGCGCTGTTCGTGCCCGAGTCGCGGGCGCAGCGCGGACGCAGACCGGACCCGGTCGGCCAGGTGCTCGTCATCGCGGTGCTCGCCGCCGTGACGTACGCGATCATCGAGGGCCCGAATCACGGCTGGACCTCGCCGTTGATCCTGGGCCTGTTCGCGTTCACCGCGGCCGGATTGACCGCGCTGGTGCGCTACGAGTCGAGGCGCGAGGAGCCGCTGATCGAGCTGCGCTTCTTCCGCTCGGTCCCGTTCAGCGGGGCGACGGTGATCGCGGTCTGCGCCTTCATCGCGCTGGCCGGATTCCTCTTCCTCAACACGCTCTATCTCCAGGACGTGCGCGGGTTCTCGGCGATGAAGGCCGGACTGATGACGCTGCCGATGGCCGCGATCACGGCGATTTTCGCGCCGCTCTCCGGACGCCTGGTCGCCGAGCGCGGCAGTCGTGGTCCGCTGCTCGCGTCAGGGATCTTCATCGGCGTGACCGGCCTGCTGTTGCTGTCCATGACCAACACCACCTCGCTGCTCTACCTCGGCGTCGTCTACGCGCTGTTCGGCTTCGGCTTCGGCGTGGTCAACGCGCCGATCACCAACACCGCGGTCTCCGGGATGCCGCGCGCGCAGTCCGGCGTCGCCGCCGCGGTCGCCTCGACGAGTCGTCAGGTCGGGCAGTCACTCGGCGTCGCGCTGATCGGCACAGTGGCCGTCGCGCGGGTGCACGGTTCGATGCGCGAGGGTTTCAGCGCGGCGAGCCACGCGGGCTGGGCGATTGTGGCCGGCTGCGGATTGATCGTCGCGGTGCTCGGCGTGCTGACCACGACCGCGCGGGCAAAGGCAAGCGCCGAACGCGCCGCGGCCCTCTTCCCGGCCGGCGAGCAACCGCTACCCGATCACCACGCCGGCACGGCACCGCGCGGAACCAGCGGCGCCAGCGCAACGGTGAGCGAGCCGGTCACCGCCGAACCGAATGCGGAACCCGAGCCCGAGCCCGCGCCGTTCACGGGGGTCACCGCCAGCACCGGCGCGGTCGCCGCTCCCGACACCGAGACGCGGTAGCTCTGTCCCGGTCGGCCGACCACGACCACCGGTGCCAAGACGCCGAGCGGCGTCTCGCTCGCCGAGCCACCTCGATAAAGCGCTGCCACCTGGCTGCCGGGTACCGCGATCGTGGTCGCGGCGACGGTTCCTTGTGCGGCCGCGAACAGCCTCGCGGCGGCGATCAGCGTCTGGTCGAGGAAACTGTCGCCAGTGCCGAGCGGCTGCCCGAGCACCGCTCCGATGACGGTCTCGGTTCGGTCGCCGACGGTGACTGTGTCCGCGAACAGCAGGCAGCCGCCGGCCTGATCGGTCGAGCCGGTCTTGATGCCGGTCACCCCGTTTTGGCCGACCAGCCGGTTGAAGTTGTGGATGGTGCCTTCGACCGGCACGCTCGCGGACTGCTCGCCCACGATCGCGGCGAACGCGGCCGACCGCATCGCCGCCTGGCCCAATATCACCTGGTCCGGCGCGGTGGAGACGGTGGCCGGGTCAAGGCCAGAGGGATCGGTATAAGTGGTGTGCGTCATGCCGAGCTTGCGCGCCGCCGCGTTCATCTCAGCGACGAACGTGGGCACCGAGCCCGCGTCCCAGCGCGCGAGAATCTTCGCGATGTTGTCGGCCGAGGCGAGCATCAGCGCTTCCAGAGCATCGCGCTCGCTGATCCGCTCCCCGGCGTACACCTTGACCAGTGACTGCCCCTGCTTCGTCTCGACTTTGTAGGCGCCGGCCTCAGCGGAGCTGACGGTGATGAACGGTCCTGCTTCACCGGTCGCGAGGGGATGGTGCGCGAGGATCAGGTACGCGGTCATCGTCTTGGTCACGCTGGCGATCGGGACCGGTGTAGTCGCCTTGCCCGAGGTGCCGAGCGAGCCGTAGCCGTCCATTTCGATCGCGGCCTGCCCGACGCGCGGCCAGGGGATCGCCGGCGCGCTGCCGGGGATGGTCACCGTGGTGGGTAGTTGCTGCACGAGGCGCGGCGGTGCGGGGGCGGAGGCGCCGGGCTTGTGTCCCGTTACGCTGGCCGAACTCGATGCGCCGTGGGTCGCGGCCGTCTTCGCCAGCGCCCACCCGGTCACCAGGACGCAGAGTGCGATGACGAACGCGATGACCCGGATGCCGAGCGTGCGGTTCCGGTCGTAGTCGGACGCGATCCGTGCGGGTGCCGGCGAATTCCCGGTGTTCGCCGGACCGGATCCGGAAGGTGCGGCCGCTGTGGCGGCGTCCGCAGCAGTGGTCTGCTCCTGGTTCGCCTCGAGATTGATCTCGACGCCTGCTTCCGCTGCCGCTTCGCACTGCGGTTGTTCGGTCTGTTCCGGCTGCTCCGCCGCAGTGGCCTCGGGCCGTTCCGCGCGCTCCACGGCAGTGCTTTCCATCCGGTCGGGCCTCCACCTGTCGGGCCGGGCACGCGGTGTCCCCAAAAGAAATCTCCGTGCAGATTTCTCCTCTGGACGCGCGGGCAACGGGCCTGGTTGCGAGGGTCTTCCAAGGACTCCCGCGCCAGGCCCGCTCGCTCGACTACTTCTACACGTTACGTCATCCCGACGCCATCTCCTTAGCGCGCGCGGGCAGCGACTTCACCGGTGCGTTGGTCGAGTTGGCCGGGTCGTCGTCCCAGCCCGCCCGGTAGCCGTCGAGTCCGGGATCGGGACCTGGCGAGCCTCGAGGTCGCAGCGTGCCTTACGACGGTGCCCTGACCATCCATCGTCGTAGAACTCCTCACCTTAGGCGCCGGGCGGCAGCAGACGCAGTCCGGGCGTCGGGCCGTTCTCGATCAACCGCCAGAGGGCGTCGGTGTTCACGTGCTCGGCGAGCGCGTCGGCGAGCCGGTCGTACTGCGCCTGGCGGGCCGCCGCGAAATCAGTGTGCGGATGCGGCTCGAAGGCACGGCCGGCGCGCTGCGCCGTCCACCGAAGAAATGCCCTCCGATACTCGTTCGATTCGAGCGTTCCGTGCCACAGCGTGCCGATCACGTTCCCTGATACGCAGCCATCCAGCGCCCCGCCTGCGGGATCGGTGAACAGCGGCTCCCCGCCGTGAACCGAGACCAGGCCGTGGTGGATCTCATAACCCGTAGTCACCGGCTCGCCAAGCCCGGCTCCGGCCGGCCGCGCCAGGGTCTTGTCCGGCGCGAAGTCGGTGGAGACCGGGAGCAGTCCGAGCCCGTCGACGCGGCCGCTGCGGCTTTCCACCGGATCGTCGATCGTCTTGCCGAGCATCTGGTAACCGCCGCAGATCCCGAGCAGCGCGCCCCCGCGTGCCGCCCGCGCGGCCAGTGCCTCGGCGATCCCGCGTTCCCGCAGCCAGGTCAGGTCGCTGACTGTCGCCTTGGTGCCAGGCAGCACAACGAGATCCGCCTCCGCGATACCGCGCGGCCCGGTGGTGAACGAGACCTCGACGCCCGGCTCCAGCATCAACGCGTCGACATCGGTGAAATTGGAGACGCGAGGTAGCTGCACGACTGTGACGGACAGCGGTTCGCGGCCGTGCGGCTCCGCGCGGCCGGTCATCTGCGGGCGGCCCTCAAGCGTCAGCGAATCCTCGGCGTCGAGCCAGATATCGCGCAGGTACGGCAACACGCCGAGCACCGGCCGCCCGGTGTGGCCTTCGATCATCCGCAGACCCGGTTCCAGCAGCGCCGGATCACCGCGAAACCGGTTGACCACGAACCCTGAGATGAGCGCCTGGTCGGCGGCCGCCAGCAGCGCGACCGTCCCATGGAACGCGGCGAACACGCCGCCGCGGTCGATGTCCCCGACGACCACCGTCGGCAGATTGCGGGCGCGGGCCAAGCCGAGGTTCGCCAGGTCGCCCTCGCGCAGATTGATTTCGGTCGGGGAGCCGGCGCCCTCGCAGACCACGACGTCATAGCGCGAGCGCAAGTCGTCGAAAGCGTCGAGCACCGGCCCGAGCAGCTGCTTCTTCAAGCTCTGATACGACTGAGCGTTCGCTTCGGTCAGCGCCCTGCCGAGTACCACGACCTGGCTGGACCGATCGCCGCCCGGCTTGAGCAGGATCGGGTTCATCGCGGGTTCCGGTGCCGCTCCGGCCGCCGCCGCCTGCATCGCCTGCGCGCGCCCGATCTCCGCTCCCGCTCCGGTGCCGGGATCGACGCAGACCGCTGAGTTGTTCGACATGTTCTGCGCCTTGAACGGCGCGACCCGCACGCCTTGCCGGGCCAGCCACCGACAGATCGCGGCCGTGATCACGCTCTTTCCGGCGTCGGAAGTCGTGCCCGCGACCAGCAGCGCCCCGCTGCGCGCCGAGGCACGCTCGGCAGAACTCGCCGCCGACTTCGAACCCACCGCCGACGTTGAACTCGCTGCCGCTGCCGAAGTCATCGCAGTCTTCTGCCGCGCCGCGCTCCGGCGACCCGAATCGCCAGCGCGCCGGCCGAAAAGCCGACAGCCGCAGCTGTGGAAACCGCGGCGGAAAGCCGATTCGCGCGCGCGATGTCGAAGCCGCGCGGACTACGGCCGACCCCGAGGTAAGGCCGGTGCTCGATGCCTGACGTGTAGCTGTTGGTCCCGCCGAGCCGCAGGCCGAGTGCGCCCGCCGCAGCGGCTTCGCAGTGTCCTGCGTTCGGGCTCGGGTGCTTTGCGCCGTCATGCCGCAGCGTGCGCCACGTCTCAAGGCGCGAGCCGCCGACCGTCGGCGCGAGAACCGCGGTCAGCGCGCCGGTCAGCCTGGCCGGCGCCAGGTTCAACGCGTCGTCGAGGCGCGCCGAAGCCCAGCCGAACCGCGCGTAGCGCTCCGAGCGGTGGCCGACCATCGCGTCCAGCGTGTTCGCCGCGCGGTACGCCAACAGCCCCGGAACGCCCGCGACCGCGCCCCAGAACAGCGGCGCCACGACAGCGTCTGACGTGTTCTCGGCGACGGATTCCACCACCGCTCGCGCGATCTCGCGCTCGTCGAGAGTGCGCGGATCCCGGCCGCACAGCCGCGGCAGCCTCTCGCGCGCACCGGCGAGATCCCCGGCTTCGAGCAGGTCGCCGATCGCGCTGGCCTCCCGGCGCAGCGAGGCCGCGCCGACCACGATCCAGGTCGCCGCGGCCATCGTCGCGACGGCGGTCAGTGGCCGTCCGCGCGAACCACGCGTCGCGGCGTAACCCAGTGCGGCCGATCCGCCGACGCAGGCAGCGGCGAAGAGGGCGCCGCGCGCTCGGGAATCCTGGTAGCAGCGCTGCTCCAGCGCGTTCGCCGCCCGGCCGAACGCCGCGACGGGATGGCCGCGGCTCGGATCCGCGACCAGCGTGTCCGCGGCGTATCCCGCTGCGAGGCCGAGCGCCCAGACGGCCCCGGAAGATCTTCTTCGCACGTCCAGCACCCTACCGTTATGCGCGCATCGGCTCAGGCGCGACAATAGCCGGATGCGCGAGGAGCACGAGGCCGACTGCCATGCACACCGCGTCGGCTCCGGCGCGGGCGACTACGACCTGCGCCACCACGGCGACCAGGAAGCCGCCGCCGGGCTCGTCGATCTCGCCGTCAACGTCCGGATCCCGCAGCCGCCGAGCTGGCTGCTCGACCGGATCGCTGCGTCGCTGACCGGACTGGCCGCGTACCCCGACCCGGCGCGTGCGACCGGCGCCGTCGCGGCCCGCCACGGCCGCCGCTCGGACAACGTCCTGCTGACCTCGGGCGCCGCCGAGGCGTTCGTGCTGATCGCGCGAGCAGTGACGGCCCGACATCCGGTGGTCGTGCATCCGCAGTTCACCGAGCCGGAGGCCGCACTCCTCGCCGCGGGACACCGAGTCGAGCGCGCGATCCTGCCCGAATCCACCGGCTTCGCGCTCGACCCGAGCCTGGTACCCGCCGACGCGGACCTCGTCATCGTCGGCAACCCCACCAACCCAACCGGTGTGCTGCATCCCGCGAACCGCATTGCCGCGCTCGCCAGACCAGGCCGGCTACTAGTCGTCGATGAGGCGTTCATCGACGCGATCCCCGGCGAAGCCGAGTCATTGGCGGGGCGCGACGACCTGCCCGGCCTCGTCGTGATCAGGAGCCTGACGAAGACGTGGGGCCTCGCCGGGCTGCGCATCGGTTATGTGCTCGCGGCGCCCGATGTGGTCGAGCAGCTGCGAGCCGCGCAGCCGCTCTGGTCGGTCTCGACTCCGGCCCTCGCGGCCGCCGAAGCGTGCAGCGAGCCGCGCGCGCTGGCCGAAGCCGACCGACTAGCCGAGCAGGCGGCGCGCGACCGTGCGCACCTCGAGGA
>NZ_DATNGK010000147.1:0-4521 GCF_035605935.1 Actinocrinis sp. | reverse complement strand
ACGGCTAGGACGGACGAGAAGTTGGCCGGGTCGAAGCTCACCGTGGCGTTGTTGGAGAGCGGCCCGCCGCTTCTGCGGGTGTCGATCACCCGATCCGGAACGATCGGCACGTAAGCGGCAGTGCCCGACGCGCTGTAGTAGCCGGCCACGTCCGCGATCAGGTCCACTGCCTGGCTCGCCGCGCCGCCGACGTAGAGGTCGATCTTCCCGTCCGAACCGACCGGCACGATCGCCGCGGCCGCGATCGTTTGTCCCGGCGCGAAGTTCAGGTTCGATGCGAGTGGCGTCGCGCCGCCGTCGGGGTAGGCGGTCAGGTAGCCGCCGCCGGTGCCGCCGGTCGCGGTCAGGTTCAGCGACACGGCCTTCACGCCGGACGAAGGCAGCGCACCCTGGTCGGCTCCCGCGATCGTCAGCACGATGTGCTTGCCGCCCGCGACTTTGCCCGCGCTCACGCCCGTGCCGTTGCGGGTGTCGAGCAGCCGCGCCGGGAGGAGTGAGGTGTAGCCCGAAGCCGTCGACCCGGTGAAGTAGCCGGTGACGTCAGCGACCAGGTACGTACCCGCCGAGGGCGCGGTGGTGACAGTCAGCTGGACGGCACCGTTCACCACCGGCAAGATCGCCGAGTTGGCTATCGTTTCGCCCGCGCTGTAGTTCAGCAGCGAGGTCCCGCTCTCAGCCGAGACATAGCCCGCGGCGTTCGAGCCGGTGGCCGTCACGGTCAGTGCCACCGCGGTGATCCCGCTCGCTGGGAGCGAGCCGACTGCGTCGATCTGCAGCGGGACGACCTGGCCGTTCAGTACCCGACCAGAGGTTCCGCCGGTGCCTTTGCGGGTGTCGAGCAGCCGCGTCGGGCCGAACGGGGTGAACTCGGAACCGGCCGTCGTGTAGGCCAAAGTGCCGGTGGCTTTGCCGCCAGCCGCGTCGATCATCGTGGCGGAAATGGCGTAGGTGCCGAGCTTGGCGTATTGGTGTACGGCGTTGTAGGCCGGGTTGGTCACCGCTGGAGTGCCGTCACCGTAGTCAACCGTGGTGGTGACTGCCCCCCACGGCTTGGCCGCGATCGAGTAGTTCGGCTCGACGCTGTAGGCGCCGGTGTTGATGTGGCCGATGCCGATGCCTGATCCGGCGAACGGGTCCTGATATTCGAAGGCGCCCCGGTCGTGGTAAGTCTGCGCACCTGCTCCGGTATCGGCGGTGTTGAGGTCGTCCACCCGCGGCCGGCCGAACAGGTCGGTCGACAGTTGGCCCGGAGCGTTCGCATCGGCAGAGTCGACCGCGGAAGAGGTATCCGCGCTGATCTGGCCCTGGTTGTTGCGGATTTCCGGGTCGGCGGCGACGTCGTGGCAGCCCTGGCCGACTGCCGCGCAGAACTGCGCCGGGGTCGCGTAGTAACTCGACGTGCCGCTACTTGCCGACGGCAGCCAGTAGTAGTCGTTGGAGCCCGCGCCATTCGGGTAGATGACGTTGTAGTCCGCGGTGGAGACTTCCTGGGAATCACCGAGAATGGCCGTGCTCGCGCAAGTGAAGTCCGACAGGACGTTGTTCTCGATCGTGGTGCCGGTCGCGAGACCGGCCTCGCCAGCGGTTATGTTGATGCCCAGGCCACACAGACCGTAGATCGTGTTGCCCGTGATGGCGACATTGGGGACCGCGGTGTCCTCGACGGCGTCCTCGGCATTGAAGAACGCGTTCGTCGTCACGGTGTCGGCGGTGGCGAAGCCTCCGATGCCGACGTCCCACTCAAACTTGCCGTAGAAACGCGAGGTCTCGACGGTCGAGTTGGAGGAGGACTGGAAATAGACGCCGTGGGCCGCGGGGTTCGGGCTGACCGTGCTGATGACCATCCCGGAGACGGTGACGTTCTTGGAGTTGTTCAGATATACGTCGTCCTCGGCGGCGCCCGTGACAACGAAACCCTTGAGGTTGATGTACTGCGCGCCGCTGATGTTGAACGCGTACGGCGATCTAGTCGACACGATCGCGCCCTGGTAATGGCCTGGGGTGTTCCCGCCGTCGATGGTGATGGGAGCTCCCGCCTTGCCGGACGTAGTCACGTCCGTCTCGGCCTTGAAGGTGTCGCTCGGCTTCACGGCGACCGTGTCGCCGGGTTGCGCGGCGTTGACGGCGGCTTGGATCGTGCAATAGGGCGTGGTCGACGAGTCAACAGTCGAATCAGAACACTGCGACGCGAGCGAGTTGTCCACGTGCAGAATGGCGCCGGTCGCCGCCTGCGCGTCCGAGGCCTGGCCGATGCCGATGAACGCCGCCGCCGTGGCCACTGCCAGTGGCACGGCAAGGTTTTGAACACGACGCATGTTGACCCCTTCCAGGCGGTCTCTGTGTTCGAAACCGCCCAGGTCGCAACCACCCCTGAGGTCGTCATCCTAGCGATCGGGTCCAGGAAGAATCAGCACGTGGCGTACCTTCGCATCGGATTGATACGAGACTGAAACGGGCCACCGCCTTCCGAACACAGATGTCAGCGGCGGCTGGCACGATGCACGCTATGACGGCCATCACCCCGCGAGATCCGACGAAGGCGCGTTCGCGCGAGCAGCTTGCTGAGATCCTCGCGGCGGGCGCTGTGCCGAAATGGCTGATGTTCTGGGGCCATCAGCCGCAGGCAGACGGCACAGTCGGCAGGGGCTGCCTAAGTCAATGGTGGCCGTGCTCGTTCACCGTCGATGGGGTCGACTATGCCTCCGCGGAGCACTGGATGATGGCCGGCAAGGCGCGGCTGTTCGGTGACGAGGAAGCTCTCGCGCGGATCCTGGCAGCCCGCTCTCCCGCGGAGGCGAAAAAGCTCGGCCGGCTGGTGCGTGGATTCGACGATGAGCTGTGGACCGGGTGCCGGTTCGAGCTGGTGGTGGCGGGCAATGTGGCGAAGTTCGGACAGGACCCGGCGCGACGCGAATTCCTGCTCGGCACGGCGAATCGGGTGCTGGTCGAGGCCAGCCCGCGTGACCGCGTCTGGGGCATCGGCCTCGGCGCGGCGAACGAGAAGGCCACCGATCCTGCACAGTGGCGCGGCCTGAACCTGCTCGGCTTCGCCCTGATGGAAGCCCGCGAACAACTCGCTCAACTGGGTCGGTGATGGTTGTCACTGGTCGCGAAGTCGTGACGCGTGCTATGGACTGCGACGCGGCTATCCCGAGGCCTTGAAGCCGCCGTAGAAAACCCCGAGGCCGAGCGCGAAGCAGAGTCCGCCGATAATCCAGAATCGGATCGTGATGTTGATTTCCGGCCAGTCCATCAGCTCGAAGGTGTGATGGATCGGCGCCATCTTGAACACCCGCTTGCCGCGGCGCAGCTTGAAGGACCCGACCTGGATCACCACCGAGAGCAGTTCCATGAGGAACAAGCCGCCGATGATGAGGGCGAGCAGTTCGGTGCGCGTGCAGATCGCGAGGCCCGCGAAAACGCCGCCCAGCGCGAGCGAACCGGTGTCGCCCATGATGATCTTCGCCGGGGCGGCGTTCCACCACAGGAAGCCGAAGCAGGCACCCATCACCGAGGCCGCCACGATCGTCAGATCCAGCGGGTCGCGCACCTCGTAGCAGCCCTTGCCCGGTGACGCGGCGCAGTTCTGGCCGTACTGCCACAGACCGATCACCAGGTAGGCGGCGAACGCCATGACCGAGGCGCCGGTGGCCAGCCCGTCCTGACCGTCAGTCAGGTTGACCGCGTTCGACCAGCCCGCGACCATCACATAGCTCCAGACCACGAACAACGCCGGCCCGAGGCTGAGCCAGCCGATATCGCGCAGGAACGAGACGTGCTCGCTGGCCGGCGTGAGACCCGCGGAGTTCGGGAAATGCAGCACCAGCACCGCGAACACCAGCGTGACGGCCGACTGGCCGACCAACTTCGCCTTCGCCCGCAGGCCCAGCGAACGCCGCCGGTAGATCTTGATGAAGTCGTCCACGAAGCCGACCGCGCCAAGGCCCGTCATGAGGAAGAGCACGAGCAGCGCCGAACTCGTCGGGGCCTTCGCCGTCACCAGCTTGGTCACGAAGTACGCGACCAGCGTGGCGAGCACGATGACCGCGCCCCCCATCGTCGGCGTGCCCCGCTTGACGAGATGCGTCTTCGGCCCGTCCTCGCGGATCTCCTGGCCCCAGCCCCGGCGCGTGAAGAACCGCACCGCCAGCGGCGTCCCGGCCAATGAGCAAATCAGCGCGATGAGGGTGGCGTACAGAAGCGCTCTCATCGTTGCTTGTCCTCCACGAGGGTCAGTCGGCCGGCGGCCTCGCGCCATCGTACGGAGACTTTTCCGCGGACGCGGACCAAGCGCCGTCGAACAGGTGGCGAGCGTCCGCACGGCGACAACGTCAATCGACCATGACCACCGGGAATGTTTGCGTGCAACCGGTCCCGATCTAGGCCGTGGGTAAGAAGTAGCGTCGGACAAGGCCGCGGCGTCTGGCGCGTGCGATCGCAAGGCGGCGGAGCGTCCTCATGGGGCATCTGGCAGTGTCCGATAGGTGCCTGGCGGCACCGGGGCTTCGCCAACGCAGCGAG
>NZ_DATNGK010000146.1:0-27734 GCF_035605935.1 Actinocrinis sp. | reverse complement strand
CGCACCGATTCGATGACGACTTGGCCGGATGCGCCGGTGCCGGTGAGTGTGTGTTGACCGCAGGCCAGTTGCGGACGGCTGGTGGGCTTGGTGAACGCGCCGTTTCGGTCGGTCAGCACATCAGTGAACGAACTGCCCGCGCCGTCGAGCGCCAACTCCACGTCACGCAACTGCGGAAAACCGGTGCCGGTGACGGTGAACTGCGCGGGACCGCCGGCGGAGTTGATCGGGTTGGGCGTGACCTGCACGGTCGGGCAGTACACCTGGACCGTGGTGGAGGCCTGGACCTGCCCGATCCAGACCAGGTTCACGGTGTTGGCGCCGCAGGTCGCGAGGCCGGCTGGGATGGCCACCCCGTTGAGCACCAGCGCGTCGCTGTTCCGCGGATCGCCGGTGCCGGTCTCGCCGCTGGCGATCTGCCTGCCCTGCAAGGTGATGGTCAGCCGCTCGCCCAGGTCGGTGCCGTCGGCGGTGATGTCCATCGTGGTGAATTGGCCGAGCGTGCTCTCCACCGGACTGACTTGGATGAAGAAGCCATTGAAGAGGGCCGCTCCCGCCGGGCCGCCGTGGCTGATCCCGCCGACGAGCAGGATCAGCACGACGGTGAGGCGGCGGGCGGCGCGCAGCTGCGCGGCTCGCGACGTGCCGCGCCGCCGGAGTTGTCCGGCGGCGCGGCGGGGGCTGGTCACGTGGTGGTGTGCGACATGCCGCTGACCAGGACGGCCGGGCTGCACGAGGTCGCGCCTCCCCCCGGCTTGTCGCAGGTCACCGAGATCGTCAGGCTCTGGCCCGCGCCCACGGTGATCGCCGTGACGAAGTGCAGGTCGTAGTCCCGGAAGTTTTCCATCCGGGTGCTGATAAGGGTATTGCCGCCGCGGGTGATCGTCAGCGAGCCGGTGTCGCCGTTCGGGTTCTGCAACACCAGGTCGGTGACCGTATACGCCTGGTGCGTGCCGGCGGTCAGGTGGCCGTTGGACTTCAGGTCCACCGCGAAGGCGATCGGCGCGGGCAGCACCGGGCCGGCCGGGGGCGTCGGTACCGAGGCGGAGGGAGAGGACGAGGCAGCGGAACCACTACCGCTTCCCGCGCCGCCTCCCGCCGTGGAGCCGGTCGGGCTCGCGCCGCCTCCGCCACCGCCGCCAGATCCGGGCCCGCCGGTGGGGATTCCCGCCGCGTTGAGTGCCTGGTTCGCCGCGCCGGTCGCCGCGTCCTTCACGACCGGCTTGAGGACCGTGAACCAGAGCGCGGTCAGCGCGATCGCCGCGAGCAACACGAGTGCGACGGCCTTGCCGACCCAAGACGGTATCGCAGCCTCCTGCAAGAGGCTGGCGTCGAGCGGTTCCGGACCGTTCACGCCGCGGCCGGGCTGGGCCGCTTGGCCGTTCGGTTCACCCGGCTGATCCGAGTGCGACTGAACCGGGCGGGCCGCGACCGTGAAGCGGTGCAGCACGCTCGGTCCGCGCCAGAACCGCCTGTGGGCGCGGGCCCGGGCGGTGACGAACGCGGCGGCGCCGGGGCCGACCTCGATGCGCGGCGGCTGGACCGTGACGTCGACCAGATCCTGCGCGTCATACCCGGTCAGATCGACCAGCACCGGGGCGTTGCCGCGGTTGTCGAGGGCGACCTGGTACTTGCCGGCCCGCTTGCCGCGGGCTCGGCCGGTGCGCGGCGAGAGGTCCGCGGTGAGCACCGGCACGCCGGCGATCGCGAGCACGCCTTCCTCCACCCGCGGGCGCAGCGGGTCCTCATTGGAGGTGATCCGCACCGCGTAGGGGCGGGGGCCGGGGGTGAGCCCGGGGTCGACCGGGGGGCGGAACCGCAGCTTCGCGGTCTCGCTCTGGCCCGGAAACAGCGAGAGCCCGGACGGCTCGATGTGCGCCCAAGCCGCGGGGTCGCCCAGAACTTCAAGGGTGAACGAGTCGACCACGCCCCCGGCGTTGGTGACCACGAGTTCGACTTCTGCTTCCTCACCCGGATTGACCGGCTGCGCGGTCGGCGTCAGTGATGCTTCTGCTCCCATGGCCGCGACGGTAGAAGCAGCGGGCGCGCGGCGGCAGTCGCGGACGGGCAGCACGCCGGGCACCTGCGACCGCCCCTTCGCGCTGCCCGAAAGGGCAGCACGCATGGACCGTTCGGCTGCCCTATGCGACCTGCCGCCGGGTAGGCCGGGCGCGGCACGCTTCCCCCCGTGATCCTTGAGACCGACCAGGCACTTCTCGCCGTGACGAAGACGCGGGTCCTCGGCAACGCCGCGGTGACCGTGACCTTCGATCCGCCGGCGCGCCCCTGGATTACGGCGCTCAAGACTCCGGCGGTGAACTTCTTCCTGTTCGACATCAGGGAGAACACCCATCGCCGCGATGTGATGTACGAGCAGGTCCGCGACGAGGGGGGAAAGGTCGTCGGGCACCGTCCGCCGGCCCTGCGGTACGACCTGCACTACACGGTCACCGTGTGGGGCGCGCCGATCGCGATGGAGCACCGGATTCTCGCTTTGGTGCTGCGCTGCTTCGGCGCGCTTCCGACGATGCCGCGGGAGCTGATGCCCGAGGCGCTGGCGAAGCTGCCGCACGAGGTGCACCTGACCACCGCGGCCGGAACCAAGCGCGGGATGTTCCTGAACCTGGCGGGTGAGGTGAAGGCCGGCTTCGAGCTGACCGCCACCGTCGCGATGCCGGCTCCGGACGTCCCGGTGGCGCCCGCGGTCAGCCAGGCGCAGGTGACCGTGGGTCCGAAGCCGACCGGATCGACTCCGCCCCCGGCCGGGCAGGCGGCCGCGACCGCGGCAGCAGGCGCTCCGGCGGTGGCAGCGGGAACCGGCGCACCGGAGACGGTGCGGCACGGCGCTCCGGCGGCGCAGTCCGCGTCTCAGCCGGCTGCGGCCGCGGCAACCGTGAGCGCGCAGACCGCTGCTCCGGCAGCCGCAGTGGCTGCCACTGTACCGACAGAACCGACAGGCGCACAGAACGCTGACCCGGCATCGGAGCCGGCAGCCGGACCGAACTGACAAGAGGGGAAGCAACCATGAGCGGACTCGAAGACATCCCGCTGATCGGCGACGTCGCAGGGGTGGCGATCCACGGTGCGGAGGCCGTCGGCGACGCGGTCACCGGTGACTGGGACGGCGCGGCCGACCAGGCGCAGCGGATGGCGGGCGGCGCGATCGGCGTCGCGACCGGCGGGATCTCGACGGCGGTCGAGGACGTGTACGACGAGCTCGCGCCGCACGCCGGCCTGCCGGACTCGCACGAACTCGGCCACGACGTGCTGCAGGGAGTCGGCAATGCGATCGGCGACGGCGTGTACGACCTCGTGCATGGCAGCGACGACGGCGGCCTGAGCGGCGGAGCCGACCTGCCCGGTGGCGACCTCGGTGGCGGTGACCTCGGTGGCGGTGACCTGGGCGGAGGGGGCCTCGGTGGGGGCGACTTCGGCGGAGGTGACCTCGGCGGCGGTGACCTGGGCGGGGGCGACTTCGGCGGTGGCGGCGACATGAGCGGCGGCGACGACGGTGGCTACGACATGAGCGGCGGCGCGGACATGAGCGGCGGCGACGGCGAGTACTGAGCCGCACCGCACCCCATCGCACCGCACCACCCGAAGTTCCAGGGTGCTGATTCCGGCGCCGCCGCTGCCGTAGCTGGAGCCGCGGCCCGGAATCAGCCTCCGAATCCATCTCGTACGCCGACCGGCCGTTCACACGGCTATCGAGCAGCAGCGACATCGCCCGACGGAAGGAAGAGCAAGCGATGCCCAACTATCAGTCCCCGGGCGTGTACATCGAGGAGCTTGAGTCCGGCACCCGCCCGATCGAGGGCGTCGGCACCGCGGTGGCGGCGTTCGTCGGCTTCAGCGCGGACGGCCCGCTGCACACACCGATCCTGGTCACCAACTGGACTCAATACACGAATACTTTCGGCGAGCCCGCGCCTGGAACATACCTCGGGCACGCGGTGTTCGGGTACTTCCTCAACGGCGGCGGCCAGGCGTACATCGTGCGCGTCGGCGGCACGCCTGGAAACGGCGCTCCCGCGGCCGCGCGCGCCGAACTGCCTTCCGCTGCGACGCCTGGCGTGGTGGCCTATGTGGCTACAGCCAAGGACGGCGTCACGCGCGGCGACGTGACCGTCGAGATCACCGACGCGGCAGTTGAGGGCGCACCCGAGGACTCGTTCCGACTGGTCGTGCGGGGCGGGGGCCGTGAGGAGGTGTTCGAGCCGGTCACCACACGGCGCGGACGGTCCAACGTGGTGACGCAGGTGAACGCGACCTCGACGCTGATCGAGCTGATCGAGGCGCCGGGGCACGGCGCCCTGGCCGACCGGCGCCCCGCGAACGCCGTGGTGACGCTCGCCGACGGTCCCGGCGCCGAAGTCGCGGTGAGCCCGAACGACTACGTCGGCAGCAGCGCGGACCGCACCGGGTTCGGCGGCCTTGAGGCCATCGACACGGTGACCATGGTCTGCGTCCCGGACCTGATGGCGGCTTACCTGGCCGGCCGGATCGACCGCGACGGCGTGCGCGCGGTGCAGACCGCGATGATCGCGCACTGCGAGCTGATGGGCGACCGGATGGCGATCCTCGACGCGCTGCCGGAACTCAACCCGCAGCAGGTGCGCGAGTGGCGGATGAACGAGGCCGGATACGACTCGAAGTACGCCGCGCTGTACTGGCCCTGGCTCAAGGTACTCGGCCCGGACGGCAAGACGATGGCGCTGCCGCCGAGCGGCCACATGGCCGGGATCTGGGCGCGCAACGACGAGACGCGGGGTGTGCACAAGGCGCCGGCCAACGAGGTCGTGCGCGGCGCGATCGGCGTGGCGACCGCCTTGACCCGCGCCGAGCAGGACAACCTGAACCCGGTCGGAGTCAATTGCATCCGGGCCTTCCCGGGGCGGGGCATCCGCGTGTGGGGTGCCAGGACCCTGAGTAGCGACCCGGCTTGGCGGTACATCAACGTTCGACGTCTCTACAACTACGTCGAGTCCTCGGTGCGGATCGGCACGCAGTGGGTGGTGTTCGAGCCCAACGACAAGAGCCTGTGGGAGCGGGTCATCAGGACACTGCGTTCATTCCTGTTCACCGTGTGGCAGGACGGCGGTCTGTTCGGCGACACGATGGAGCAGGCGTTCTACGTCAAGTGCGACGACGAGACCAACCCCTCGGAGTCGATCGAGATCGGCCGGCTCGTCTGCGAGATCGGCCTGGCCGTGGTCAAGCCCGCCGAGTTCGTCGTCTTCCGGCTGGCGCAGCTGCCCACCGGCACGGCCCTGTCCGAGTAACTGGCGCACGGCGCACGCCGGGCCGCGAATCTGAAGAGGTAGGAGAACACTGATGGCGGGGATCACCGATCCGCTGACGAACTACAGCTTCGCTGTGGAGATCGACAGCCTGACGATCGCGCAGTTCAAGGAGGTCAACGGCCTCGGCATCACGATCGGGGTGATCGAGAACCGGGCGAACAAGGCCGGCGGGCTGCCGGTGCTGCAGAAGCTGCCGGGCTCGGTCAAGTACGAGGACATCCACCTGTCCCGCGGCAAGGTCAACGACCCGGCGTTCTGGAACTGGATCAAGACCGTGCAGGAGGGCAAGATCGACGAGGCGCGCAAGGACGGCGCGGTGATCCTCTACGACCTGGCGCACGGCGAGGTGAGCCGGTTCAACTTCTTCCAGGGCTGGCCGTCGAAGGTGGAGGTCGGCAAGCTGTCCGCCGGCGGCGACCAGGTGCTGCTCGAGTCCGTGGTCATCACGATCGAAAGGCTCGAGGTGAAGTGATGTCCGCCGGGGCGACGGTGTTTGGCACGACGGCTGTGGGGACAGCCGGAACGGCAGGGTCGAGCGATGCGACGGTGCGAACGCAGTTCGCGTTCACGCTTCCGGTCGGCTTCGTGGACAGCGCGGGCGCGGTGCATCGTGAGGGCACGATGCGCCTGGCGACCGCGCGGGACGAGATTCTGCCACTGCGCGATCCGCGGGTGCGCGAGAACGAGGCGTACCTGACGGTCATTCTGCTGAGCCGGGTGATCACGTCGCTCGGTGAGGTTTCCCCGATCAACCCGGGCGTCGTGGAGAACATGTTCGCGGCCGACCTGGCGTTCCTTCAGGATCTGTACCGGCGCATCAACGCGGAGGGGCACACCCGGATCGCGGTTACCTGCCCGGCGTGCGAGCACGATTTCGCGGTGGACAGTTCCGGCCCCGCGGCGAGCCGCCTGGGGGAATCGTGACGTACGGCACGGACCTGCTGATGGAGGAAGTGTCGTACGTCGCCTATCACTTCCACTGGCCGCTGGACGCCATCCTCGACCTCGAACATCCGCTGCGGCGCGACTTCGTGACCCGCATCGGCGGGATCAACGCGGCGGTGAACGCGGCCGCGGAGGCGAGGTCGGCGGGCTTGGCTGCTGCGGGCTCAGGCGCCGGCAGCGCCGAGGACGGTTGGTGACGCGATGCGCTGGCCGTTTCGCCGGTCGTCGGACGCGAACTCGGACCCTGCGACGCAGCCTGAGCCGTCCGATGCTCAGAATGCCGAGCCGGCTGTGGAGGCCGCGGCTGCGCAGAGCGCTGCGTGGCGCGATCTGCCGAGCGGCATGACGGTTCTCGGCGCGATGCCCGCCACCATGGACTCCGGGTTCAGCAGGACCCTGCCGAGCCGTTGGCACAATCCGCCGGCGCTCGGGCCGCTTGGTCACGACGTGCGCACCGATGTGCCGGGTGGTTTGGTCAGCGGCGTGGCGCGGACGGTCGATCCACTGGATACCCGCCCTGCGGATTTCGTGTGGCGACTGCCGGATCTCACCGAGTCCGGCGCGGCGGCGGCGACAACCGGGGCTGCGGCCGCGGCTGTCAGGGCTCTTCCTCAGGCCGCGCCCGCACAGGCTGGCGCTGCGCCGCTAGGGAGATCGGCGACGGCTACCGCGATCGCCACCGCCAGCAGTGCGTCGCGGACCGCGCCGTTGACGACGCAGCAGATGACCGCAGCACGTGACCAGACCTCAGTTCAGCCGGCGCAGCCTTCTGCGCCGCCGCCTTCCGTGCTCTCGCCAGCGGACAGCGCCGCGACCTACACCGGTCCCGGTGCTCAGCCCGCGCCGGTGAGCGGCACGACGCAGACTCGCCAGGCGCTGCAAGACGCGGCGGCCGCCGTCGAGGCGCGGGACCCTCGCCCCGTTCCCGCGGACGTGACCGACGGCCCGACCGCAGCAGCGTCTGACCGGGGTGTGCACGCCGAGCCTGATCCGGGGACGTCCACATCCCCGCCGGACGCCCCGGCCTCCGGTATCGGCACCCTGTTCACACCCCGCGAGGCGCGGTCGGGGCCGGACTCGCAAGGGTCCGCCCCGGCCGTAGCGCCTCTCGTTTCGCGCAACCCGCTCCGGCGGTCTTCAGCGCAACCGCTGGTCGGCGGTCCGGGAGCGCAGGCGTCGTCAGCGCCGACGGATTCGGCCGCACAGGTGCCGCCGAGTGCCGCTGCGATCGCGGCAGTGGGATTGCCAGGCAACGATTCACCCGGCCCGGCGGGCGCGACCACGGGTTCGGTACCGAGCGCTGGCGTCGATGGAGCGCAGGGCACAGGAGCGGTACCGGATTTTGCGCCGACGAGCACTGAAACCGTGACTTCGACGTCTGAGTTCCAGGAAGCGCCGCAGGGTGCATCGGCCGCGGCCGCGGCCGCGGCGGCGACGGCTGAGCCGGGACAAGGTGCGGCGCAGCAGCCCGAAACGCAACCGGAAATGCAGACGCTAGTTCAGCGGCAGACGCTTGCGTCGGCCGGAAGGCCGCGGCCGATTGTGCAATCTACGGAACAGTCGGCTGGGCAATCGGCGGCGCAATCAGCGCAGACGACGCCGGAACCCAGTCCGCCGACCCCACCGCCGATCCGCACCGCCCCGATCGTTTCGGCGACAGGCTTCGCGCCTGTTGCCGCGCCCATCAGCGTCCTGCAATCGCCGACAGCGCCGGTCGACCAACCCGTGCGTGAGGCCGAGTCTGTCATCGGTAGCTATGCGACGGCGGCGATCACGCCTCCCGCCGCGCAACTTCCGCCGACAGCGTCGGCCGGAGCGCAGATGGCGCAAGCAGCAGTGGCGCCGGTGATGTCCGCAGCGCAGGCGGTGTCAGGATTCGTGTCTCGCTCAGCTGGGCAACCCGCAGCGCAAGCACGAGGCGTCGCCGGCCGCGCGCTGGCCGAAGCGAGGGCCGTGGCCGACTCTGTTCTTCCGAACCAGGATGCTGCGAACCAGCTCAGCCGATCTGTCCCGCTCAGCGGGACAAGCCCGGCGAACGCCGCGATGCCCGCAGGCGCGAGCGCTGCCGCACCGCATGACCCGGCCGCGCTCGACGCGCTCGCGCGACAGCTCTACGGCCGCTTCTCCAGGCATCTGGCCGGCGAACTGCTGGTCGATCGCGAACGCTCGCAGTTCCTCACCGATCTGCACTGACGCTCAAACTCTGAACGCTCACACAGCCCTGAACGGAAAGGACCGGACCCATGGCGAAAGACGAGCTCGGAATGGCCGGACTCGCCTGGCGCTTCGGCGTGGAGGTGGACGGCGAGCAGATCGCGCTGTTCACCGGCTGCGCGGGTCTGGACGCCGAGTACGAGCCCTTCACCTGGAAGGAGGGCGGCGGGGACGGGCCGGTCGTCACGCTCGCCGGGCGCCTGACCTACACCAACGTGAAGCTGACCCGATCGGTCGACAAGGACAGCGTCAAGGTCTTGAAATGGTTCACGGACCAGGCGGCCAAGCCGAAGCCCAAGCACGTCACCATCACCCTTTACGACGGCAACGGCACGTCCGTGTCCTCCTGGACCCTCACCGACGCCTGGCCGATCAAGTACTCAGGTCCGAGCCTGACCACGGTCGGTGAGGAAGCCGACGGCATCGCGCACGAGTCGCTGGAACTCTCACACCGGGGGTTCATGTGACCGTCTTCGCGACCCTTCGCAACCAGGACGACATGAGTCTGCTGCCCTGCGAGTTCAACCCCTCCTCGGTCAAGCTCACCAAGTCGGCCACCTGGTCCACTCCCCCGGCCCGCAACGCCAAGGCCCACCCGCGGCCGCAGTTCGTCGGCACCGGACCGCAGACACTGAGCCTCAGCCTGCTGTTCAACGCTTACGGGCGGGACGGCAGCCCGATCGCGCTTCCGGTCGCGCTGGCCGTGCAGAAGCTGCTCGATTGGACGCAGCCCACGCAGCGCTCGCAGGAGGCTCACAACCCCGCGCCGCCGACGATCGAGTTCTACTGGGGCGCGCAGGTCACCATGACCGGGTTCCTCAAGAACGTGGAGATCGACTACCTGCTGTTCGACAACGACGGCACTCCGCTGCGCGCGACCGCGAATGTCACGCTCCAGGCCCTGCCGCAGACCACGCCGGGCACGAACCCCACCTCCGGCGGCATCTCGGGGCGGCGCAGCGCGCAGACGACACAGGGCGACTCGCTCGCCTCGATCGCGCAACGCGAATACGGCGACGCGGGGCTGTGGCGGGCGATCGCCATCGCGAACGACATCGACGACCCGGGCCGGGTACCTGCGGGTACCAGACTTCTGTTACCCCCGCGCCCGCAGGCAGTCGCGCTCGCGGCCGTGGGAGGTGACCCCCGATGAGCCCTTCCGCTTACGGCACAAGGCCGCGCATCACGGTGGACGGCACACCGCTGGCCGACGACGTTCTGCCATCGCTGATCAAAGTCGTGATCGACGCGCAGTTGCATCTGCCGGACATGTTCGCCCTCGAATTCCTCGACCATCGCCGGGACCTGGTGCGCCGGGCCGGCTTCGACTTCGGCGGCCGGATCGAGATCACCGCGACCGCGGCGGACGGAGACGACGACGCGGGCAAGTTGCTTGTCGGCGAGGTCACCGGGCTGGAGCAGGACACCGACGCGACCGGCACGTGGACCATCGTGCGCGGCTACGACCTCTCGCACCGGCTGTGCCGGGGCCGGCGCACCCGCACGTTCCTGGACGCGACGGACGGCGACATCGTCCGGCGGGTCGCCACCGACGCAGGGCTCGAACTCGGCGACGTGGACGACGACGGCGCGGTGCACCCGCACGTCGGCCAGGTCAACCTCACCGACTGGGAGTTCTTGCGCGCTCGGGCCAATGAGCGCGGACGCGAGGTCGCCGTGGTGAACGGCCAACTGGTGTGGCACGCACCGATCTCGCACGACACCGCGCCGAACTCGCTCGACGACCTGGAGACGCCGCCGCAGCCCGAACAGCTGCTACTCGGCACGAACCTGCTGCGCCTCTCCCCCAGGGTGACCGCGGCCGAGCAGGTCAGCGAGGTGTGGGTGCGCGGCTGGAACCCGGAGACCAAGCAGCCGGTGCGGGGCAGCGCGAAGACCTCGACCGTGAGCGCGCATTCGGGCGCTGACCCGAGCGAACTGGCCGGCCGGTTCTCCGCCGCCCCCTTCCTGGTGGCGGATCGGCCGGTGCGTGACGAGCAGGAGGCCGACGCCATCGCGGCGTCGGTCGCCGAGCAGATCGCGGGCGCGCACGCCGAGATGACCGGTCTCGCGCTCGGCGATCCAAAGCTGATCCCCGGCGCGGCCGTGTCGGTCAGCGGCGTGGGCTGGCCGCATGACGGCGACTATGTGCTGTCCGGTGCGCGCCACCGCTACGACGAGACCGGGTATCACACCGAGTTCACGGTCAGCGGCCGCCAGGAGCGAACGCTGCTCGGCCTCGCCTCGCTCGGCGCGACCAAGCAGGCACACCGCGGCAGCGGAAGGCCGTGGCCCGGCCTGGTGATCGGTCAGGTCACTGATATCAACGATCCGGACCAGCGGTTCCGGGTCAAGGTCGCCTTCCCCTGGCTGTCCGACGACTACGAGTCCTGGTGGGCGCGCGTCGCGCAGCCGGGTGCCGGAGACGGCCGCGGCCTGGCCTGGCTTCCGGAGGTCGGCGACGAGGTGCTGGTCGGATTCGTACACGGCGACGTGCGCGATCCGTACGTGCTCGGCGGCCTCTACAACGGCACGGACCACCCGATGATGAACGACCAGCTCGTGGACGGCAGCGCCGGGCAGGTGCTGCGGCGGGTGCTCGGCTCACGTACCGGACACCAGCTGGTCTTCAGCGATGACGATCAGGGTTCGCAGATCCAGCTGGCCACCGGCGACGGCTCGGCGACGATCACGCTCGACTCGACGAACACGAAGATCGTCATCGACGGCACCGGCGCGGTGACCATCCACGCCGGCGGACCGCTCAAGCTCGACAGCGACGGCGATATCGAGCTGAACGCGAACGGCGGCGATCTGAAGCTGACGGCCAGCGGCGAGTTGAAGCTGTCCGGCAGCACTGGGGCATCCATCGACGGTGGACCGCAGGTCAGCGTGTCGGGATCGATCATCAAACTGAACTAGTACGACTCCCGATACACAGCAGTTGACATAAGAGCACGATGGAGAGGGGCGGGGATTCCCCATGGGACAGCCGGCCGCGATCAGCGGCGATCAGGTGCAAGCGGTGTGCTCGCTGCACCTGATGCCGAACCCTGCGACGGGGGCGCCGCAGCCCTCTCCCCCGCTGCCCTTCGCCGCGCCGATAACGCTCGGGGTCTGCGCGACGGTGCAAATCTGCGGCTCGCCGGCGGTAGTCGTCGGGGCCACCGGCCTCAACACGCCGCCGCACGTCGGCCTGCACCCGGCCGATCCGTTCTTCGCGCCGCCGACTCAGCAGGCTGTTATCGCCGCCGGGAGCAGCAGCGTCCTGCTCGGCGGCGTGCCGGCGGCCCGCACCGGCGACAGCGCCACCTGCTGCGGGCAACCGACCGGCACGCTGGTCGGCAGCGCCGCGACCGTAATGATCGGCGGTTGAGCGCGCGATGACGAGCATCACCGAGGACTTCGTCGGGCGCGGCTGGGCCTTCCCGCTGCGACTCGACAGCACCGGGGCGTTCGCGCTCTCCCAGGGCGACGACGACGTGGCCGAATCGATCCGGCTGATCCTCGGCACCAGCCCCGGCGAGCGGCCGATGCGGCCGGAATTCGGCTGCCCGATCCACGAGCTGCTCTTCGACACCGTGGACGCCGCGCTCTCCGGCCGGGTCGGCGCGCTGGTCGAGGCGGCGCTGACCCGCTGGGAGCCGCGCATCGACGTGCTCGGCGTCGCGGCGAGCCCGGATCCGGCCGCGCCTCACGTGCTGCGCATCGCGGTGGACTACCGGGTCAAGGCCACCAACGACCGGCGCAACCTGGTCTTCCCGTTCTACTCGATCCCCGAGGACTGAGCCGCGATGCCGCTGCCCGCGCCCGATCTGGACGACCGCCGCTTCCAGGATTTCGTGGACGACGCCAAGCGCCTGGTGCGCCGGCGCGTGCCGGCCTGGAGCGACCACAATGTGCACGACCCTGGCATCACGCTGATCGAAGCCGTGGCCACCATCGCCGACCAGCTCGCCTTCCGGCTCAATCAGGTCCCTGAGCGGCACCACCGCAAGTTCCTCGACCTGCTCGGCATCACCCGCAGGCCACCGAGCGCGGCGCGCGCCGAGCTGACCTTCAAGCTGTCCGCGCCGCGCCCCGATGTGGTCACCGTCCCGGCCGGGCATCGGGTGGGCACGCCGCGCGTTCCCGGCGAGGAACCGATCGGCTTCGCGACGCTCGCGCCGCTGAACATCGTGCCGGTGAGCTTGATCGAACTGCGCGCGGCGCCTGCCGTGGGCAGCGCGGCGGCAGCCGGCGCGCCGGGCGAAGCGGGCGCGGGCGATCCGGCCCGCAACGCCGACAACCTACGGGATCTTCGACCACTGATGCGCCAAGGCGAACCAGCCGCCTGTTTCTCCCCGGTGCCGCAGCCCGGCGATCGGCTGTACATAGGGCTTTCCGACGCGGCGCCCTCGTGCCTGGTCTCGCTGCGCACGGACAGCAAGATCGAGGGCATCGGCGTGGACCCGGACCACCCGCCGCTGTATTGGGAGGCGTATCAGAGCTCTGGCTGGGCGCGCTGCGAGGTCGAGCGGGACACCACCGGTGGCCTGAACCGGCCGGGCGAGATCCTGTTGCATTTGCCGCCGCAACACACGCATTGCCTGATCAACGGGGTGCGTGCGGCCTGGCTGCGCGCCGTCGTGACCACGCCGGAGGCGAACGTTCCCGCGTACAGCAGGACTCCCATGCTCACCAAGCTCACCGCGGACTGTGTGGGCGGGACCGTCGCCGCGATCCACGCCGAGCACATCAGCGACGACGTGCTCGGCACCGCCGAAGGCGCGGCCGGGCAACGCTTCCGGCTGCACCACGCCCCCGTTCTGCCCAGCACCGAGCCGGCGGTCGTCGAGGTCTCCGGGGAGGAAGGCTGGCAGCAGTGGCACCAGGTCACCGACTTCGCGGCCAGCGACCGGGATGACCGGCACTTCACGCTCGACCCGATGACCGGTGAGATCGACTTCGGACCTGCGGTGCGGCTCGGGGACGGCAGCGTGCGGTGCCATGGCAAGGTGCCGCCGGAGGGCTCGACGGTCAGGCTCCGCGAGTATTGGACCGGCGGCGGCGCGGTCGGGAACGTCGGGGCGGGCCGGCTGACCGTGATGCGGTCGGCGATCCCGTACGTGTCCTCGGTGACGAATCGGCAGCCCGCTCGCGGCGGCCACGATGGCGAAACGGTCGCCGAAGCGAAGGTGCGCGCCGCGCGAGCGCTGCGCGGCCAGGACCGCGCGGTGACCGCCGAGGATTATGAGGCTATTGCGACAATGGCGGTGTCGGGCGCCGCGCGCGTGCGCTGCGTTCCGCCGGCTGGGTCTGACGAGCCGGTGCATGTGCTCGTCGTGCCAGATGTATCAGGGTATGGATCAGGTCGCATCCCGTTCGACGCGCTCACTCCGGACGAGCCGACTATGGCCACGATCGCGGCGGCGCTCGAGGAGCGGCGCTTGGTCGGTGTCCGGATCGCGGTCGAGCCGCCGCGCTATCAGGGCGTGACCGCGGCGGTCCGGCTGCGCTCGCGGCGCACTGAAGACCTCGACGAGGTGCGCACCGCGGCGCTCGCCGCGCTTTACCGCTGGCTGCATCCGCGCGACGGCGGCCCGGACGGGGCCGGCTGGCCGTTCGGCCGTGCGGTGACGCTCGGCGACGTGCACGCGGCGCTGGCCTCGGTGCCCGGCGCGGATTACGTCGAGGAGGCGCGGCTCTACCCGGCCGATCCGACGACCGGTGCGCGCGGCGAAGCGGTCCCGGCGATCGAACTGGGCCCGGACATGCTGCCGTTCTCTTACGACCACCAGGTGCGGGTGAGCTGAATGAGAGGTCTGATCAGCAACGAAGAGCCGGAGGTACTGGGCATCGCCGCCGCGCTGCGCCAGGCGATCCCGGCGGTGTACCAAGAGGACCCCCTGTTCATGCAGCTGTGCGCGGCCTTCGACGATCTGGTCGCGCCGCTGGTGACCGCAGTGGACTGCTTCGACGCCTACCTGGATCCGTACCTCGCTCCCGCCGACTTCCTGCCCTGGCTCGCCGACCTGGTCGGCTATCAGGGATCAGTCAGACAGGGATCAGACCTCGAACGCGCGCAGGTCGCCTCGGCGGTGCGGGATCACACGCGGCGCGGAACGCCGCTGGGCGTGCGCGAAGCCGCGGCGCGGGCGGCCGGCGTGCCGGTCGAGCAAGTGCAGTTGGACGATCCGGGCGGGACGAGATGGTCCGCGGCCGCGGGCGCGGTGGCCGGCGACTGGCCGCAGGTCACCGCCCGGGTGCGGGTCGCGGTGCCCGATGCGGCGCAAGCGTCGCAGAAGGTCAGGGAATCCGTGCGCGCCGCGATCGAGGCGGTCGCGGGAGTGCATTGCGCAATCGCGGTGGACGTGGTGGAGGCCGGGGACACGCCCCGGCCGCGCCGGGCCCGTCCGCCGGGGGCGAGAACCTACGGAGGCGAATCATGATTCTGTGTCGGGAATGCGGGAACAGCGCGCCCTCGCGCGACGGTTTCTGCTCCTCCTGCGGGGCGCTGCTCGACTGGTCCGGCGAGCGCGTCGAAACGCAGGTACTGCCGACGGTGCAAGGCGCGCCGACCGGCCAAACCGTGCCGCCGATACCGGCCACCGCGACTGCGGGCGTGAGCCAGGTCGAGCCGCAGGCAGGTGTGTTCCAGGGCGGTATTGCTCAAGGCGGTACCGGGCAAGGCGGCATCGGGCAGGGCGCAGTCGCGCCGGGCTGGACGCCCGCCGTCGAGGCACGGCGGGCCGACCCGGTGCCGGTTCAGTCAGAGCCCGAATACAACGGCCCGTTCTGCCAGGCCTGCGGCGTGCGCAATCCGCAGGATCGGCGGTTCTGCCGTTCCTGCGGCGCGATGCTGCAACTGCCCACGCTCGCGGCGCAGGCGCGGCGCGGCTGGTGGCGGCGGCTGATCGATCGGCTCACCGGCCGCCGCCGCGAGTTCGCCGCGGGCGAGCGGCCGACCGGATTCCGCGACCATCACGGCGCGAGCTCCGGACAGCCGGGTAAGCGGCGGGTGCGCCTGCCAAGGCACCTCAAGCTCGGCAGGCTCGCGCCGATCCTGGTCATCGCGGGGCTCGCGGGCATCGGGCTCGGCCCGGCGCGCACGTGGGTGACGAACGAGGTCAACACGCTGCTCGGCAAGGCCAAGGCGCGCGTGAATCAGCACTATGTCAACGTCACGCCGGTCGGCGCGTCGGCGGTCTCGCAGAAGGATCACGGCGCGGCGCTGGCGATCGACGGACTCAACAACACCTACTGGGCCACGTCTAAGCACCCTGACGGAACCGGTGAGGCCGTGACGATCACGTTCTCCGCCCCGGTGGACATCGACCAGATCGGCATCCTGTCCGGCGCGGACGCGCAGAACTTCCGCGCCTTCGCCCGGCCGCACGAGCTGGTGGTGACGGCCGCGGGCGCTTCACCGGAAACGCTGACCTTCGACGACTCGGCGGACTTCCAGAGCCGCGGGGCCACGCTGCGGAAGGTGACCACCGTGACCATCACCGTCAAGGACGCCTACGCCGGCCAGAAGCAGCACGACCTGGCGATCCGTGACCTGGAGTTCTTCGTCAAGTCGAGCTGAGCGCGGCCGCTCAGCCGTGGTTGAACGACGCGTCCGGCGACCGCCAGTGCGCCGGGCGCGTGAAACCGGCGCCCAGCTTGGTCTCGGCGTCACCCTTCGCGGAGTCGAGCTGCGCCTGCGTCAAGAACAGGCACCCGCGCAGGTCCGCTCCGCGAAGGGCGGCGTCACGCAGGTCCGCGCCGATGACGTCGGCCAGCCGCAGGTCGGCTCCGCTCAGATCGGCCGCGATCAGCAGCGCGCCGCGCAGGTTCGCGCCGCGCAGATCGGCTCCGGCAAGCCGCGCGCCAATCAAATCAGCACCCCGGTGGTTGCGATTGCGCCCTGGAGCCTCAGCGCGGGCCAGTTCGCTGGCACGGGTAAGCAGAACATTGATTCGCCCACGCAGCGCCGTGACGTCCAGGCCCGAAAACGTCTGCGCGTCGCGGCGAGTGAGCTGATCGATCTGCGCGAGCGCACGGCGCAGTTCGGCGTGGACGGGCTTGGCGGCCGGCAGCGCGAGCGCGTCCGTGAGGTACCAGAGCAGTTCGTGCAGCTGTCGCATCACCGGGAAGACGGTGAGCTGCTGGCGCGCGATATCCGGATCCTGACGCCAGCTGACTGCGTGAAAGGTGACCTGGGAGACCTTCTGGCCCGCTCCGAAGCAGTCGAAGACGGTGCAGCCGGAGAAGCCGCGCTCGCGCAGGTGCGTGTGCATGCCGCAGCGGTCGTCGTCGCGCAAGTTCACGCAGGGCAGCCCAGCCGGCTTGTCGAGCGCGAAGTCGGCCGATTTGGTGAAGTTCAGTGCCACGCAGCACAGCGCGAAGCAGTTGGCGCAGTCCGCGCGCAGGCCCAGCCGAGCGCGCTCGTCGTCCGCCGCCGTCGTGCGCACGCTAGTGACCCGCCTCATTCGACGGGCCGGGCAGCCGGGTGCTGAGGTAGCCGCGCAGCAGCAGGTCGGCCTCGGCGATCAGCGCCGGGTCGCCGTCGCGGCTGTAGCGGAAGGCCAGGCGCAGCACGCTGTCCGCGCCCTCGACCGCTACGAGCAACGCCCGGTCGACGTCCGGGCCGTCCTCCAGCCCGAGATCCTCCACACCCAACTGCTTGAGCCGTTCGGCGACCAGCCAGTTGTTCTCGACCTCGCGGTCGGCGTCGAGCAAGAACTCCTTGCCGGCCCGCGCGTCGCCGAAGTCGACCACCGCGAAACCGGGCACGTCCCGCTTCATCGCCACGAACTCGGCGACGACCACCGAGGCCGCGTCCGCCCACGTCCCGACCGCACCAGCGGCGGCGAACCGCGCGTGCAGCCGCTCGAGGAACAGGTCGAGGTTGCGCCGCGCGAGCGCTCGGGCGAGCGCCTGCTTGCCGTCGAAGAACTGGTAGAGCGTGCCGATCGGCACCCGGGCGCGCTTGGCCACCTGGCTGGTGGTCAGCTCGTCGTACCCGACCTCGTCGAGCAGTTGCGCGCAGGCGTCCAGCATCCGCTCGAAGCGCTCCAGGCTGCGGCGCTGCACCGGCCGGCGGCGCACGGGACCGACGTCCGGCGCGCCGCCGGCCGCGGGCGGGGGCGCTTTCGGGGCTGCTGTGACCTCTGGCATGGGGCTACTTCCTTCTCTAACATGAGCGCCACTCACATTAGAAGGGTGTTTGATGTCATCGCTACCGCGGTTCCCGGAAGGCTTCCTGTGGGGAGCGTCCACCGCCGCCTACCAGATCGAGGGGGCCGTCGCGGAGGATGGGCGCGGCCCATCCATCTGGGACACCTTCTCCCACCTTGAGGGCCGCACGAAGGAAGGTGACACCGGGGATGTGGCGGCCGACCACTACCACCGCTGGCCCGAGGATGTGGCGCTGCTGACCGAACTGGGCGCGAACGCCTATCGGTTCTCCATAGCCTGGCCACGCATCCAGCCTAGCGGCAGCGGACCAGCGAACCCCCGCGGCCTGGATTTTTATGATCGGCTCGTGGACGCGCTCGGCGAGCGCGGGATCACGCCGCTGCCCACGCTCTTCCACTGGGACCTGCCACAACCGCTTGAGGACGAGGGCGGTTGGCTCAATCGGCAGACCGCGTACCAGTTCGCGCAATACGCTGCGCTGGTCGCGGATCGGCTCGGCGACCGGGTCAAACTCTGGATCACGTTGAACGAACCGTTCATCCACATGACGCTCGGCTACGCGCTCGGCATGCACGCACCCGGCCGTACGCTCGGCCTGGACGCGCTTCCGGTCGCGCACCATCAGCTACTCGCGCACGGCCTCGCCGCCGGAGAATTGCACGATCGCGGTCTGGGCGTCCTTATCTCCAACAACTGCACTCCGGTACGGCCCGCGAGTGAAGCGGAGCACGACCTCGCCGCGGCCGCCATCTATGACGCGCTGCACAACCGGCTGTTCAACGATCCGGTGCTACTCGGCACCTATCCGGACCTCAGCGCCCTGGGGCCAGAGGCATACCCCTCGTTCGTCGAGGATGACGACCTCAAGCTGATCCACGCCCCGTTGGAAGGGCTGGGGATCAACTACTACACGCCAAGTGTCGTGGAATACGCCGATCCGACCGGCAACGACGGATTGCCGTTCACGCTCAACGAGATCGAGGGCGTGCCGACCACGGCCTTTGGCTGGCCGGTCGTGCCAGACGGCCTGCGGGAACTGCTGGTCGGCCTGCGCAGCCGTTACGGTTCCGCGCTGCCGCCGATTTACATCACCGAGAACGGCTGCTCAACTAGCGACGTGCTAACCAACGACGGCCGCGTGCACGACACCGAGCGGATCGACTTCCTCACCGGGCACCTCGGTGCGCTGCGTGAGGCGATGGCGGCCGGGGTCGACGTGCGCGGGTACCTGACGTGGTCGCTGATCGACAACTTCGAGTGGGCCGAGGGCTACAGCCAGCGTTTCGGCCTCGTATACGTCGACTACCCCACCCAGCGCCGTGCGCCGAAGGACTCGTTCTACTGGCTACGCGACGAGATCGCGGCCCAGCGGTGACCACGTGGGAGGGTACGGCGCCAGAATCGCCGGCCACGCCCGGCATATCAGGGCTCTCTGAAAGCAGCGACACGTCCGCGTCCGGCGCTGCCCCTTTCGCCAGGGTCACCAACCGCTGGACCGCGCTGCTCTCGCTGGCCAACCTGGGCCTGTGGATCGGCTACTTCGCGCCGCTCCAGGTGCTGCTGCCGAACCAGATGCAGGACATCAACGACGCGAGGAAGACCACGTACCTGGGCATCGCGACCGCGTTCGGCGCTCTGGTCGCGGTCGTGGTCGGGCCGATCGCCGGGGCGCTGTCCGACGCGACCGGATCGCGGTACGGCAGGCGCAGGCCGTGGATCGCCGGCGGCGCGCTGCTCGGATTCGCCGGCCTGGCCTTGCTTTCCGGCCAGCGCACGCTCCTGGGCGTGACGCTCGGCTGGTGCCTGGCGCAGGCGGGACTCAACGCCCTGCAGGCTGGTATTAGCGCACTGATTCCGGACCGGGTTCCGGTGCGTCAGCGCGGCGTGGTCTCTGGATGGATCGGGTTGACGCAGTCGATCGGAGTCGTGATCGGCGTTCTGGCCGTGACGGCGCTGGTCACCGGAACCATATCCGGATACGTATTCACCGGCGCGATCGTCGTGCTGACCGCGGTCCCGCTGTTGCTGCGCGGGCCGGATCCGCAGGTGCCGCGCGAGGAACTGCCGCACTTCTCGGCGCGCTCACTGCTCGGCTCGTTCCGGTTCAGCCCGAAACAGAACCCGGATTTCGCCTGGGCCTGGGCGACCAGGTTCCTGGTGCAGTTGGGCAACGCGCTCGCGACGCTGTACCTGCTGTACTTCCTGCGCGACAAGGTGCACTACGCGCAGCACTTCCCCGGCCACAAGGCGGAAGACGGCCTGCTGGTCCTCATCCTCGTCTACACGGTCACCACAGTGCTCACCGTCGTGGTCGGCGGCGTCATCTCCGACCGCAGTGGCCGGCGTAAGCCCTCGGTGATTGTGTCAGGGTACGTCATGGCCGGCGCCGCGACCCTGCTGGCGATCTGGCCGACGTGGAACGGCGCGCTCATCGCGGCGGCCATACTCGGCCTCGGGTTCGGCGTGTACCTGTCCGTGGACCAGGCGCTCATCACGCAGGTGCTGCCGACGGCGCAGGACCGCGCGAAGGATCTCGGCATCATCAACATCGCCAACTCCGCGCCGCAGGTGCTCGGTCCCGCGCTGGCCGCACCGATCGTCACCTATCTCGGCGGCTACTCGACGCTCTATGTAGTCGTCGCGGTCGTCACTATCGCCGGATCGGTGCTGGTCCGGCGGATTCGCACGGTGGACTGACAAACGCGATGCGCGAACCGCGGCAAAAGTAAAGCTCTGATCTACGACACCGTTCCCCAACGACGTCGTAGATCAGAGCACCTACTTCAACCCTCGATCCGCACTGCCATGCACGAGTTCACTAGCACACTGCTCACCTGTGCTAGCCGAGCCGGAGCTAGTTCAGGAACACTGACGGGCTGCCGGCCACCGAGGTGTCCAGCACCGGGCCGAAGTCGGCGTTGAAGCTCTCCGGCGACGGGCAGCCGGCCCACGAGCCGGTGTCCCGAGTGAAGGTCTGGTTGACGAAGGACAGCGAGCCGTCCGTCAGCGAGACCGAGCCGGCGACACCGGTCGACGGACCGCTGTACTTACACGTCGCGCTGCCGATGACCAGGCCGAGCGAGATGGTCGCGTGCACCGAGCTGCTGATGGTGATCGAGTCGGTGGAGTCATCGACGGTCGCCGAGTACGGCAGGTTGTCGATGGTGATGCTCTTCACGCTCTTCACGCCGGAGATGTTGCTGGTGCAGCCGCTGAAGCCGAGGGCCGTGATGGACTCCGACGCGACGCCGGGCGCCGCCGGGTTGTCCGTGACCGAGGCCGCGAAGTTGGCCGCGGTGCAGGTCACGCCCTTGCCGTTGGCGTCGAGGAAGCTGGAGGTCGTGCCGCTGGACAGGCCGGCCTGCAGGGTGTCGCCGACCGTCACGTTCGCCCCGCCGGCGCTGCCGGTGGTCAGCACGGCGACGCTGTCCGCGTTGGCGGCCGGCACGGCCGTGAAGGCCGTGACGAGGCCCAATGCGGCCGCGGCACCCAGACCTAGGTATTTGCGCATGTGCGCACGCTCCTTTGCGTGTATGAGGGTGTACTGCTGGTTGGTTGAACTCTGTGGTCGAACTCTGTGTTCGAACGCTGTGAACAAAGCCAGGGCGTTCGAGCTCTTACTTCTCCGACGCGGTGATCGCGCTGGTCAGGTCATTGATGTCGCTGTCCACGGCGAGCGTGGTGTTGACGCCGCTGAAGGTCACCGTGTTGTTCCCGGCCGCCGAGGGCAGGCCGAAGAGCAGGTTGACGATCCAGTTGAAGGTGCCGAACGGGCCGCAGCCGCTGGCTCCCGGGGTGGACAGCGCGTTGTCCACGAGGGTCGCGCCGGTGAAGCCGACGATCGCGTCGCCGAAGCCGTTGGGGTCGTTGCCGAAGTTGATGGTGCCGGGGTCGCCGGTGATCGGCTTGTTCGGCGGCGGCGGGTTGGTGGTGCCGGTGGTCGGCTGGAGCACGATCGGGGCGCTGTTCGAACCGACGTAGCAGTTCGGGCCGAGGAAGGCGTTCTCCAGGTGCAGCTTGATCGGCAGCTTGAACACCGGGTAGGACTCCCCGGCCGCCAGCGGTGCGAAGTTGGTGATCGGCCCGGCCAGCTCGATCTGGGTGATGGCGCTGGTGACCCCGGGCCAGAAGTTGGAGATGCCGGGGATCGGCACGTCCAGCGGCGCCGCGGTCAGCTCCTTGCCGTCGGTGGGCGCGACGGTGGAGAAGATCTCCGAGGAGTTGCCGTCGGGGAAGGAGACGGTCGGGCCGTTGTTGGGCCAATAGACCCCGAAAGTGGTAGTGATCGGCGAACTGGCCGGGATGGTGACCACGTGGCTGCCGATGGTGAAGCTGCCGCCGTTGACCACGGCCACGACGCAGCCGACCGCGCCGTTGTTCGAGTCCTGCAACGAGGCGCTGGACAGCGGGCAGGTGCCCATGCCGGCATAGGGGCCGGTGGGCGCGGACGCGGCCGAGGCCGGCGCGGCGCCGAGTGCGGCGATCAGCGATCCGGCGCCGAGCGTGGCGGCGGCGGTTCGCAGCCTTCTGCTCCGGCGGGAGCCGGACGGCGCGACTGGCGCGCCTGAAGTCGCGGGGACGGGTGACAGGGTACTCATGGCTCGGCGCACTCCCGATAGGGGATGAGGGTGGGTGGCGCCGCGACGCGGGCAGGCGTTAGCCCGACGCCGCGGGCAGGTGAAAGGATGCGTTGAGTGCGAACGGGCTCTCAGGGGCGTGATGGCCGCAGACCTCGGCGCCGCCGCAGAGCCCTGAATAGTTTTTGCGACACAGGCTGGAAACGAAACCTTCGGGAGTTATAATCCTGACGAGGTCTCATCGTCAAGGGCGGAGGGGAAGCAGATGTCTGCCAAGATCGATGCCCCACCGCTGGGCCCGTCAGTCCCCTCAGTCACTCTGGCCACCGCATCACCGCTCAGCGCGCCCTTGCCGGGCGCCAGGCACGGCCGGGATCCCGAGCGGGCGATCAAGCGCGGTCCCAGCCGCCTGTCGCCGGAGCAGGTGGCCGCTACCCAGCGGGACCGGCTCTATGACGGGCTCGTACACACCGTCGCACAGCACGGATACGCCGACGCCTCGGTGACCGACATCTGCCGGGCAGCCGGAGTGACCAGGCCGGCCTTCTACGTGCACTTCGACGGCAAGCAAGATGCCTTCCTGGCCACCTATCGGCACGGCACCGATGTTATGTTCCGGATGATGGAACACGCCTATGAGCAGCGCGAGGGCTGGCGAGAGGCGACTCTCGCCGGGCTTCGAGTGCTGCTCGAGGTGCTGGCGAGCGTGCCGGCCTTCGCCCGGATGGCAGTGGTGGAGATCGAGGCGGTCGGGCCGCCGGGCCGGCTCCAGCGCGCCGAACTGCTGGCCCGCTTCGGCCGCTTCTTCGCCGAGGCCCCGGAGCCGGTCGGCCTGCCTGATCCCGCGTATCGGCAGACCCTGGTCGACACGCTCGTCGGCGGGGTGTACTCGACGATCTACCGTGAGGTCGCGGCGGGCCGGGAGGCCGGCTTGCCCGAACTGCTTCCGGTACTCGCGCACTTCCTGTTCACCCCGTTCCTCGGCCCGCAGCACACCGGCGCGGCCGATACCGGGGCCACACCACCCGCGGCGCGCGCGGTCGCGCCGTGCGCACCTCAGCTCTCGAAGATCCACAAAGCAGTTCCCTGACCGAACAGCTTGACCAGCGCCGTACCCGGCGGTAACTTCAGCCGGTCACCACTCGAACATGAGCAGCTCACACGTTCGAGCGGTGCGGGGTGATGAAACGAAACCAACCACGAAGTCCGTACCGCCGTATCGCAACACTCTGTGCTTCGAGTCCCGCCGCGCCGCGCAGCCGGCTGACCCACCGTTTTGCGACACGTCCCACCGACCGACCCGCGCCGCGCAGCGTTCCACAATCCGCCCGACGACGTGCGAACAAAGGGAGCCGTCCATGGCCACCGCTGAACCCGAAATACCCACACCGGATCCGACCGAGGACGCCTCGCAGGGCCGGGTGCGCCTCAAGCGCTTCGCGGCGCTGATGATCCCGGCTACTCTGGCCGGCGGCGCGCTGGTCGCGCTCACCGCTCAGGGCGTGCTCGCGGCCCAGTTCTCCATCTCAGGCATCGCGTTCACGGTGACCGCAGATCACCTGCACGGCGACGGCTTCGAGCAGTGGGGGGCAATAGACAACACCGCCCCCAACAGCCCGAACCTGACCGACACCGGCGGTCAGGTCACCGTGGTCGTCTCGGCGATCCACCACGCGACGCTGACCAACTTCTGCCAGAGCGTCAACCTCGGCGCGATCAACCTGGTGCTGCGCGCGGGCCGGGGCAGCACCCCGGTGACCGGCACGGATCTCGTGGTCGACTCCGACTCGCTGTCCGGCGACGCGACCTTCAACACCCTTGAGGTCGGCAACGACGCCACGACGCTCAACGACGTGCCCGGCATCGCCGCTCCGCCCGAGCTCTTGGGCGACTTCGGCCAGCAGGCCAAGACGGTCGACATCGACCACCTTAACCAGGACAACTACGCCACCACGGCCGGATCGTTCAGCCTGCCGGGCCTGAGCATGAGCTTCCAGAGCAACGGCTGCTGACGTGACCCCGTCCGCTTCAGGCGAGACCCCCGCCGGGTTCGACCCGGCGGGGGTGCCCGCATCCAACGAATCAGGGCAGGAAGACTCGCCGCTACAGGGCGCCGGCACCAATCAGAGTGCTGCTCCCGCCGAAGGCGCGTGGTGGGAGGGGGCGATCTCCGGACCGCCCGCGTCACACGCCGCGACTGGAACACAGCACCCTGACGGAGCCGCCCTGCCCGGCGCGTGCGCGCAACAGCCCGCGGCCGGCTCGCGGCCGCATCGAGCCAGGATCGCGTTCCGGCACTGGCGGCGCACCCGTCCCTTCTGGGGCGGACTGCTGATCACACTCGGCGCAGTGGAGATCCTCTTCACCGAGAAGGCCCCGCTCGGCGTGGTGCTGCACGTCGGACCGCAGGGTCTGGCCGGGTATCTGCTGCCCGCGATGATGATCCTTTGCGGGCTGCTGCTGTGGTTCGCCCCGGCGCAGCGCACCTTCTACTCCGTGCTCTCCGTGCTGCTGTCGCTGGGTACGTGGCTCACCGCGAACCTCGGCGGCTTCCTGATCGGCATGCTGCTCGGTGTACTCGGCGGCTCGCTCGCCTTCGGCTGGTCACCGCGGGCCGGCAGCCGCCCGGCGAAGCAGCGAAAGGCGAAATCGAAGAAGAAAGCTGATCCGGCACGGGTGTGATCGGGAACCGGCTGGCGCACCAACCACGCCCCTGGCGTGAATACGCCACTGCCTTAACGTGTACTTCCAAGCTCGCGGAGGCTAAGAGTCCAGACATGGCCACAACCCGTGGTCAAGTCTGGCACTCCACAAGAGAGCTTGGAGCACCACGGTGCGAACATTCGGGCTACGCACTTCACCTCGCCGTTCCAGATCACGCAGGCTGCTTTCGATCAGCTCCCTGACCGTCGCCGCGCTGGCGCTGACCTCGCTGTCCGCCGCGCTTCCCGCCCAGGCCGCCGTCACCACCGGCAAGAGCGCCAAGTCGAAGCCGACCGCCACCGTCAAACCGGTGTGCGCGCCGGCGAAGAAGGGCCAGTTCACCTGCTTCGCGCTGCGCCGCACCGACGTGAAGGGCACCAAGGGACTGGTGCCGAACGCGACTCCGGCCGGGTTCGGCCCGGCCGACCTGGCCGGCGCCTACAGCCTGCCGGCCGGGGGCGGCGCGGGGGCCACGATCGCCATCGTCGACGCCTACGACGACCCGAACGCCGAATCAGACCTCTCCCTTTACCGCGCGCAATACGGCCTTCCCGCGTGCACCACCGCGAACGGCTGCTTCAGCAAGGTCGACCAGACCGGCGGCACCGCCTATCCGACCCCCAACGCGGACTGGTCCGGTGAGATCTCGCTGGACCTGGACATGGTCTCGGCGGTCGCGCCCGCCGCGCACATCCTGCTGGTCGAGGCCAACTCCCCGGCCGACCCCGATCTCGGCGCGGCCGTGGACGAGGCCGTCGCACTCGGCGCTCAGTACGTGTCCAACTCGTACGGCAGCGACTACTCCGCAACGCCGGGCAGCGGCGAGGACCCGTCCGAGCTGACCACGCTCGACGCGTACTACAACCACCCGGGCGTGGCCGTGGTAGCCAGCTCGGGTGACGGCGCGTACGGGGTCTCCTATCCGGCGGCGTCGCAGTACGTGACCTCGGTCGGCGGCACGTCGCTGGTCAAGGACTCCAGCACGCGCGGCTGGTCCGAGTCGGTGTGGAACAACAGCTACGGCGGCCCCGGATCGGGCTGCTCGCTCTACGAGCCGAAGCCGGCGTTCCAGAAGGACTCCGGCTGCGCGATGCGTTCGGTGGCCGACGTCGCCGCTGACGCGGACCCGGTTACCGGTGTCGCGGTCTACGACAGCTATCAGGCGGCCGGTTGGGGCGTCTTCGGCGGAACCAGCGCTTCCTCCCCCATCATCGCGGCCGTATATGCCGACGCGGGCGCGCCAGCGAGCGGGACGTATCCGAATTCTTACCCGTACGCGGCCGCGACGTCACTCAATGACGTGACGACCGGCTCGAACGGAACCTGCACCCCGACTTATCTGTGCACTGCGGGCACCGGCTACGACGGCCCGACCGGCCTCGGCACGCCGAACGGAGTCGCCGCGTTCACCAGCGGCCCGCACGGCACGGTGCACGGCACGGTGACCGATTCGACCACTGGCTCGCCGCTCGCCGGAGCGAAGGTCGCGGTCGGCAGCAATTCGGTGAATACGGCCGCTGATGGCACGTACTCTGTGTCGGTACTTCCGGGCACGTACACCGTTACCGCGAGCGACTATGGTTACGCGAGCTCCTCGGTGTCCTCGGTAGCGGTAGCCGACAAGCAGACCGTGACTGAGGACTTCGCGCTGGGCGCCGTGGCCCGCGCTTCGGTGACCGGCAAGGTCAAGGACGGCTCGGGCAAGGGCTGGCCGCTCTACGCGGCGATCACCGTGGACGGCGCGCCTGGCGGTCCGGTGTACACGAACCCGAAGACTGGCGCGTACAGCCTCCAGCTCCCGGTCGACACCACCTACACGCTGCACGTGACGGCCGCCTATCCCGGCTATCAGGCCACTGATCAGCAGATCGTGGTGGGCACCAGTGCGGTCACCCAGAACATCTCAGTGCCCGTCGACACGACGGCGTGTACCGCGCCTGGCTATGTCACGCATAACAATGGCACCTTCGCGTCGTTCGACTCCGCCTCGACCCCGGCCGGCTGGACGGTCACCAATGCGGCGAACACCGTCGGCGGCTGGGCGTTCACCGACGCCGGCGCACGCGGCAACCTCACCGGCGGCAGCGGCGGCTTCGCGATCGTGGACAGCGATTACTACGGCGCCGGCCACAGCCAGGACACCACGCTGACCACCCCGTCCACCGACCTGACCGGGAACAGCGCCCCGGCGCTGTCGTTCGACACCGACTACAAGCCGTACACCGGCTCGGTCGCCGACGTCGATGTGAGCGTGGACGGCGGCGCCACGTGGACGAACGTGTGGCACTTCACCACCAACGCGGTCTCCGGGCAGCACCAGAACATCCCGCTGCCGCAGGCCGCCGGAAAGAGCGCGGTGCAGGCCCGCTTCCACTACACCGGGACCTGGGCCTACTTCTGGGAGCTCGACAATGTCCTGCTCGGCAACGCCAGCTGCGACCCGGTGTCTGGCGGGCTACTGATCGGGCAGGTCACCGATGCGAATACGCACGCCGCGCTTCCCGGCGTCACGGTCAGCGCGAGCGGCACGTCCGCTACCGGAAACTCGGAAGTAACGCAGGACCCTGCGCTGTCAGGAGCCTTCTACTGGTTGTTCGCCCCAGCAGGCAGCGTGACTGCCACCGCGACCAAGACGCACTACTCCTCGGCCGCCAAGACGGTCACCGTCGCTGATGGAGGCGTCGCGGAGGCCGACTTCGCCCTGAAGGCCGGGCGGCTGACGGTCACCCCGAGCAGCATCAGCAAGACGCTGGCCTGGGGCGGCACCGGCACCTCGACGCTCACCGTGAAGAACACCGGCACCGCGCCCGCGACGCTGGACCTCGCC
>NZ_DATNGK010000145.1:0-7886 GCF_035605935.1 Actinocrinis sp. | reverse complement strand
CGAACGCGACCCCCTCGACGCCCTCCGGCAACGGCGGCGCTTCCGGCCGGTCACTGATCTGCGGCTTCGAATCCATGACCTCGAAGACACGTACCGCACTGGCCCGCACTTGCTGACCGAACGTCAGCAGTGTGGAGAGCGCGCGCACCGGGCCGCCGAACTGCGCGAGGTAGGCGGAGAAGGCGAGGAAAGTGCCGAGCGTGATGTCTCCGCGCAGCGCCAGCCAGCCGCCGAAGGCCAGTACGCCGAGCTGTCCGAAAGTCGGGATCGCGCTCAGGGTCGGGTTGTACTTCGCGGTCAGCCGGATCGAGCGCAGCCGGGCCGCGAACACCGCCTCGGCGGCGCCCTCCAGCTTGCGCACCTCCTGGTGTTCCTGGCCGAAGCCCTTCACCACGCGCACGCCGGTGACCGCGGATTCGACCACGCCCGCCAGCATCCCGGCCTTCTGCTGTGCGTCCCAGGTGGCCGGGAACAACCGCTTGCGGGCCAGCGTGGTGACTACGGCCAGACCGGGGCCGACCGCCAGTCCGATCAGGGTCAGCAACGGGGAGAGCACCAGCATCGCGATCAGCGAGCTGACGAACATCAGCAGCATGCCGCCCAGCATCGGGGCCATGCCGAGCAGCTGGGCGACGATGTTGATGTCGGAGGAGGAGCGCGAGACGATCTGCCCGGTCTCCAGATTGTCCTGCCCCTGCCCGTCGAGCTGGGTGAGCGCGTCGAAAACGTCGGTGCGCAGGTCGTTCTGCACCTCGATGCCGATGCGGCCGCCGATATAGCGCCGGGTGCGCGAGACCACCAGATTCAGCGCCGCGACCGCGAGCAACGCCACGGCCCAGGGGGCCAGCGGCTCGGAGTGCCGAAGGATCACGTTGTCGATGACGGCCCGCTGGATCAGCGGTACGACCAGGTTGATGCCGCTGATCGCGAGCGAGGCGACGACGGCGATGATGACGAGCCGTTTGTACTTCCAGGTGTAGCCGAGCAGCCGGCGCAGCCAGCCTTCGCTGGTGTCGACCGGCTTGGTGCCGTTTCCCCGTGCGCGCTTGATAGCCGTCACCTGACCCCCTCGTCTCGGCGTCGAGCACACTATAGATGAGAAAGGCTCACTAATGTCCTCGGATAGGTTCGCCCTGAGCGATCAGGCAGCACGTCACGCCAGGACGTCACGCCGATGCGTCACGTCGGCACATAACGCCGGCACATCCGGCTGCGCTCAGACAAGCCGTCGCGCGGTCGCCCAGCGAGACAGCTCGTGACGGTTGGAGAGCTGGAGCTTGCGCAGGACGGAAGACACGTGGCTCTCCACCGTCTTCACCGAGATGACAAGCTCGCGCGCGATCTCCTTATACGCATAGCCGCGAGCGATAAGGCGCAGAACCTCGCGCTCACGCGCCGTGAGCCGGTCAAGCTCCTCGTCCACGGGCGCGACAGAGCCGGAGAACGCATCCAGCACGAATCCGGCCAGGCGCGGAGAGAAGACAGCGTCACCGTCTGCGACGCGACGTACTGCATCGACGAGTTCGGCACCGGTGATCGATTTCGTGACATAGCCTCGCGCGCCCGCCCGAATCACGCCGATCACATCCTCGGCCGCGTCGGAGACCGATAGCGCCAGGAAGCGGACCTCGGGTGCGCGCGCGACGCACTGTTTGAGGACTTCGAGGCCGCCGCCGCCGGGCAGGTGTACGTCAAGCAGCACGACCTGCGGCCGCGTCGCCAGGATGACCGCAACGGCGCGCGGTGCATCGTCCGCCTCGCCGACCACCTCTACCGCCGCCCCGGCGACTTCATCGAGCTCCGCTCGCACCCCGGTACGGAACATGCGGTGATCGTCGACCAAGACCAGCCGGATCGCTGCCGGTGATCCAGCGTCATCAACCTCGACCCCGGCCGCAGCCTCGGTCCCCCTCATGTCCTCGCTGCCGGTAACCGGTTCTACCTGCTCCACCTGCTCATGCCCCTGATCAGTCACGACGCCACTCTATGCGTACCTCGGTGCCCTCTCCGGGCGCGGTGCGAATGCTCGCCCGTCCCCCGTATCGCTGCATTCTTCCGATGATCGATTCGCGGATCCCCATGCGATCGGTGGCGACGGTGTCCAAGTCGAATCCCGGCCCGCGGTCACGTACGAACACCTCCACGCTGCGCGTCCGGTTGCCCTCCGTCTCAATCTCCGCGTATACCGAGACCGGGGCGCCCTTGGCGTACTTCGCTGCGTTGACCGCCGCCTCCCGCGTAGCCGCTACGCACGCGTTCAGATGGTCATCCAGCGGCGCGTCGCCGACTGTGACCACCTCGATCTGCACGCTGTGCCGGTCTTCCACCTCCGCGACCGCGGCTTTGATCGCCTGCACGAAGGTTTCCGGCGGCACGTCTCCTCCGGAACGCGGCCGCGGACCGCCCTCGTACAGCCAGGAGCGCAGATCACGCTCCTGTGCGCGGGCCAGCCGCGCGACCTCCGTCGGGTCGGCGCTGCTGCGCTGAATGAGCGTCAGCGTGTGCAGCACGGAATCGTGCATCAGCGCGGCTACCTCGGCGCGCTCCTGCGAGCGGATGCGAGCAGACCGCTCGGCCGACAGGTCGCGGAAGACCCGTAGCAGGAACGGAGTCGCGATCAGCAGCACGCCGCCCAGCAGCGCGCCCGCGGCGAGCAGGGTGCGGCCGGCCTTGTTCCAGGGCACTCCCCCGGAGACCAGCGCGGCGATGCCGCCGAGCACCACCGCGGAGCCGAGCACCCCGCGCAGCAGTGCGGTCGGGTTGAATCGCTGCGGCCGGAACCAGCGTGCGCGCTGGTCGTCGTCCGCCTGCCGCCACAGCACGCCGAGCCCGACCACCACGGCCGCGACCGGGAGGACGACGTTCCACTTGCCGGAACTGTTCGTGCCGCCGATTCCGATCACCAGGACCGCCTCGGCGGCGATCGCGATCGCCACGGCCGCGCGGGCGCCTGGACGTGGATCCGACCGGTCGACCTGCGGCACCCGGCCGAGCGGCACGAACAGCCAGAACGCCGCGTACGTGACGATGCCCGCGCCGCCGACGAACACGAGCAGGATGAAGGCGAGCCGCAGCAGCCAGACGTCGACGCCGAGATGCAGCGAGAGCCCGCGCGCGACACCACCAACCAGCCGACGCTCCGAGGATCGGTAGAGGCGGCGGGTCCCTTCAGGCAGCGGTGGCATCACAACGGCATCACGACAGCCATGCTCACACGGCGCGCGGCGATTGTGCATCGGGGATGACCCGGAGCCGGTCTCGGGGGTGAAGTTCCGGGTTGGATCCTGGGTGCGCCCGATGGCAGGAGCCGCCGGGCGCGGGAGGCTTGAGGACATGAGCGATGAGGAAGCGGGCGGTGCCGACATGAGCGGCGCTGGAGCGAGTGGTGCCGGCACGGGGAGCAGCGCAGCCGGCAGCACCGGAGCCGGCAGCACCGGAGCGGGGAACACCGGGGTAGAGAACACCGCGGGGAGCGGTGACGCCTGGGGCTGGGGCCCGGGCGCGGGCGCCGGCCCAGATGCCGGTGCCGGCACCTGGGCCGGCGCGACGGCCGGGGAAGCGCGGGGAGGCGCGTCCTCGGCCGGACGGGGCACACACGGCGCGGCAGCAGGAAGCACGCGGCCGGGACCGGAGCAGGGGCCGGGCCCGGTGCGACCGCCACTGCGCCGCGATCGGCGCTCCAGGATGATCGCCGGGGTCTGCGGGGGCCTCGGCCGACACCTGGACGTCGACCCGGTCGTGTTCCGAATCCTGTTCGCCGTGCTCACCTTCATCGGCGGCTTCGGGCTGCTCGCCTACGCGGCCGCCTGGTTGTTCGTGCCCGACGACGGGGAACGTGAGTCGGAGGCGCACCGGCTGCTGACCGGCCGCAGCGCGCTTGGCGCGGTGGCGATCGCGGTGCTCGTAGTGCTCGGGGGCATGGTCGCACTCACCACGCTGGCGAGGGGCCTCAATCACGCGGTGCCGCTGCTGGTGCTGGCGGCCGCGATCGTACTTGTACTGATTTGGCGCGGGGACGCACGCCGCGGCCGCGGGCCGGAAACAGGAGCGGGACCAGGCGCAGGACCGGGACCAGGAGACCGGCCGCAGCCGTGGTGGCAGCGCCCCGTGCCGACCTATCCGGCACCCGAGACCGGAGCGTCGAGTCCGACGGGCGCGGCAGGAGGTCCCGGGCCGTCAGACGCCCCGCCTGCCCCTGCGCCCGACCCCACGGCGACATCAGAGGCCGCATTCGCCTCCACGCTCGGCTGGGAGTACCGCGGTTACACCCCCGGCGCCGAGCCCGTAGGCACCTTCGAGGCGCCGCCGCAACGCCGAATCAGTGGCCTGACACTTTCCGCCGCGCTGTTGGCCCTCGGCCTGATCGGAGTGCTCGCCGAGGCCGGCGCGTTCCACATCGGCGGCACCTCGGCGCTCGCGCTGGCGGTCATGGCGGTCGGCGCGGGAATGGTCGTCGGCGGACTGTTCGGGCGTGCCAGAGCACTGATTCCGCTCGGCCTGGTGCTGTCCGTGCCGCTGATCGTGGCCAACGCGCTCGGTGTCCCGCTGCGGGGCGAGACCGGCAATACCACGTGGGTCCCGGCTTCCGCCGCCGCGCTGCGCTCGCCGTACAACCTGGCGGCGGGCAAAGGCCAGCTCGACCTATCGAACGTCGATCCACACGGCGGCACGGTGCACGTCACCGCCTACGTCGGCGCCGGCCAGTTGCTGGTCACAGTGCCCGACGACGTGGCGGTCGAGATCACCGGACACGTGGGCGTGGGCCGCATGATCTTCCCGGACGACTCCGAGCACTCGGGTATCGACGTGACCCACCATTTCGATGCCGCGGCAGTCGGCGGCTCCCATGGAACCATCCTGCTTGACCTGAAGGCGGGCGCCGGAGATCTGGAGGTGGACCGTGCCAACTGAACCTGGACCGCGAGGGCCGATCGAGCCCGGCGAAGAGACGTTCGCTGAGCCCCTCTCAGCGCCCTTACCCGAGTACCCGACTCTCCAGGAGGCGACGGCAGTGACATATCCGGAACACGGATACAAGACCGGCGCGCGCCCAGTGCAGGGAACTTCGAGGCGCAACTCGGCAGATCCGGTGTCCATCGCGGCCGGCGTGGTGTTCTTCCTGCTCGGCGGGGCGTACCTGCTGGCGGCGGGCGGTCACCTCACCGTCAACGCGGGCTGGACGCTCTCGTTCCTGCTCCTCGGCCTCGGCCTCTCCGGCGTCGTCGGCGGCTTCCTGCGGGCCCGCCGCAACAGCCGCGCTAGCGGCGGCCGCGACGAGTGGTGACACATGATGCGTCGTGGGCGTGACGCTGCTTTGACCCTCCCGCCCGCCCCAAACGCTCCGCGCCCTCGCTGACGCTCGGTCGCTCTACTGTGTACCGGCCGGGCGTCTATTCACTCGATCGGTGCCAGCTGGTCGAGTCCGGGCAGATGCACCGCGGAAGATCATCTGATCGGCGTTACCAGATTGCGCAATCCGTTCCCAGGGCTCGCGCCTCGTTAGCGGGCCAATCGCGCCACTAGTCCGGCCAACTCCTCGGGAAAGTAGGTCGCAACGCTCTGTTCTAGTTCCTCTGCGCTCCACCAGCGATGGCCGAGGTGGTGGCGCTGCTCCGTCTCGTCGAACCCGGATGTCGAGATCTCGGTCGATTCGGCGCGGAACAAGAAGAAGTGATTGTGCTGGCGCAAGAGCACGCCGTCCATGAAGAACTCGGCATAGTTGTAGAAGACCTGCTCGCCCAAGGCCTCGGGCTCAACGGCAAGTCCCGTCTCCTCGAACAACTCTCGGGCCGCCGCCTGCTGCGGCGTCTCGCCGGGCTCAACGCCGCCGCCAGGGGTGTACCACCACGGCGACTCGGGCTGAGCCGGATCAAAGCACTGAAACAACAAGATCCGGCCGTCGGGGTCAAGCAGGATCGTTCGTCCAGCGACGCGGTCCAGCGTGTCAGCACGATTCATGCCGCCGAGTATGCCGTCAGTCCGCGCACTCCGGAGATGGGTACGCCTGCAGGCGGCGCTGAGATGTCGTTAGGGCCCTTATTCCGTCGCAGGCGCTCGCATGTGAGATGCGCCATGTGCCGCTCGGTAACAAAGGTATTGCGCTCAGTGGATAAGCCCACGTATAAATAGCTTCACGCCGGGGGCGTGCGGGGGATTGAGGCCCTGGCAAAGCGGGACGTACCGATGCGCGGGCAATGTCATCGCTGGCGGGCATCCTGCGTCTCGGTTCAGAATCGATACCGACGTACATTCGCCTACTGAGGCGCGATCTGCAGCGCCGCGATCCGTGTCGGACCCGTAGGTTTGTGCGCCCCTGCCCAAACCTATATCAGAAATCTACAAAGGAGCAGCGTGAGGAACAACAAGACTGTCCGAATCGCGGCCGTAGTAGCGGCTGCAAGTGCGGCGATGTGTTACGCCTCCAGCGCGAGCGCGTCGTCGAGTGAGATCAGCGGGACAGTTCACGACGCGCAGGGCCACGTTGTCGCCGGAGCGCACGTCCAACTCAACGCCTTCGCGATGGATCGCAAGGGTATTCACGAGATCACGATCGCGAGCACGACGAGTAACTCTTCAGGCCACTACTCGGTGCCCCTCCCGAGCACAGCCGAGACGGCGACGCTTGCGAAGGTTGACGCCGGGACCATTAACTATGAGGTCGACGTGACCTCAGCCAGCGGCGGCGCTCTGCAGACTGCTGCAACCACTGCCCCAGCGAGCGCCATCGCCAGCACCGACCGAAACGCGCGCGTCGCGGCCGGGCTTTCCAGCGCAAGAGACCTCGACCTCACCGTTAAGCCCGCGCATCTGGTCGCCGGCGGCCGCACGCGCACCCACGTCACCCCTCGGGGCGTCGCACCCTGCGGTTTTGTCTCCTGGGACTCGACTGGCGTGACCGGCACGTATAGCGTCATTATCGGCGAGCCACACGCCTATATCGGTATGTCAGTGCAGTACACGTATCAGCAAAACGCCACCACCACGATCGGCATCGGGTACTCGAACAGCGGTAGCAATTGGAGCGCGAACGGCGCGGCCAGTGTGACCTTCACTGGAGGCAGCTCGGTGATGACTGCACCTTCCGGGGACCACTACGCTCCGTACATGTGGGGCACATTCGTTTACGACAAGCAGCAGGAGTACATCAGCTGCCAAGGAAACGTTAGCAATTATCGGATTGTGCCTGACTACTGGACGGGCTCAGCTACCGCGAGCGGAAACCTCACGCAATACGATGGAAGCAACAGCCCCGTCTGGCAGTATGACCAGTCACACGGCGGCGTCGGCGAGGCGTTCTACGATTCGAACATGACGTTCAGCAAGAGCGGAGGCCCAGGCGCCACCTACAGCGCGGGCGTGAACGTGTTCGGAATAAATCTATCCGCAAATACGAACTACTCCACGTCGGTAACGTACAAGTGGGTTATGAATAACAACAGCTCCATACCGCATGTACTCTTCGGAAACGGTGTCTATCCCGCAGCCACCTCTGGCGCGCAAATTGTCTACTCGAACTGAGGCCGAGCTGGCCCGGCCAACTCATCGTCGGCTCAGACTAGCCGCGATGACAATAGCCGCAGTCGCAGCGCTGAGTGTGGCCGGGTGGCTCATCCACAGCTATTTTTACGATGCGTCTTTCATGCAGGTGCCGCCGCCCTCTTCTGTCGAGGCAAACACTTGCACAACTGGGGAGACTCTGTACTTCGGCTACGCTTTCACGCCCAGTCGCGATGTGCGCCTCACCGGAGCCGAGCTGATCGGGATATCAGACGCTTTCACTGTCGAAGGCATCTATGGCATCAATCAAGCGGAAAGCCATAAGCCGATGTTCGGCGGCGGAACCCAACAAAGCTGGGATCGTTACGGCTACTCAAACGATCACCTGT
>NZ_DATNGK010000144.1:0-2847 GCF_035605935.1 Actinocrinis sp. | reverse complement strand
GACCGTGCCGACGGTCTGGTTGCAAGATCACTTCCTGCATCCGGGCGCACCGACGTGGTACGACGCGTTGGCCACGCTGGTCTACATCACCCACTTTCTGGCGACGCCGATCGTGGCCGCGGTGCTCTGGCTGCGCAATCGCGAGGTCTGGATCCAGTTCATCACCCGGGTCATCGCCTTGTCCGTCGCCGGCCTCGTGACCTATGTCTTCTTTCCCGCGGCGCCACCCTGGTACGCGGCGCGGGAAGGCGTCATCGAGCCGGTTATCCGGGCCTCGTCGCGCGGCTGGCTGTGGCTGCACATCAACCATGCCGGGAACCTGCTCAGCGCGGGTCAACTGGCCGCCAACCCTGTCGCGGCGATGCCCTCTCTCCACACGGCGTTCGCCACCCTGATCGCGTTGTTCGTCATCGGCCGACTGCGATCCCCGTGGCGGTGGCTGATCGTGCTCTATCCCGTCGCCATGGGACTGGCCCTCGTCTACCTCGGTGAGCACTACGTCGTCGATCTCCTCGCGGGTGTGCTCTACGCGGTCGCGGTACACCTGGGCGTCTCGGCGTGGGAACGCCGCCGGTCCCGCCGAGTCGACCCAGTGGTCCAACTATAGACATGTTTGTCCAGATTTAGTGCTCGTTGGTGCGTGTGATTCTCACGGGACTGCTGGCGTATGTGGGACGCAAGTGGCACTCTGGATTTCCAGCGTGGTCGGAGCACGGGGTCATCAAACGAGGAGATCGCGGCGGTGCGCGCACGACGTCGGATTGGGGTGGGCCGTCGCTCTGCCGCGCTCATCTCGATTCTCGCGACGGTGGCAGCGGTCATCGCGGTGCCGGTCACGGCAGTCGCGGACCCGCCGCCGAACCCGTCCGACCAGCAGATCAACAGTGCCAATCAGGCGAAGGACCAGCTCGCCACCGAGGTCGGGCAACTGTCCGCGCAGATCGCGGTCATGCAGAGCAAGCTCGATCGGTTGAACCTCGTGGCCGAGCGCGCCGAGCAGAAACTCGCGCTCGCACTCGAGCGGCTCGAGCAGGCCAAGGACGCTGCGGTGAAGGCGCAGGCACAGGTCAAGGCCGCGCAAGCGGCGATCACGAAGGCCCAGGCTGACTTCGTCGTCTTTGCCCGGGAGGCGTATACCAGCGGCCAGCCGCAGGGCCTCGCCGGCGGCCTGCTGACCGCGAGCGATCCCAACGCGCTCCTGCAGCGGGGGGACTACCTCCGCTACGTCGCGAACTCGCAGCTGGCGGCCATTGGTGGCCTGAGCCGGGCGACGGTGGCCAAGTCCAACGCCGACGCGGCCGCGCGCAAAGCGGTCAACGATCAGACAGCCGCCACCGCCGCTGCGGCGCAGGCCAAACGGGACGCCGACGCGGCCGTCGTCGCTGCCCAGGCCGAGCGGGCCCAGCTGACCCAGCAACTGGCTGATAGCAACGCAAGGCTGGATGCCGCCAAGAGCAAGCTCGCGGAACTGAACAACCAGCGCACCGCCTATCTCGCGTGGAAGGCGGAGCAGGAACGGATCGCGCGGGAGCGGGCGCTGGCGCTAGCCCGGGCCCGGGCGGCTGCCGCGGCAGCTGCGGCGGCTCGAGCAGCGGCCATCGCCGCCGCCGCTGCGCAGGGTGGCCCGGCGGCTGCTGCCGCGGTCACCATGAACCCCGGTGCGAATATCGCGATCGGCGCGAGCGCGGGTGGCGGATGGTCGTCCGCTGCGGCCAACACTGCGGTGGCGCGCGCGATGTCGACACTGGGCATCCCGTACGCATTCGCCGGCGGCACCTTCTGGGGGCCGAGTCGAGGCGTGCCGGTGGACTTCGACTCGCGCAACGACGGCAACGTCATCGGCTACGACTGCTCCGGGCTGACCTTGTTCGCCTGGGGGCCGTACCTGCACATGTCGCACTACGCGCCCAACCAGTGGGGCGTCGGCTCGTACCATCCATCGACCGATCAGCTGCTCCCAGGTGACCTGGTCTTCTGGAGCGAGGACGGCACGGTGGCCGGGATCGGGCACGTTGCTCTGTACATCGGCGGCGGCAACGTCATCCAGGCGCCCTACAGCGGGTCTTACGTCCAGGTGACCCCACTCGGGCAAGTCGAGGCGGGTTACTTCGGCGCCACCCGCCCGCTCACCTAACGATCATTGACGTCTGGGACACCTGGATCCGTGGCGCGCTCGTAGAGGTCGACGAAGCGGCGGTAGGCCTCGTCGACCTCGGCGTAGTCAGCGCCGGCGACCAGGTCGAGCAGCAGGCCGCGGCTGACGGCGACACCGACGCGCAGTTCGGCCGGGTCGGAGGCCACTCCGATTTCCTTCCCGGCCTCGGCCGCGTCGGTGAGCCACGGTTGGGTCAGCGTTTCTCGTAGTCCTTCAGTACCCGGAGCGCCTTGCGCGACAAGCCCGAACACCTCGAAGAAGAGCTTGACGAACGGGCGAAGCTCCTCCCGGCTGACCTCCCCCCATAGGCCGAGCATGAGTTCTCGCGGCGTGTTGGCCTGCTCGGCCATCGCGACCATGACGGCCCGCTGCTGAGCCTCGATCGCCGCGACGATTGCCGCAAGCAGCCCTTCGCGCGAGCCGAAGTGGTAGAGCAGCATGCGGTGGCTGGTAGCCGCGCCACGTGCGATCTCGCGCAGGCTTTTGTCGGCGATTCCCTCCGCTGCGGCGAAGGCGATCACCCGCTCCAAGAGCTGTGCTCTAGCACTCACTTCCTCAGACATGTACCAAATGGTACAGTGCTTGTCATGAAGTGGACCAACACCCTCATGATGTACGCGCCAGCCGAGCTGATCTGGGAGCTCAACACCGATGTCGAACGCTGGCCGGCCCGTACCCCGACCGTGCAGTCC
>NZ_DATNGK010000143.1:0-6186 GCF_035605935.1 Actinocrinis sp. | reverse complement strand
CCTCAGTGACTGACGGCTCGGGGCGGCTGCTCGTCCCCGGCCTACCTAGGAAGCTCCTATGAGGTTATCCCGGTTCGGTGAATGGCCCGTAACCGGCCGCGTGTGATGTGCGTCTACAGCAGCGGTGTCCGGTAGCCGGACACGAGCAGGATGGGAGCAGGACGCCGAGGACACGCCGGTGCGGCGCATCCTCGGCGGCATGTCAGCCTCGTACGACGACGGTGCTGCACATCTTGTCGGCAAAGGTCTGCTTCTTGTCGTCCCACAGCGGCCATAAGAAGCCGATGTAGCAGGCGATCCCGTCGACGAAGTGCGCCAAGTTGCGCACGAAGGCCATACCGAACCCCGTGTAACGGCCGTCCGACTCGCGGATGACCCGGATGCCGACGACCTTCTTGCCGATCGTCTGACCCGTCGTGCCCTGCCGGTAGAGCTGGTAGAGCTGGAAGCCGAACGCCCCGGCGTAGAACAGCAGCGCCACCGCGACGCCCGCTCCGGAGGGGCCGCCGCCGGTCACCATGCCCGTGTCCGGGTCGACCGTCGCGCTGCTGGAAGTCGCCGTCAGAACGATGATGGCGATGATCCAGAACGGCACGAGCATCAGCGCATCCAACAGGAACGCACCGACGCGGGCGCCCCAGGGAGCCAAAGGCGCGGGCGGGCCGAACCCGCCGGGCGCGCCGCCGTACGGCGCGTACGGGTTATACGGACCGCCCTGTTGCGGGTACGGGTAGCCCTGCTGCGGATAGCCAGGCTGGGGGTAACCGGGTTGCTGCCCGTATCCAGGCTGGGGGTAACCGGGTTGCTGCCCGTATCCAGGCTGCGGATACCCAGGCTGCTGCCCATAGCCGGGTTGCGCATACGGCTGCTGGCCCGGTCCATATCCGGCCTGCGGATAGCCGCCGGTCGGCTGCCCGAACTGAGGAGGCACGGGCCCGGGAGGCTGAAACTGCGGCGCACCGGGCGGCGCGTCCTGCGGCGGGGGCCAACTGCCCGACGCGCCGCTACTCGGGTCTTGAGGTGGCGTTGACATAGCCCCGGACAGTACCGATGCATCGCAGGTCTGCGGAAGGGGGTTTGCTCGCGTCAGCCCACCGCTGTGTAGGGCCCTAGATCGCGGCGCTCGATGGCGGCTGCCATCAGCGGGCCGAACCGGTCCGGCGTGCACGCGAACGCGGGGACGCCGAGTTCGGCGAGCGCCGCGGCATTGCGCTGGTCGAAGGCGGGCGCGCCCTCGTCGGAGAGCGCCAGCAACGTGATGCACTGCACCCCGGCCGCGGTCATCTCGGCCATCCGGCGCAGCATCTCGTCGCGGATGCCACCTTCGTAGAGGTCTGAGATGAGGATGAAGATGGAGTCGGTGGGCTTGGTGATCAGCGACTGGCAGTAGGCGATGGCCTTGTTGATATCGGTACCGCCGCCCAGCTGCGTGCCGAACAGCACGTCGACTGGATCGGTGAGCACCGGCGTCAGATCGACCACCTCGGTGTCGAAGGCGACCAGCGAGGTCTTGAGGGTCTTCATCGAGGCGAGCACCGCGCCGAACAGCGAGGCGTAAACGACCGACGCGGCCATCGAACCGGACTGATCGATGGCGAGGACCACGTCGCGCTTGACCGTCTTCGCCGCGCGGGCGTAGCCGATCAGCCGCTCGGGCACGATCGTGCGATACGCGGGCTGATAGTGCTTGAGGTTGGCGCGTATCGTCCGATTCCAGTCGATATCGCGTGGCTGTGGCCGGTTGGTGCGAGCGGCCCGGTTGAGCGCCCCGGTGACCGCGGCCCGGAAACCCTGCGCAAGCTGGCGTTCGAGGTCTTCCACGACAGTACGCACGATCTGGCGTGCGGTCTGCTTGGTCTCGTCGGGCATCAGCCGGTTGAGAGACAGCAGGGTGCCGACGAGGTGGATGTCGGGCTCCACCGCGCTGAGCAGTTCGGGTTCGAGCAGCAGCTGTCGAAGGTTCAGCCGGTCGACCGCGTCACGCTGCATGACCTGGACTACGGAAGTGGGAAAGAATTCGCGGATGTCGCCGAGCCAGCGCGCGACGTTCGGGGCGGAGGCTTGGAGTCCGGCGCTGCGCTGTCCTCGGGTATCGGGCCGTCCGCGCGGTGCGGCCTTGCTGTTGGCTGCGGCGTAGAGCGCGTCGAGGGCGTTGTCCATGCGCTGGTCGCGACCGCCGAGCGCACCGCAGGAACCCTCGGCCTCGCCGCCGAGCACGAGACGCCAGCGGCGCAGGCGCTCGGTGTCGAGATCGCTCGAATCCGTTGCCGCCGCGCCGGAAGCAGTGGTCATGGTGCAGGCTCCAGAGACTTGGTCGGCAATGGTTTCCTTGCGGGTGTGGGCGACTCGACGACGACGGTCTGACCGGTCAGCAGCAGTCGCACGGTCGGCAGCGCCGCCGCGAACCAGTCCGCTGCGATACCGGTCGGCAGCGCGGAGCTCGGTGAGTCCGGCGCCGCCCGGTCCGCCTGGCTGAGGTGTGCGGCGCGGTCGCCGATCGTGCGGCGCTCGGGCCCGCTGAAGGTCGAAAAGGTGCGGCGCAGCAACGGAAGCACCTGCTCGAAGCGATCCGTGTCGAGCACCGCGAGCCAGTCGTCGATCAGCCGAAGCAGTGCCTTGTCATGGGCGAGCACGAGGCCTGATCCAGCGAGGAAGCCCTCAAGCCAGCCGGCCGCGTCCGCGGGTTCGGTGCCGCGGGAGAGCGCTTTGGCCATGCGGGCGGCCACATCCTGCGCGTGGAAGATCCCGGCATCGCTCAGTAGCCGGGTGGCGCGGCCGACCAGCAGGCCGTGGGCACCGGAGCCGCCGAGATCGGCCACCTGCCGCAGCGCCTGTAGCCACGGTTCGCGGATCGCTTCCTCATCAAGGGTCTGAATCGCGGCGTGCACCTTGCCGAGAGCGGGTGCGAGAGCACGCGCCGCGTCATCGTCCACGTTGACGCAGGCGGGAGGCAGGCCGATCGCGATGCGTACCGCGATGCCGTGCACGACCGTTCGCAGGCCGTCCGCGCGCGTTCCGCGCACGTCGCCGTATCGCAGGATGTTGGCAAGTGGGGGAAGTGCCGTGGCCAGATCGCCGATGTCGGTGTCGAGCGCGGCGCGGTTCTGCACCTGCGCGATCAGCGGATCGACCGCGTCGGGCAGGTCGGCGGTCAGGGCACGCTGCACCAGAACCGTGAGCGAGCCAAGGGCTTCGGTTTGGGCGGCGGTGTCGAGCACCTTCGCGGTCGCGGCGGAAAGCACCGTGGTCCCCCAGACCGCGGCCTCGACCAGCCGCACCTCGAACAGCGGCTCCCAGGTGACGTCCCAGGATTCGCGGAAGGTGCCGGAACCGCGCGAGCCCACGGCGACGGCCCAGTCGATGCCGAGCAGGCCGAGGCGGTGGAAGAGCTTTGAGCGGTCCAGGTCGGTGGCGCCGCGCAGGTCGAGGTTGTACTGCTTCTGCGCGGCGGTCCGCGGCACCCGCAGCCGCTTGGCCTCGCGGGTCAGGTCGGCGGCCAGAGGGACGGTCGGCACGCCGCTCGGGACGCTGCCGAGCGTCTCGCCGACGACCAGTTCCCGGCCGATCAGCGCCAGCGGCTCCTCCCTGCCCTCACAGAGCACTGCGACTGTTGCCTCGGTCAGCTCGGCCAGGCCCGGCATCGGCCGCCCGCGCAACGCGGCCAGGGATTCGGCGAGCCGGACCCCTTCGATCAGATGTGCGGAGGAGACCGGGTGCCGCTCGGCGCGCAGTAGTTCCGCGACCGAGGTGAGCCAGCGTTCCGCGATGTGGTCGTCGGTGTCGAAGAGGTGCTGATACCAGCCCGGAGAGCCGATACCGGCGCCATAGCCGGAGTGGTAGGAGAGGCGGCTGTGCGTCCACGGCACCCAGGTCAGCTTGGTCGCGGTGGCCTTGCTCTGCTTGGGCAGGCTCACCAGCAGCTTCTTGTCCGCGGCGGCGGTTGGCGGCGTGATCTCGCGTCCATCGCAGATGCCTGAGAGTGCCGGAACGTGGTAGGCGCCGCAGACTACTGCGACACGCTGCGCGCCGGCGGCGAGCGCCGCGCGAAGCACCGTACGCATGTGGGCTTCGCGCAGCGCGTCACGCCGGGCAGTCGCTTCGTGCTCGCGTACCGCGGCCATGGCCTCGGCGACGGCGGCGAAGGCCGCGAGCGGCTCCCCTCCGGTCGCCCGCCGCGCTCCGTTCCGGTTGTCACCGTCGTGCTGATTCTCCGAACTCTGGCCGTACTGGCCGCCGCGATGTTCCACGACGTCTTCCCACCACGCCTCCGGATCGGCGTACCCGGCGGCCGTGGCCAGCAGCGCGATCGGGTCGGGGCCGTCCCCGGTCCGGTCCCGCTGTTGCGACCGTTGCGCCACCGCCTGCGGCGTGCCTTCCGCGTCCGCGTCATCCGGCCCGCCATCGCGCTCCTCAGCGCCCTGAGAGAGCGAGACCGCCGCGGGCAGATCGCAGAACCCGACCTCGACCCCGCGGGTCACGGCGTACTGCAACGCCGCCCACTCCGGAGAGAACGCGGCGAACGGCCAGAACGCCGAGACCTTCGGGTCCTGCTCCCGGTAGGCGAGCAGAGCGACCGGAGGTTGCATTCCGTCCGCGCCGACCAGCGGGATGAGCGGATCGGCGTCGCCGGGCCCCTCGATCAGGATCCTGTCGGGCTCGAAGGCGGACAGGGCCGCCGCGATCGCGCGCGCCGAACCCGGACCGTGGTGCCTTACGCCCAGCAGAACGACTTGCGCCGCGCCGTGGTTCACGCCGACAGCTCCCGGCAGGCCTCGTAGAACGCGGACCATCCATCACGCGGCCGGGCGACGGTTTCCAGGTACTCGCGCCAGATCACCGGATCCGCAGACGGGTCCTTGACCACCGCCCCGAGGATGCCGGCGGCCACGTCGTGCGGGCGCAGCGTGCCGTCGCCGAAATGCGCGGCCAGCGCGATTCCGCCGGTGAGCACGGAGATCGCCTCGGCTGGGGACAGCGTTCCGGAAGGCGACTTGAGCTTGGTCCGGCCGTCCTCGGTCACCCCCGAGCGCAGCTCGCGGAACACGGTGACCACGCGCCGGATCTCCTCCGCGGCGGCTGGGATCTCCGGCAGCTCCAGGCCGCGGCCGAGTTCGGCGACGCGCTGGGCGACGATCCGCACCTCGTCCTCGGCGCTGGCCGGCAGCGGCAGCACCACGGTGTTGAACCGGCGCCGCAGCGCGGATGACAGATCATTGACACCGCGGTCCCGGTCGTTGGCGGTGGCGATCACGGTGAAGCCCTTGACTGCCTGTACTTCGTCGCCGAGTTCCGGAATCGGCAGCGTCTTCTCGGACAGCATCGTGATCAGCGTGTCCTGCACGTCGGCCGGGATACGCGTCAGTTCTTCGATGCGGGCGACCTTGCCGTCGGCCATCGCGGTCATCAACGGGGAAGCGGTCAGCGCGTCGCGGGAAGGCCCGTGCGCCAGCAGCTGCGCATAGTTCCAGCCGTAGCGCATCGACTCCTCGGCGGTGCCCGCGGTGCCCTGGATCAGCAGGGTGGAGTCGCCGGAGACCGCGGCGGCCAGGTGTTCGGAGACCCAGCTCTTCGCGGTGCCCGGCACGCCGAGCAGCAGGAGGGCGCGGTCGGTGGCCAGGGTCGCGACGGCCACCTCGATGAGGCGGCGCGGGCCGATGTACTTGGGCACGATCTCGGTGCCGTCCGCGGCCTGCCCGCCGAGCAGGTAGGTGATGACTGCGCGCGGCGAGAGGTTCCAGCGCGGCGGGCGCGGCAGGGTGTCGCCCTTGGCCAGCGCCTCAAGTTCGTGCGCGAATGCGTCCTCAGCGTGCGGACGCAGGACTGCTGGTTCGGACAGCGGGTTGGTCATCGTCGGCGATTCCTGCCTGGTCGAAGAGTTCGCGATTCGCGTGGTACTGATTCGAAACGAACGCGGTTACGGTTGGGCCGGCCGCGCCGCCGCCTGGTCGGGCGGCGCGAGTTCGGCGAGCATGTCGCGGCGGAAGTCCAGCAGAGCGAGCATCGAAACCAAGTCGACGCGGGACGCGGTGTGCGGTGTTCGATCGCGTGTTGTCTGATCGCGCGGTGTCTGATCACCCGAAGCCAGGGCCACGGCCTGCTGCGCTACCAGCGCGGCCACCCGGTCGCGCACAGAGACCGGGGCGTTGTCCGCGACCGCGACCTGCAACTGTTCGGCTATCCAGCCGG
>NZ_DATNGK010000142.1:0-4481 GCF_035605935.1 Actinocrinis sp. | reverse complement strand
CCCCCAGGCCAGTGACCTGGGGGGCGGCGAGTCGATCATATAAGCCGGGTTCTGTTCGCGCGCTGCGGACAGCGTGCGAGGCGACCATCCATCTAGGGCGTGCGTCGCCGCACGCCTCAAGCGGTCTACCCGCGAGCTTGGGCGGGCCGCCCTCAGACACTCGCGCGGGCCGGCGTTCGCGGCGTTTGCCGCTCGCGTCTGCCCTTTTTGACCTTGCTCCGGGTGGGGTTTACCGAGCCGCCCGGGTCACCCCGGGCGCTGGTGGGCTCTTACCCCGCCGTTTCACCCTTACCGCGGTCACAACGTGACCACGGCGGTCTGTTTTCTGTGGCACTGTCCCGCGGGTCACCCCGGGTTGGTGTTGCCAACCACCCTGCCCTGTGGAGCCCGGACTTTCCTCGGGCGCGGGCTCGCGCCCGCGCACGCGGTCGCCCGACCGGCTCGCCGCATGGTCATTCTACGGGCTGGGCCGGGTCATTTGGCCGCGGTGGCGGCGAGCCGGTCGACGGCGAGTTGGGCCAGCAGCGCCGCGCCATCCGGCAGGACCCGGTCGTCGAAGGCTGCCTCGGGGGCGTGGTTGAACGGGGCGGTCGCCGGGTCGCGGCCGTCGATCGTCGCGCCGAGGAAGACCATCGCGCCGGGGACACGTTCCAAGACGCGCGAGAAGTCCTCGGCGCCGGGCAGCGGCTGCGGCATCGTGAGGAAGCGCTGCTCGCCGAAGTGCTCGCGGACCGTCGCGCCGACCGTCTCGGCCGCCGCCGGGTCATTGACCGTCACCGGGTAGAGGCTGTGGAATTCGGCGTCGACCTCAAGGCCGTGTGCCTGCGCGATGCCCTCGACCGTCGCCTTCACCGTTGGCAGCACCCGCTCGAGCGCGGCGGCGGAGAAGGCCCGGATGGTCGCGTCGAAGACCGCCGTGTCCGGAATGATGTTGTTCTTCGTCCCGGCCCGGAAGTATCCGACGGTCACCACGATCGGGTCGAAGATGTCGAACTTGCGCGTCACCACGGTCTGCAGCGCGGTCACCATTTCGCAGGCCGCGGGGATCGGATCGTTGGCGCGGTACGGGGTCGAGCCGTGGCCGCCACGTCCGCGGACCGTCACCTTGAAGTCCGCGCAGGCCGCCATCAACGTGCCGGGCTTCGTCGCGAATACGCCGCGCGGGAGGAGTCCGGAGGTGACGTGGATCGCGTACGCCGCGCTCGGCAGCGTGCCGGTCGCGTCGAGGAGTCCCTCGGCGATCATGTGGGCTGCGCCGTCGTTGCCTTCCTCCCCCGGCTGGAACATGAAGACCACGTCGCCGTGCAAGTCGTCGCGCCGCGCGGAGAGGAGCTTGGCTGCGCCCGCGAGGATCGCCGTGTGCAGGTCGTGTCCGCAGGCGTGCATGATGCCGTCGCTGCGTGAGATGAACTCGTGCGTGCCGGCCTCTTGAAGCGGGAGCGCGTCCATGTCTCCGCGCAGCAGGACGGTCGGGCCGGGTGCGTTACCGCGCAGCACTGCGGTTACCGAGTTGAGCCCCTTGCCGGTAGACACCTCCAGGCCCAGGCCGTCGATGGCGGCGAGGACCTTCTCCTGGGTGCGGGGCAGTTCGAGGCCGAGTTCCGGCTCACGGTGCAGGGCGCGGCGCAGCTCGGCGAGTTCGCCGGCCAGTTCGACGGCGTCTTCGTGCACGGACATGGGGGTAGCGACCTCCGGTTGGTTTCTCGGTGCTCAGCGCTGGGACGTCGAGTGCTGAGCTTGGTCGACTCCGGCCGACTTGGCCAGCCCTTCGAGCGTGCGCGCCGCGTGCACGGCGTCGTTGACGGCCGGCATCTCACCAGGCCGCGGCGCGCGCACGATGTCCCGGAAGAGCGGATGCAGGTCGGCCCAACGCCGCATGAACGGGCAGAGCGGCAGCACCGTGAGCCCGTCGGCTTTGGCGTCCTCGAAGGCCCGCCGGGCGAGCATCGAGCCGATCCCCTGCCGCTCCCAGGCCGAATCGACCTCGGCGTGCGGGAGGACGACCGTGTCGTGCACCTTCACCCACGTCGCGTACCCGATGCGCCGGCCGTCCAGGTAGGCGCCGTAGCGACCCTCTTCGCGTTCGTCCCTGATCTCGATGCTCATGTCCGTGCTCATGGAGTCAACGCTAGAACTGTCCTGCGACATGGGCCAGTACGTATCCCGCGTCCGGACGCGCTGCCGTGGCGCTCGAGACCGGCACAGGGCGGTCAGGGCCAGTAGAGGACGGCGCGCTCGACGTTCTTCAGCAGCCTGCGCGCGGCCAGTCCGGTCGCGAACGCGGAGATGCCGAAGAAGATCAGCCAGCAGCCGAGCACCACGGCGAGGAACAGCAGGCTGCTCTTCGGGAAGAGCATGATCAGGATTCCGATGATCATACTGAACACTCCCCCGGCGAATCCCGGCGCGCGCCCGGCCGCCACATCGTGCCCGCGCCGCTGCCAGGACCCGAACCAGGTGATCGCGCCCGCGGCGAACCAGAAGGCCCCAGCGACGACGGCGAACGAGGACGCGGTGCGGAACGGGTCGATCAGGCAGACGACGCCCACGCCGATCGACAGCGCCGCGAGCACCAGGGCGACGACCCGCGCGACCGGATCGACTCCGTGCAGTTGGATCGCGGCGACGAAGCGGTAGCCGCCGGTGATGAGGAGGTAGAGGCCGAACAGTTCGGTCAGTGCGCCGACGGTGTGTCCGGGCCAGACGAGCACCAGTACGCCGAGGATGGTCGAGGCCGCGCCGAACACGACGGGCACGATCCACGCCTTGGCCCATTTGGGCGAAAGCGGACCGGGGCGGCGCGGGCCGCCGCCGGAGCCGGGCTGATCGCTCGGCTCCACGATCCGGCCGCTCAGTGGTTCGGTCATCCCCGGTCTCCTAGCTCGCCGCCAAATGAGTGCGCGGATTCCATTCTCCCATCGGGCGTCGGGTTCGGCGCTGATCGTCTTGGCATCCGCGGGATGACACGCCGTAAAGTGATCAACCGCCAGAAACCGAGTGACTGAAGGGAGCAGCGGTGAGCGGCCAGACAGCCGGCGAACAGGCGACTCCCGAGCGAAGAGAAGCGCCCGCGGACACGCCGACGCATACGCAGCCGGACGGACACGGAGAGGCACAGTCAATCGCGGCCGACGAGGCGGCGGTACAGGCGTCGCCAGTCCCGCAGGTGGCACACGCGCACGCCGCAGAGACACAGCAGCAGGACGCGATCGCCGCAGCGGAGATCGCGACGGCTACCGCTACCGGTGTGCGCGACGTGCCCGGCACCAGCCCCGGTGTCGTCGGCGGCGCGGCAACTGCGGCCGAGAGCGAGCGGGCCGTGGCCGCGCAGGCCGGGGTGAAGCAGGCGGCCGAGCAGCATTCCGGTCGCATCCACCAGCTCGAGCCAGACGAGCAATCGCCGCTGATGGCCTTGCACAACGCGATCAGCGCGGATTTCCGGCGCGCGATCTTGGCGACGGTGCTCGCCTGCATAGGGCTCGCCCTGACCTACAGCGCCGGCGGCGTGCTCACGAACACGCCGGCGCGCGTCGACTTCTTCAACAAGCACTCCTCCATCGCGCACGCCGCGGCGGTCGGCGGCGCGGTGCTGTTCCTGGTCTTCGGCGTCAGCGCGGTGCGATCGGCGACGAACGAGATCCTCAAGACGGTGCCCGCCAGCCTCGGCGACAATCGCCGCGCCGGGCTGCGCTGGTTCTGCCTGGTGGTCGGCTACGTCTTCGTGATCTTCGGCACGCTCGGCGCGATCAACGTGCCGGTAGAGCGGCTGCTGCTCGGCGGCGCGGTCACCGGTGTGATCCTCGGCATCGCGGCGCAGCAGTCGCTCGGCAACGTGTTCGCGGGGCTGATGCTGCTGCTGACCAGGCCGTTCGCGATCGGCGACGAGATCTCGATCCGCTCGGGGGCGCTCGGCGGCGTGCTGACCGGCCTCGTCGCGGACATGAACCTGACTTACGTGAAGCTGGTCACCGACAACGGCACGGTGCTGCTGCCGAACGCGGCGATCCTGTCGGCGGTGGTGGGTCCGCCGGGCGTGTTCGGATAAACGCACCGTCCGATGAGCGCAGTGTTCGGATGCAGCGCGAGCGGGTCAGCGCGGCCAGGCGGCGATGAGCGCGTCGGTGACTTCGGGGGCACGTACGGCGATGCGCAGCCAGTCGGGGCCGAGGCCGGGAAACGTGTCGGCGCGGCGCAGCGCGAATCCGCTCTCGCGCAGCCGCAGCCGGATCTTGTCGGCGCCGGGGGCGTGCACGAGGACGAAGGGGGCACGGGCCGTACCCGACTCGCCGCGAGCGGCCGACACGACGGGCAGTCGGACGTCTGGTAGCTCGGCGAGCCGATCCTCGAGGTGCGCACGGTCGCGCGCCGCCTGCTCGGCTAGTCGGTCGGCTTCGGCCAGCGCGCGCGGCTCGCTGCACGCTTCGGCGGCCGCGAGGGCCGGAGTCGAGACCGACCAGAGCGGCTGCGCGGCTCGCAGCTGC
>NZ_DATNGK010000141.1:0-2635 GCF_035605935.1 Actinocrinis sp. | reverse complement strand
TGCGCCGGCCGGGCTGGTACGTCGACTCCAGCCGCTTGGCGATCACTCCTTCGAGCCCTTGTTCGCGTGTCGCGGCATACAGCCCGGCACCCTCGCCCGACTGGTAATCCGGCACCCGCCAACTCGGCACGGCCGCGAGATCCAGCGAGCCGAGGGTCTCCCGCCGCTCGCGGTAAGCCTCGTCGATCAGCGAACGCGCACCGACGCGCAGCACGTCGAACACGATGTACACCACCGGCGTGCGTTCGCTCAGCCGTGCGATCCGCGCCTCGTCGCGCACGTGCATCCGTTGCTGGAGAGCGGCGAAAGAGGGACGGCCGTTCGCGTCGAAGGCGACGATCTCGCCGTCCACGACGAGCCCGCGCCGCCGACTGCGCTCCGGCGTCAACTCGGGGTAAGCGCCGGTGATATCGCGATCATTGCGGGAGATCAGTTGGAACCGGTCCTTGCCGAGATAACCGACCGCGCGCACCCCATCCCACTTCACTTCATAACCGAATAGCTCGTCCTGCGCCGCTGAGGGCAACTGGCCAGGCGTGGCCAGCATCGGTGCGATCGCGCGCAGGCCGGCCCAGGTGGTCTCGTTCGCCATGGCGTCAATGCCGCCCGGCCCGGACCTTGTCGCCGAGGTCCTCCAGCACGTGCCAGGTCACCGCCTGCTCGAGCGCGGGTAGCAGCCGGCTCTGTTCCACCTCGAGCAATCCGCGCGCCTGCGCCGCGAGCGCGTTGACCAACTCCGGGCCGGCCTCGCCGTACCCGTTCTCCTCCGCGACTCGGCCGAGCGTCCAGCTGACCTGGTCACGCACCCGTTCGCCCTGCTTGGACAGCTCTCGGCCGCCTGGAACGTATTCGCGCAGCGCTCCGGACAGGCACCTCGAGGTCAGCGTGACGTGCTCCTCGACCGCCGCGGTCAACTGCTTGACCAGCGCCCGCTGCCGGGCCGGATCGCGCTCGGCCGCGCACTGGCCCGCCACCAGCTCGATCAGCTTGCGGTCGGCGGCCAGCTCGGTGCCGAGGTCCGCGCCATGGCCCATGATCCGCTCCCTTCGCCGGACCTTCCGGGCCTGTTGCCGGCCGTGACGGTTCGGGTGAGTCTCCGGGGGAGTACCCGGTGCGTCCATTTTTCCACTCGCTGGCACAAGTGTCTTGATTTTCTTCGCGTGATCACCGCCGAGCGCGGCCATCGCAATGATGTTCTAGTCAGGCACGTCCTTGATTCATCCGGGTTCGCCGTCGCATGGAGTGGCGTTATCCGGGTAGCCGGTCGCCCGAAAGCCGAGGTGCCGGCCGGCGAAAGGAGAAGGTCAGGCCATGCCGCCCGTAAGCCCACCGGGCTCCGTGGAATCCGAAGCCTGCGACGAAGTCTGCGGCTTCCGGGTGTGGACCTCCGGAGAGAACCGCTGGCACTTGGCCGGAGAGGCGGATCTGAGCGCCGACAGCGCGCTGCGGGCCGCCATGCTCACCGCGAGCGTGAGCCGCTGCGGACTGGTTCTAGACTGCGGGGAACTTAGTTTCATCGACGTCTCGGGACTGCGAGTGATCGCTTTGGCCGCACTCGCCCTTGGCTCGCCGGTCGTCGTGAACGGCGCCAACGAGATGCTGCGTCGCGCCTGGTCGCTGCTCGACCTGCACGTCGCCGCCCCGAACGTGGAGTTCAGCACATGAGCACCGACCAGCTGCCCCAGATGCAGTCCGGCGCCGCGCCGCGGCTCACCCGGTTCCGGCACGACGCGATGTTGTACTGCGGGCATGAGCAGTTCGTCGAGCGCACCGCCGAGTTCGTGCGTGACGCCCTCGCCGCCGAAGAAGCGATCATGGTGGCCGTCATCGAGCCGCGGGCGAGCCTGCTGCGCGATGAACTCGGCACGGACGCACGACTGGTGAACTTCATCGACATGGAGGCGGTCGGCCGCAATCCGGCCAGGATCATTCCGGCCTGGCAGGAGTGGGTCGTCCAGCACCGCGGCGCCGGCCGGGGCTTTCGCGGCATCGGCGAGCCGATCTGGCCGAGCCGCAGCCCGGAAGCGCTGATCGAGTGCCAGCAGCACGAGGCGTTGTTGAACACAGCGTTCGACGAGGGACCGCCATGGTGGCTGCTGTGTCCCTACGACACCTCGATGCTCGACTCCGACGTCATCGTGCGGGCGCATCAAACCCATCCGGGCTTGATGCAAGAGGATCGCGAATATCGCAGTGACAACTATCCCCATCCGGAGTTCACGCGATCAGCCATGTTCTCTGCCGCCCTTCCTCCCGAGCCCGCCGAACCCCTCTATCGCATCGACTTCGGGCTGGCCGACCTGCCGCGTATCCGCCAGGCCGTAGCCAGCTGCGCCACTGCTCAGCACGTCGCCCCGCCGCGCGTGGACGACCTGGTCCTGGTCGCGAACGAGCTGGCCTGCAACAGCATCAAGCACGGCGGTGGTTCCGGCACGCTGTGCATGTGGCGCGACGGCGCCGAGCTGGTCTGCGAGGTACATGACCGCGGCCTGATCACGGATCCGTTGGTCGGCCGGCGCAAGCCGAATCCGGAGAGCGGCGGCGGCGCCGGACTGTGGATCGCCAACCTGCTGTGCGACCTGGTTCAGATCCGGTCCACTCCGCAGACCGGAACCACGGTGCGCGTTCACGTGGA
>NZ_DATNGK010000140.1:0-60796 GCF_035605935.1 Actinocrinis sp. | reverse complement strand
TGTACGGCGTGGTGTTCGCCAAGTCGTTGGAGGATGCGTCAACTGGCTACGCCCTGACTGCGAATCAGGTCAAGCCTGATGCGAACCAGGGCGCGAGCGCGACGAGCGCGGTGGACACTCAAGGCTGCGCTATCTGACGCTTCAACGCGCTGCAATGTCTCTGCGTGTTACCGACTCTGCGTGTCACCGACTCTGCGTGCCACCATCTCTGAATGTCACCGTCTCCGAGTGTCACAGCGTCCTGTCCGCAGCAGTGATCTAGATAGTTGCTACTGTCTGATCGGCAGTTGGCCGGGATCGGCCTGTGGCTCGCGACTTGGGGGGCGTAATCCGTGCTCGGACACTCGCATTCGACCAGCGGCGCGCTCGCTTGGGCCGCCGCCGCTGCCTGGGTGCCGGCCGCGGTGTGGCCGGCTCACCTGCAGACCAAGGACATCTTGCTCGGCACGTTCATCACTGCGGGCTCCGCGCTGCTACCGGACTTCGACCACCCTGACGGCACGATCGCGCACTTCCTCGGTCCGATCTCGCACACGTTCTGCCGATTCGTCGAGTGGATCTCGGGCGGTCACCGGCACGCCACACACTCGCTGCTGTTCGTGGCCGGAGTAACTGGCGGCACCTGGGCCGGAGCGCACTACCTAGGGCGCCCCTTCACGCTTGGTCTGGTCTACCTACTGCTCTCGCTCGCCATACGGGCACTGCATCTCTGCCCTCCCGGTAAGGGCATCCACTCGTGGGGTGTAGTGCTCTTGCTCGCGGTCGGCGGAACGTTCCTGATGGACCGTTGGATCAGCTCGGATCCGACCTGGCTGCCAGTTGCCGTCGGCCTCGGCGCACTGACGCATCTCGCCGGCGACTGCCTCACCGACCGAGGCTGCCCGCTGCTGTGGCCGATTCCCGCCCGGTTCGGCATACCGCTGATCAAGCACACCGGCGAGAAGTTGGAGACGGCGTTCCTCACTCCGCTCATGGCGGTCGGCGCGTTCGTATCCCTCTACTTCGCCACGACGCCGCTCACACACAAGTAGTCATCAGTAGTCGTCCAAGGCACGTGGGCGGTCGCCCGCCGCCCGCCGGGCTGGGCTAACGGTCCGGTTCGTCGTCCGCGAGCCAGTTCAGCACCTCGGTGTTGAACACCTTGGGCGCTTCTTCCTGGGGGAAGTGGCCGACGCCTTCGAGCAGCCGCCAGCGGTACGGCGCGTTCACGTGCCGGCCCGAGCCGCGAGCCGTGCTTGTGAGCACCGAGCGATCCAGCGCTCCGTGCAGATGCAACGTCGGCACCTCTGTCGGTGTACGCATCCGCTGCTGGTACTGGAGCCCGTCAGGACGCGGCAACGAACGCACCCACCAGCGGAAGTACTCCAGCGAGCAGTGCGCGACACCCGGGATCATGATCGCTTGTTCGTACCGGTCGACCACGTCTTCCGGCGGCCACTCCGGGCCGCTCCACTCGCGCAGCATCCGGCCCACCGCCGCGCCGCCGTCACGCAGCAGCGATTTCTCGGCGGCCAGCGGGCGCTGCGCCGCGAACACGTGCTTGCTCGCGCTGATCTGGGCCGGGTCCGTGAGCAGCGCGGTACGTTGCCGCCGGGGATGCCCCGCGCCGACGACTACGAGTCGCCGTACCGTCTTCGCGCGCAGGGTCGCGGCGGTCCAGCCGAGCGTGGCACCCCAGCCGTGCCCGATCACTGCGGCGTTCGCCTCACCGAGCGCACGGATGACTCCGGTGACGTCCATGGTCAGTGTTATCGGATCGTAGCCTCGCGGCGTCTTGTCGCTGCCGCCGAACCCTCGCAAATCCATCGCCGCCGCGCGGTAACCGGCCTGCGCGAAGGCGATCAGCTGCTCCCGCCAGGTCCACCAGAACTGCGGGAAACCGTGCAGGAAAAGCACCAGCGGGCCCTCGCCGAGCTCGACGACGTGGAAGCGGGCGCCGTTCGCGGAGACCTCACGATGGGTCCAGGCGCCCTCCACGTACACCGGTGACAGGTCTGAAGGCATGGGCGCCAGCATGGCACACCCGGCTGTCCATGCGGTGTCGCAAAGGGGTGGGTTGGGCGACTTGAGGCGCTGAAAGACGGCTGACGGTCTAGACCTTGCTCCAGCGTCGGACGGTTAGCGCACGGACCGCTTGATCACCGCGATCGACTCGTTCGTGCTCCGCTTCGTCGCGTCCACGCCGCGGATCTTCTTAAGCCGCAGCATCCCTATCCCGCCGAGCAGCCCGGCAAGCAGGATGTACCCGCCGCCGACGATGAGCCAGGCCCAGGCTAGCCCGATCCCGGCCGCGTTGATGCCGTAGGCGATCGCGAACGAGAACATGATCAGCGCGAACAGGGAGAGCAGCCCGGCGACGGCGAAGAGCGCGCCACCCATCGCAGCTTGCTTTGTGTCCCGGCGCAACTCCGCCTTGGCCAGTGCGATCTCGTCGCGCACAAGGCTGGAGAGGTCCTTGGTCGCGGATGTGACCAATGCGGAGAGCTTGTGGTCAGTGTCCAGGCGGTCGGACGGGGAACCGACGGTCGCGGCCACGGCTACCTCCAGGGTGCATACGACAACGTGCAGGGCGGTCGGTGGGCAGGTCCCGGCACAAGTACCCCTGGATTTGTCAGTCCATGCGGTCATTGGGCTGATCGCGTGGCTTCTTGCCCGTGCTTGTTCGGCTTGCCCGGCCGGTCCTCGCGGCGCGCTGCCTCTCATCGCACGCCCCTGAATAGCTACAAGTTTACCTATCGATTTATCGACAAATCGTCTTCTCGATAATGGGGGTGCGGCTGACCTGGCCCGCCTCGAAATCCGGTCGCTTTCGGTCGTCTCACGTGTTACGCATGAGCCATGCCGACAGAGCTATCCGCCCCGCGCAGTCTCGCCGAGAGCGAGTTCGACCAGTTCTTCAGCCTCGACGAGCTGGCGTTCGGATCCGAACCGCAGAGCGCCGCGTTGCGCGAGATCGACAAGCAGCTGCTGGAGGCGGACCGGACGATCGGCGTGTTCGACGGCCCGCAGATCGTTGGCGGCGCCTCGATCTTCACCTTCGAGATGACTGTTCCCGGCGGCCGGGTCCCACTGGCCGGAGTCAGCTGGGTGAGTGTCATGCCTACGCACCGGCGGCGCGGCATTCTGCGCTCGATGATGCGCCATCAATTGCACGGTCTGCACGAGTCAGGCGGCGAAGCCGTCGCCGGGCTGACCGCCACCGAACCGCCGATCTATGGACGCTTCGGCTATGGCCTTGCGTCGCGCAGTGCCCAGCTGACGATCCCGCGCTCGCACAGCGCGCTGCGCAAGCCACAAGGCATTGACGCCGTGACGCTTCGTTTGATTCCGACCGCGCAGTCCCTGGAACTCTGCGAACAGATCTACGCGCGACAGTTGCTCACCCGTCCCGGAATGCTCGTGCGCACGGCTGAGTGGGCCAAGGTCTGCATCGCGGATCCCGACGAATGGCGCGCTGGCCGCTCGAAGATGCGCACAGTGCTCGCCGAGTGCGATGGCCAAGCAGTCGGGTATGCGCACTACCGCATCAAACGGCAATTCGGCATGCCTACCCCGACTGGCGACGTAGGGGTCGCAGAGCTTTACGCAGACGACGCTGCGTCCTACGCGGCGCTGCTGGAGTACCTCACGAGCATTGACCTGACGAACACCACGTCGCTCCCTGGTATCCCGCTCGACGGCCCACCTATGCACCTGCTCGAGAACGTCCGGGCTGCGAGCCCACGCGTGCGGGATGCGATGTACGTCCGCCTCGTCGACATAGATCGTGCACTCGCCTCGCGGACGTACTCTGCGCAGATCGACGTCGTCATCGATGTCGCAGACCCCTTCTGTCCCTGGAACGCCGGACGCTGGCGACTCGCCGGCGGCGAAAAGGGCGCCACCTGCGAACGCACCACCGCGGTGCCGGACCTGGCACTCGGCGTGCGCGAACTCGGCTCGGTGTTCCTCGGCGGTAACTCCCTTGCCGCACTCGGCGCGGCTGGCCTGGTCGAGGAGCGACGCAGCGGGGCGCTGGCCGAGGCGTCGCGTGCCTTCGCGACCGACTTGGAGCCCTGGTTGTCCTTCGGCTACTGACGCAGCCATCGGCGGCGCCGCTCGGCCGCCCGCCGCAACGCACAGCCGCCGCAAAACGCCACGCGGCGTGTGTCCGATCCAGAGATGATCGGACACACGCCGCGCAACCGTCTATCTACCGCTCCCGCTACTCAGTCCTCGCTCGCGTGCGGGAGCTTCTCCTTGATGAGCTCCATGACGGAGGCGTCGGTCAGCGTTGTGGTGTCACCCAGCGCGCGGTCCTCGGCCACGTCCTTGAGCAGCCGCCGCATGATCTTGCCGGAGCGGGTCTTAGGCAGTTCGGAAACGAACTGGATCTGCTTCGGCTTGGCGATCGGCCCGATCTCCTTCGAGACGTGCGCCTTGAGCTCGGCGTCGAGCTCCTCGCCCTCCGCCTTACCGCCGCGCAGGATCACGAAGGCGACGATGCGTTGACCGGTGGTCTCGTCCTTCGCACCGACCACAGCGGCCTCAGCCACCGACGGGTGCGATACCAGTGCGGATTCGACCTCTGTGGTGGAGATGTTGTGCCCTGACACCAGCATGATGTCGTCCACCCGGCCAAGCAGCCACAGGTCGCCGTCGTTGTCCTTCTTCGCGCCGTCTCCGGCGAAGTAGAAGCCCTGCGCGGCGAACCGCGACCAGTACGTCTCGCGGTAGCGCTCCGGGTCGCCCCAGATGCCGCGCAGCATCGACGGCCAGGGCTGGTCGAGCACCAGGAAGCCGCCGCCGCCGTTCGGGACGATCTCGCCCTCCTTGCTCACCACGTTCGCCGAGATGCCCGGCAGCGGCCGCATCGCCGAACCCGGCTTGGTGGCGGTCACGCCCGGCAACGGCGAGATCATGATGCCGCCCGTCTCGGTCTGCCACCAGGTGTCGACGATCGGGGTGCGCCCGCCGCCGATGTGCTCCCGGTACCAGATCCAAGCCTCGGGGTTGATCGGCTCGCCCACCGAGCCGAGCACGCGCAGCGAGGAGAGGTCGAACTTCGCGGGGATGTCGTCGCCCCACTTCATGAACATCCGGATCGCGGTCGGCGCCGTGTACAGGATGCTGACCTTGTACTTCTGGATGTTCTCCCAGAACCGGCCCTGGTGCGGGGTGTCCGGCGTGCCCTCGTACATGACCTGCGTCGCGCGGTTCGACAGCGGCCCGTAGACGATGTACGAGTGCCCGGTCACCCAGCCGACGTCCGCCGTGCACCAGTAAACGTCCGTCTCCGGCTTCAGGTCGAACACTGCGTTGTGCGTGTACGAGACCTGCGTGAGGTAACCGCCGGTCGTGTGCAGGATGCCCTTGGGCTTACCGGTCGTGCCCGAGGTATAGAGGATGAACAGCGGGTGCTCCGAGTCGAACGCCTCGGGCGTGTGCTGGTCGGACTGGCGGTCCACCAGTTCGTGCCACCACACGTCGCGCTCGGCGTTCCAAGGCACGTCGTGTCCGGTACGCCGCACGACCAGCACCTTTTCGACGGTTGCGGCGCCGCTCGCCGCCTCATCCGCATTCGGCTTGAGGCTCGCCACCGCGCCGCGCCGGTTGTACCCGTCGACGGTGATCAGCACCTTGGCGCTGGCGTCCTCGATTCGCGCGCGCAGTGCCTCCGCCGAGAAGGCGGCGAAGCACACGGAGTGCGGTGCGCCGATTCGGGCGCAGGCCAGCATCGCGAAGACGGTCTCCGGGATCATCGGCATGTAGATGGCGACCCGATCGCCGGTCTGCACGCCGAGCTCGATCAGCGCGTTCGCCGCCTTCGACACCTCACGCTGCAGTTCCGCGTAAGTGATGGTGCGGGTGTCGCCGGGTTCACCCTCGAAGTGGATCGCCACCTGGTCGCCGTGCCCGGCCTCGACGTGCCGGTCGACGCAGTTGTACGCGGCGTTCAGCTTGCCGCCGATGAACCACTTGGCGAAGGGCCGGTTCGACCAGTCCAGCACCTCGGTCCAGGGCTGCGCCCAGGCCAGCCGGTTCGCCTGGGCCTCCCAGAAGGCCAGACGGTCCTCATCGGCCCGCGCGTAGGCCTCGGCCGTCACGTTCGCCGCCGCCGCCAGTTCGGCCGGCGGTTCGAACCGCCTCTCCTCGTTCAACAGGTTCGACAGCGTCTCGTTGGACACACGAACTCCTCGTCAATGATGTCCGTTGCGGGCCGGTCGGGGGCACGGCGAAGCGCCGCACCGCCGTAGTCGGTGTGAGCGTCTCTCAGGCCTAAAGCACACCAGTACTCATGCTGTTACGCAAGGGTTTCCGAGATAAAAGGTCTAGACCACACCGCCGGCGAAGGCGCGCTTGGCGCCCCGCCGGCGGTGCGGTACGAGCATCTGCCATCGTCCGGCTTCAGCCCCAGTCGTGCTACGGCCGCCGCATCGCTGCGGAGGATTGGTTCGTTAGCTGACTATCCCAGCTCAGCGCGGCAGGGTGGGCAGCACGTCCCGCCGGTGTGTCGCGTTGATGACTGTGGCCGCTGCCGCGTACCAGGCTACGACGCCGGTGGCGATCCCGATCCAGCCGCCGACCTTCGTCATCGCGTCCGGAGCCGGCATGCCGTTCTGGAATGCGCCGATGCCGAGGAAGATGAAGGCGAGCGTCAGGAGCACGAAGACCGCGAGTACGGCCATCGAAGTGCGCAGCGCCGCGACCGTCATGAACCCGGTGAAGATCGCCCAGAGGATGAGATAGAGGCCGATCGCCTGGTGCACGTCGCCGCTGGCCGCGCTCAGGTGGGTGACGATCCACCAGTAGGAAAGCCAGAACGCGCCGAACGAGCTGAACGCGGTGGCGCCGAAGGTGTTGCCGCGCTTGAACTCCCACATGCCAGCCAGCAATTGCGCGAGACCGCCGTAAAACGCGGCCAAGCCCAGCACGACGGTGATCGCGCCGGTCTCCTTGATGATGTTGGCGTTGCCGAAGGAGAGCGCCAGGGTGGTCATCGCGAACCCTGACAGCCCAAGCGGCGCGGGGTCGGCGACGGTCAACGGAGTGCTAGTCGTGGGTGCTTCGTTGCTCACGACTGTGATCCTTTCGACCAGACTAACGGCCCGATCCGCGATCCGGCCGGCGATCGCTCGGCCGGCGCCCGGATAGGGCACGTGGTTGTCAGCCCCTGAACTGGGGCCTGGTCCGGTCGTCCCCTGATTCACACGCCCTCATGACAACACGCCGGAAGGGTTGCGCCAAGCGGCTGACGGCGCGCGCCGACCGGTTCGACCTGTTTCGAAACAAGCTGGACCTGCCGCTTTCCGGCCGCGTCTTGCCCGCGGCGGTCTGGTCACAGCCTCGTGGCGGACGCACCGAGGGCGTGGTGGCGGCCTAAAGACGGCGAGCGTGCCCTGATGTAGCGCTCCGTTACCGCTGCCGGTTTGCGTCTCCGAGTAGGCGGTCGCGTAACTCGCGCGCGTGTCGGCGGCTCACTGCCAGCGTCTTGTCCCCGACCTTGACCGTGGTGTGCCCGGCGTCCCAACGCACCTCCTGGATGTGCCGCAGCGCGACCAGGTAGGAGCGGTGAATCCGGGCGAAGCCGTGCGGAGTCCAACGTTCCTCGAGCGTCGCCAGCGATATGCGCACCAGATGCGAGCCGGACGATGTGTGTAGTCGGGCGTAATCGCCGTGGGCTTCGACGTACCTGATCTGCGACCGGGTCAGGAAGCGGGTGACGCCCGCCAACTCGACCGGTACGACCTCGTCGTCCGCGGGAGAGGTGCGTGTGCGTGTGTGCAGCCGCTCATACACGCGGCGGATGGCCTCAGCGAGCCGATCCTGCCTTACCGGCTTGAGCACGTAATCGACCGCGTGTAGCTCGAAGGCACCGACCGCGAAGTCCTCGTGCGCCGTTACGAACACGATCTGCGGGCTGTCCGGACGCCGCGCCAGCGTGCGTGCGATATCCACACCGGTCGCGCCCGGCATGCGCACGTCCAGGAAGAGTGCGTCGATGCGCTGCTCGCTGTTGAGCATGCGGATCGCCTCGGCCCCTGAGGACGCGGTCCGGATGGTGCCGATCCGGGAGTCCGCGCTCAGCAGGTAGGTCAGTTCCTCGAGAGCCGGCCGTTCATCGTCCACGGCCAGCACGGCCAAGCCGGGGCGGTCCAGCGGCTGGGTCATGCGCTCTCCCGTCGATTGTTCAGCCTCCTGCGCGACACCGGCTTCGGAATGCGGATGATGACCGTCGTCCCTTCATCCGGCGTGCTGTCCAATTCAAGCCCATGGTCGGGTCCGAACGCCGCGAGCAATCGCTCCTGAATGTTGGCCACCGCGTGCGCGTCGGCCGTGCCTTCGCCGCTGAGCGCCGCGCCAGCCGTCGCCGGGTCCATGCCGACCCCGTCGTCGGTGATTGTGATCGTGTACTCGCTGCCGGAATCCTCGGCAGTGATCGCTACCGTGCCCTGGCCCGACTTACCGCGCAGGCCGTGACGTACCGCATTCTCGACGAGCGGTTGCAGACACAGGAACGGCAGCTCGAGACCGAGCGTTTCCGGCGCTACCCGAACAACGAGCTGCAACTGGTCGCCGAAGCGCGCCTGCTCCAGCTGGAAGTAGCAGTCGATGCACCGCAGTTCCTCGGCGAGTGTGGTCATCGAGCCGCCGCGGCGGAAGGAGTAGCGCGTGAAGTCGGCGAACTCCAGCAACAGCTCCCGCGCACGGGAGGGATCGGTGCGAACGAACGAGGCGATGGCGGTGAGCGAGTTGTAGATGAAGTGCGGGGAGATCTGCGCGCGCAGCGCCCGGATCTCGGCCTCCATGGCGCGGGTGCGTGACTGGTCCAGCTGTGCTAACTCCAGCTGTGAGGAAACCCAGCGCGCCACCTCGCACACGGCCCGGGTTAAAGCCACCGAGGCAGTCGAGTTGTACGCCGCGAGTGTGCCGACCGTCTGGCCGTCGACGATAAGGGGAGCGATCACAGCGTCGCGGACGTTGCATTCCTCGCTGCCGCAATCGACCCAGTCGAGTAGCTTGACGCGACCAGTGGCGATGACGTTCTTGGCGTGCACGAGCGCGTCGTCGGCGTGCCGGTCACCTTCGCCGTCCCAGGCGAGCAGCCGATCGGTATCCGTGATCGCTACAGCCGCGGTACCGAGCAACCGGCGCAAATGCCGCGCTGACTTACGCGCCGACTCCGGGGACAGACCCTCATCGCGCAATACAGGTGCAGCGAGCGAGACGGTATGCATCGCCTCGTAAGCTGCGCGCTCGGTAGGTGTTCCGTACACGTGGTGTCGTCTGGCCGCGCGTACCGCCGCACCGACCGGGATGGCCAGCACTCCCGCGACCGCGATCGTTGTCGCCGTCGAATCCACCTACATGACGGTACGTCACGCACAAGATCATGGCCAGGGTGATTGCCCTCGGGATCGATCACCGTGCACTAGATCGGCCGAATGTCGAGTATGCCCGATGAGCGTCTTGGCGCTAAGGGCGCTGCTCGAGTGCGATGCGCGCGCCGCTTTGCCCGTGGCCTAGGTTTGTCGCTTGTGACGACCTCAACCGCCGATCCCCTCGCCGCCCTCAGCGCACTGCCCGGAGTCGCCGAGGCGGTGGCCGAAACCCGCTCGGCGGTAGACCGGCTGCGTGCGCACAAGGTGTTGCGTAGCCGGTCGGCCGAAGTGACCGCGGAATCCGCGCTGCGCGGCGCCCGAGCGTCAGCGGCGATCGCGGGAGCGGACTGGCCGTTGGAGGAGTTGCGGCGGCGCACCGATCTTGGCGACGAACAAGGCGCCGGTTTGGTACGCGGCGCGCTGCGGATCTCCGGTGAGCTCTCGCCGCTGCTCGGAGTGTTGCAGCAGGCGCCGGCCCAGGCGCTGACCCGCATGCACATGCTCGCGGCGGCCGGAGAGGTCGAGGGGAATCGGATCGGTCGTCCGCGTGCCGAGGGCGAGTCCGCATCGGTCGAGCCGGGTGGACCCGACACTCCCGTGGACGCCGAGGAGGCAGCGGGACGGCTGACTGCTCTGGCCGGGCTCCTGGCGGCACCGAGCAAGGCTCCGGCCCTGGTCGTCGCGGCCGTGGCGCAGGGCGAGCTGCTGGCGGTCACACCGTTCGGCTGGGGCGATGGCCTGCTCGCCCGAGCCGTCTTCCGGCTACTCCTGGTCGCGCGCGGTCTGGACCCGCAGTCCCTTGCCGTACCGGAGGTCGGCTTCCTTGAGCTCGGGCTCGATGCTCGGCGCACGGCGCTCGACGCGTACCGATCCGGAACCGTCGAAGGTCTGGGCTCCTGGATCGCGCACTGTGGCGAGGCGTTGACCCGCGGCACGCAGGAAGCGCTCGCGATCTGCGAAGCATTGATGCGTGGGTAGACCAGAGTTACTGGTGCGCACGGGAAGGTCGCCCATTTGGGTGAAGCGGCCGATCGACCCCCGCGCACGGCTTTCCAACTCGGCCGACCCGGCCTACAAAGGAAGTACGGCCCGCGAGACCGCTTCTTGAGGAAGGCTGGGAGAAGTAGAAGTCAAACGGCCCACGGACCGACGCACGGAGCCCGGGAACCCACGCGCGACCGACCCGCGTTGGGGCCCGCCGAGACAGGCACCAGGCCACGGCCTCGAGTGTACTGATCTGGCGAATACACCGGTGCACGCTTGGTATCTCGGACGTCCCGTGCATCTTGGACGGCGCCCCCACTGTGACTCGGGGCGCCGTCACCCTGTGTAGACCCAAAAAGCGTAGTAGACCTAAGAGCGCGGTAGATCCAGAAGTGCGTACGCAGACGGCCTACTTGTCGCCGTCGCCCACAGCGCTCCGCGCGCTGGGCTACGAGCGCTTCTTGCGGGCGTACCAGACGATGCCTGCCGCGGCCGCTGTCCCGACGCCGAGCGCCGTCGCCGCGATAACCGGCTTCGTCGGCAGGCTCAGGCTCGCCATCTTCGCCCGCAGCGAGACCGGGTTGGCGAATACCTCGATCTGCCAGTCCCGCGCCGCCGCCTCCTTGCGCAGCGTGCGGTCCGGGTTGACCGCACACGGGTGGCCGACGAGTTCGAGCATCGGCAGGTCCGTGGCGGAGTCGCTGTAGGCGTAGCAGCCGTCGAGATCGTAGCCCTCAGTCTCGGCCAGGGCCTTTATCGCGGCAGCCTTGTTGTCGCCATAGGCGTAGAACTCGACCTCGCCGGTGTACCGGCCGTCCGCCGCCACCATGCGAGTGGCGACGACCTTGTCCGCGCCGATCAGTTCGCCGATGGGCTCGACCACCTCGGCGCCGGAGGAGGAGACGATGATGACGTCGCGGCCGGCCGCCTTGTGCTCGGCGATCAGATCGGCGGCTTCCTGGTAGATCAGCGGGTCGATCAGGTCGTGCAGGGTCTCGGCGACGATCTCCTTGACCTGGCCCACGTCCCAGCCGGTGCACAGCGCGGAGAGGTACTGCCGCATCCGTTCCATCTGGTCGTGGTCCGCGCCACCGACGAGGTACACGAACTGGGCGTATGCGGTCTTCAGCACCGCTCGCCGGTTGATCAGCCCGCCCTGGTAGAACGAGCGACCGAAGGCGAGCGTCGAGGATTTGGCAATGATCGTTTTATCAAGATCGAAAAACGCGGCGGTGCGCATCGGCGGTGGCTCCCTCAGCTTCTTTCGCCGGTGTACGGAGGCGCTAAGCAGTGATGGCAGCCTACGCGGTGCGGGAGTCGGATCGGTAAGCAATCGCTCGCGACTGGCGGAATCTCCAACCCATCGAACGTTTGCGCTGTGTTCTGCCTCGGCGATGCACGGATTCGTCCGCAGCATCAACTTTCACAAAGGTTTTCGAAGGCCACAGCGCTCTCAATAGCGGTCAGCTCTCCCGGGGCGGCCGGGCGGTGATTACAGACAGTAGTAGCCAACAGAATCCGGGCCGCGGGGCTTTAGCGGCTCAGGGCTCGCAGACACTCCGCGGAGTCGGGGTGTTTCCGCAGCTCAGGACGCCCCAATTCATCATTTGGCGTAATAGCGGCGGGACCAGTTTGCCTTCTGGGCGCTTCGGGTACACCATGGAAGTCACGGATCGTTCGCGACCGTGCTGCCTTGACCCGGCTCCTCCCCCCCGAGTCGCGTCAAGGTGACGACCCCCGCTCTCCCCCCCGGCGGGGGTCGTCTCTTTCCCGAGAACTCCCAGCCCAGGCCTTAGTGAGCCGAATTCGCGGATGCCCTACCGCGATAGCCGCTGTGGGATAGTCCGAATTTCTTACCCGCGAGTAACCAGGTCGCCGGGCCTTTGGTGACCAAACGTAATCAACGCCCGGACAATGATCGCGCGCATCGGTTATCCACAGGGCTTATCCACAGATTTCAAAGATCGCTGGCGTAGCCCTTCTCTCCTGCCTCACCGTGGTTGTGCAGTCACCATCCGCAATCACGGGAAGTCGAGAGGGATCGCCATGTCCACTAGCACCGGGAATCCGGCCTCCGCCAGGTCTGACCGCGCCGCCCGCCGAGGCCGGGGCAATCCGCCCGTGCCTTTGATCGCGGTAATCGGTGGCTGCGGCGGAGCGGGCGCCTCGACCCTCGCCGTCTCGCTCGCAGTGGCCGCGCTCAGCGTTCGCAAGCGCGCCATTCTGTTCGATGCCGATCCGCTTGGCGGTGGCCTGGAACCGCTCGTGGCGCTCGGTACGGTCGCCTTCGCTGCGGACCATCCGATCCGCACGACCCAGGCCTGGCCCCACGGCATCGACCCGCCGGGGCCCGAGCGCCAGCCGGGTCCAGCACGCCGTGATCCCGACCTCGCGCTGGTCACCTGGGGCGGGGATGACGGCGAGCGGATCCCGGTGGTCGCCATGCGCAATGCGCTGCGCGCCCTTCGCGGCACGGCGAACCTCGTCGTGGTCGACCTGCCCCGGTGCATCGACGATTCGACGCAGCTGGTGCTTTCCGAGGCGACGCACACACTCGTGGTCGCGCCGGTATCCGAACGCGCTGCGGTCGCGACCGCGCGGCTGCTGCCCAGGCTCGCGGTCGTAGGGCCGCAACCGCAGGTCGTCGCGCGGCTACCAAGTCGCGACGAGTTGACCGCCCGGGAGTTCGCTCAGCTGCTCGGCACGCCGCTCGCCGGCGTCATCAAACCAGCTCGCAGCTCGCTGCCAAGCCGCGGCGCCCTCCAGCAGCTGGGCGGCCGCTCGGCGCCGTCGCTCGCCCGCTTCAGCCGCAGGCTGATCGAGCGCTGCGGTGTTGTCGACGCTGCCGAGGGCCACTCGGACCTGGACCGGGTGATCGTATGAAGCCGCCGACCACCGCTCCCGGCGCGCTCGCTTCGAGCGTCGTGAGCGCCGAGTATTCGCACAAATACGAGGGCGTGCTGCGGACGATCACCAGCGAACTGGCCTCCGGCGTGCTGGCTCCGGAGATTCCCGCCGTCGTCGAAGCCCTGAGAGCGCGCCGCTGCTTGCTTGGCCGTGACGCCCTGCACGCGATCGCCGAGTCGCTATGCGAGCAGGCGCTGGCGGCCGATCCGGTCGCGGCGCTGATCGCCGATCCGGACGTGACGGATGTGCTGGTGAACGGCCCCGAAGATATCTGGGTCGAACGCGCCAACCGGCTCGAACGCGTGGACTGTGGATTCCCCGACGAGGCGGCGGTGCGCAGGTTCGCCCAACGCCTCGCCATCCAGGCCGGCCGGCGGTTCGACGACGCCTCGCCGTTCGTCGACGCCCGGCTGCCCGACGGCACCCGCTTGCACGCCGTACTCCCGCCGATCGCGGTCAACGGCACCACGCTCTCCCTGCGCATCCCCAGGCGGCGGTTGTACTCGCTGGACGAATTGAGGGAGCTTGGCACGCTCAACGCCGCGGGCGTGGCGATCCTCAAGGAGATCGTGCGCAAGCGGGTTCCGTTCCTGATCACCGGTGGTGCGGGCACGGGCAAGACGACTCTGCTCTCGACCCTGCTTTCGCTGTGCGGCGCCGACGAGCGTCTCGTGCTGGTCGAGGACTGCGCGGAGTTGATGCCGAATCATCCGCACGTGGTCCGCCTAGAGAGCCGGCCCGCGAATCAGGAAGGCCGCGGGCAAGTCACGATCAGGGACCTGATCAAGCAGGCGCTACGAATGCGACCGACCCGGATCGTGCTCGGTGAAGCGCGCGGCGCCGAGATCATGGACCTATTCAGTGCGCTAAACACGGGCCACGAGGGCGGTTGCGGCACCCTGCACGCCAACCGGCCGCACGACATCCCGGCACGCATCGAGGCGCTTGCACTACTGGCCGGAGTCTCCAGAGAAGCAGTGCACAGCCAGGCCTCGGCCGCTCTGCGCATCGCGATTCATCTCGATCGCAATGAGTTCGGCCGGCGCTACCTCCAGTCGATCGCGGTGGTGCGCCGCCGCAACGCGGTGGGCCCGGTCCAGGCCACCCTGGCGATCAGCTTCGACCAGGGCGGCCAGACGCGGGAGTGGCCCGGGTTTCCGCAGCTGCTGGACGAACTCGGCCGTCCCTCACGGCCGGAAGCCCCGCTCACTTCACGCAGCTCGGAGCTCGACCTGGCCCGAGAGTTCGAGATCGCCGAGCCCGCTCGGGCCGACGCGGCGAGGGAGGAATCGTGACCTCCGCACGCTTCGCCGAGCGACTTCCGCTAGCGCCATTCCTGGTGGCAGCGCTCGCACTCGGGACACTTTGCGCGCTCGTCACCAGGTCCGCCGTACCCATCCCGCTCGCGCTGCTCGGCGCGGTCCTGCTCCGCTCGCGCCTCAACTCCGCACGAGCACGAGCCGCCGAAGCATCACAGCGAGCAGCCGTCGTCGAGCTTTGCGCGGCGCTGCGCGGCGAACTGCAGGCCGGGCGCCAACCCGCCGCAGCCTTCGCCGAAGCGGTCTGGTGCCGACCCGAACTGCGCGATCTCGCTGAGGAATTCGCTCGTCCGGATCCCGACCGGGACGAGCCCGACCTGCTCGCGGCGGCCGCCCGCCGACCAGGGCGCGAAGGGCTCGCCTCGCTCGCCGCGTGCTGGCGCGCAGCCGAACAGCACGGAGTGCCGCTCACCGGCGCGGTGTCAGGCATTGAGGATGGCCTGCGCGCCGAACAGCACCGGCGGCAGAATCTCGCCGCTGAGCTTTCCGGCGTGCGCACCACTGTCGCGCTCCTAGGTGTGCTGCCGGTATTCGGGCTGGCTCTCGGGTCCGCGCTCGGTGCCGATCCGATCCACACCCTGCTCGCTCGCCCGGTCGGTGAGGTCTGCCTCCTGCTCGGCTGCCTGCTTGAGGTGATCGGGCTGCGTTGGAGTGACCGGCTCGTCAGCGCGATCGACGGGCGATCCGCCGCGCCGCCGCGGCAGCGTTCGCTTGGCACGCTCGTGCGGGCGATTCCGCTCGCGGGGAGCAAACCATGACCATGCCCTCGATCCACGCCTTGCTGGTCGTCGTACACCGGCCGAGCCCGTCGGTGCGGCCGGTCGAGCTCGCTACAGCGGCAGTGCTCACGGTGCTCGCGGTCACGCTCCGGTGGGCGCCGTCCGGAACGCACCGCACCAGGGGGTTACAGGAGGCTGCCATGGCCTCCGCGAGGTGGGCGTCGCACGCTAGCAGGCCGACACTCCGTCAGATCCTCGGCGCAGCCTTCGGGGCGTGCGCTGTTGGACTGTTCATCGGTGGCGCGGGCGGCGTGATCGCTGGTGTCATCACTGGTGTGGGTCTGCTCGTCTTCGGCTCGCGGCGCGTCTCCGAGAACGAGATGCGGGCCAGGCAGCGCCTGATCGCGGCTGCGCCTCCTGCCGTCGATCTGTTCGCCGCGGCGCTGGCCGCCGGTCTTCTGCCGGCCGACGCGGCGAGCGTCGTCGCCAGTGCGTTCCACGACGGCGACGAGTCGCTTGAGGGCGGCAGAACGGGAACGTCCGGCAATCCGGCCGAACCGGTACGCGAGATCGCCGCGCGCTTCGCAGCCGCAGCCCGGGCGCTGCGGGAGGGCGCGGAGCCCGAGATCGCCTGGCGCGAGCTTTCCATCGATGCCGCGACCGCACCGGTGGCAGCGGCAGCACTACGCGCGTCGCGAACCGGCGCTCCGGCTTCGCAGACCGTTGCCAAAGCCGCCCGGGACGTCTGGCACGGCGCCGAACAAGCCGCTCAAGCGCAGATCCGTGCTGTGGCCGTTCGGGCGACCGCACCGCTCGCCCTGTGCTTCCTGCCCGCATTCGTCCTGGTCGGCGTCGTGCCCACGGCGCTGGGCCTGCTCACCGAACTACACCCCTAACGCCGAACACACCTCTCTCCCACCAGCCGACTAACCACAGGAGTATCCAAATGCGCTCGACCCTGCTCCCTGCCATCGCAAATCTGCGTCGCGTGATCGTGCTTCGGCAGCGCAGACTCACCGGACGAACTGCCGGAAGACACGGTCCGCAAGCCGGTACCACCACGGCCGAGTACGCGATTGGCACGCTCGCGGCCTGCGGCTTTGCCGCCTTGCTCTACAAGATCGTCACTAGCGGATCGATTTCTGCACTGCTGTCCGGGATCATCCACAAAGCTCTTGGAGTGGTCGGATGAACAGCCGCCTCCGGCCGCGTCCGCACCATCTGCTTCCCAGCGCGTCTGAGCGCGGCTATGTCACGGCCGAAACCGCCATGGTGCTGCCGACTCTGGTCGGCCTCGGCCTGGCTCTCGTCCTCATCGTGGTCGCGGCGGCAGCCCAGTTGCGTTGCGCTGACGCCGCATGGGAGGCCGCCCGTGGCCTGGCTCGAGGCGAGTCGCCCGGCTACGCGACGCAGGCGGTGCAGCGGTTCGGTCCGGCCGGCGCCTCGGCCGAGGTAAGCGCCGTCGACGGCAGCGTGCTCGTGAAAGTGTCGGTTCGCCTCCCCATCGGCAACGCATTGCTACCTGCGATCCACGTGACGGGGCACGCCCAAATCGCTTGCGAACCCGGCACGTCCTGCGCCGCCGACAGCGTCGGGCCGGAGGTGCGATGAATGATGAACGATGCCCAGTCAACGCCGAGGCGCGACCGGCTCCGTTCACCGTCGCGCAGCCAAGCCGGATCCGCGACCGTTTGGGCGATCGCGATAGTCCTGCTCGCATCGAGCACCGCAGCCTGCGCCCTGGTCTGGATCGGTGCGGTCGCGGCCCGACACAGCGCCGAGCGGGCCGCAGACCAGGCGGCACTGGCTGCCGCCGGAGGCGCGGTTCGTGATCTCATTCGCGATGGCCGAGTCGGCACCTCGAGCGCCTGCTCCCAAGCGGCCGCCGAGGCTCGGGTCGCCGGCGCCGCCATGGATTCATGCACCTGCGACGTGCTCGACTGCACGGTCGCGGTCCGGAAATCACTGCCCGCGCAGTGGCTGTTCGGCCGCGTCCTGTCCGGCATCCCCGCCGTCACCGCCACGGCCCGCGCGGGCCCGCTCGGCGACGGACCGGTTGCCTCGAGTGGCGAAACCGAGCAGGTTGGCGAAAGGACCACCGTCCGCGAACTCCGCGCTGTCGACCAGACGCGGCGGCCGATGGTCCCGCCCCGGCAGCTGTCCGCGCAACGATGCGAGTTGCACCCCACGCTGCCGCGAACGGCGGATGCCCATGGTCAGCAGCCAAGCGGCGGCCAGCAACGCCCAGGTGCAGATCGCTCCCGTAAGGAAGATCTGCGCGCTGGTCGTGTGGACCGTCACGCCGAAGAAGGAAAGGGTGCCGGGCACCTCGGACCCTGCGACCACCCCGCCGGTCAGCAAGATCACCGCTCCGATCACCGCAACCGCCACCGCTATCACGGCCACCTGCCTCAGGGACGTCCCGCCGGACTGGTCACACCGAATGACTACCCGTCATTGGCCGTCCAGCAGTACGCCAAGCAGGCGAATCGCGCCGGCTTTGTCCAGCGGTTGGTTGCCGTTGCCGCATTTGGGCGACTGAACGCAGGACGGACAGCCGACCGGGCATTCGCACGCGGCGATGGCATCGCGGGTGGCGCTGAGCCAGGTACGTGCCTGCTGGTATCCGCGCTCGGCGAATCCGCCGCCGCCAGGCAGCCCGTCGTGCACGAACACAGTGGGCAGTCCGGTGTCCGGATGGCAGGCGGTGGAAAGTCCGCCGATATCCCAGCGATCGCACTGCGCGAACAGCGGCAGCAAACCGATCGCGGCGTGCTCCGCGGCGTGTGCGGCGCCCGGAATGTCAGGCGCGGCCAATCCGGCGTCCGCGAGCGCGACCGGCGACATGGTCCACCACACCGACTTCGTGGCCAGCCTGCGGGCCGGCAGGTCCAGCGGCTCCTCGCCGAGCACCGATCCGGTGGCGGCGTCTCGGCGCAGGTAGCCGACCACCTGGCTGGTGACCTCCACCGCGCCGAAGGACAGCTGAACGTGATCGCTCCATGGTTCGGCCCGCTCTTCGGCGGTGATCCGCAGCAGGCTCGTGTCCCGGGCATGTGTGGTGTACCCGGGGTCCTTCGCGTTGACCACCGCTATCGCGCCATCGAGGTCCAGGCTTTCGACTACGTAGGTGTCCCCCTGGTGCAAATAGACCGCGCCCTCATGGACAGTCGAGTGAGCTGCTGCGGCGTCTACCTGGCCGAGCAGCCGGCCGGTCGCGTCCTCGACGATGCGCACCGGCGTGCCGCCGCTACCACGCAGGTCGGTCAGGTCTGCCGCCCGTTCCGGCCGCGTCCAGAACCACCCGTCCTGGCGTGCCCGCAGCCAGCCCGTCCGGCTCAGCTCGGCGGTGAGCGCTTCGGCGGTCGGCCCGAACAGATCGAGATCGGCCACGGTCAGTGGGATTTCGGAGGCGGCGGCGCACAGATGCGACCACAGAACATAGGGATTGCCCGGATTGAGCACAGTGCTTTCGACCGCTTTGCCGAACAGTGCCTCGGGATGGTGCACGAGGTAGGTGTCCAGCGGGTCGTCCCGGGCGACCAGGATCGCCAATGCGTCGCGTCCGGACCGGCCGGCCCGGCCGGCTTGCTGCCACACGGAGCTGCGGGTTCCGGGATAACCGGTGAGCAAGACCGCGTCCAGGCCGGAGAGGTCGACGCCGAGTTCCAGCGCGTTGGTAGCGGCGACGCCCAGCAGCCGCCCGGAAAGCAGGTCGGCCTCGAGCGCGCGACGATCTTCGCGCAGATAACCGGAGCGATAGGCCGCGATCCGAGTTGCCAGCGCAGTGCGCTCGGCCGATCGTGCCTCGGCATCGGTCCCGAGCGATTCGCCGACGGTGCGCGCGCTGGCTGGCTCATCGACAAGAACAGAATCCTGATGCTCCAATGCGGCGACGCCAGGCGTCTGAGTGCCTTCGGCCCTCAGGCCGTCGACCCCCGAATCTTCGGCGTCGAGGCTCACGGGCTCGACCGCACCCGCTGGCTCGACCGAACCAGCGGCGTCAGGCCAAGTGCCGCCGCCGTCCGCAGCCAAATGCTGCCGGGCAATCAGCGAAACGAGCTCCGCGCCGCGCCGCGATCGGACGAACGCGACGGTGCGCACCTCGTCGCGCACCAGATCCGCGAGCAAGCCGGCCGACTCCGCAATCGCGGACCGCCGGACCGGCGCTCCGGCTTCGCCGCGCCGCTCCGTCAGCGGCGGCTCCCAGAGCGCGAACAACACCTCGCCATGCGGCGATCCGTCATCAACAACCGCGTCTACCGGCAGCCCGATCAACCGCTCGGCAGCGGCTTGCGGTTCCGCGGTGGTCGCGGAAGCCAGCGCGAACACTGGCTGCGCCCCATAGTTCGCACACACCCGGCGCAAGCGTCGCAACACCGCTGCGACGTGCGAGCCGAGCACGCCGCGATAAGCGTGGCACTCGTCGATGACCACGTATCTAAGCCGTCGTAGAAAGGGGGACCATCGCCGGTGGTCCGGGAGTAGCGCGTAGTGGAGCATGTCCGGGTTGCTCAGCGCGAACACACCTTGGTCACGGATCCAGCGCCGTTCCTCGGGTGTCGTGTCGCCGTCGAGGCAGGCGGCCGGCGCGATCGGGAGCCGCAGTTCCCGGATTCGCCTCGCCTGGTCCGCGGCGAGAGCCTTCGTCGGGGCCAGATACAAAGCCGTGGCCCGGCGCGCGGTGCGGGCGCCAGGCGCATCTGACGCCCCGTCAAGCAAATCGGTCAACACCGGAAGGAGGTAGCCGAGCGACTTGCCCGAGGCGGTGCCAGTGGCTTGAACGACATTGCGGCCCTGCCGCAGCAACCGCGCGGCCTGCTCCTGGTGGATCCACGGTCGCTCGATGCCGAGCGCCTGAAAACGCTCGACCAGGCGCTCGTCGGCCCAACTGGGCCAGTCGGCGTAACGGGCCGGGCGCGCGGGCACCCGCTCGACATGTGTCATCGCGTCAGCTCGCTCGGCGCTGCTGATCGAGACAAGTCGGTGAAGGATCTCCTCAGCGGACCTGGTTCGTGGCATCGTGTTCTCCAGGATGCACCCGCAAGAGAAAAAGACACTCCTCGCGGTGAACCGATCGCATACCGTCGTCAGGTGTGGGCGGGGAGTGATTGAATGCGTACTCACCCCGTTCGGGGAAGTCGCGAACAGGACAGTGCTGGAGGACCCGTGGATCTGAACCTGTCGACCCGGCACGAAGGTGACCGCACGGTCATCGATGTAGGCGGCGAGATCGACGTCTACACGGCCCCGAAGCTGCGCGAGCAGCTCGTGGACCTCGTGAATCAGGGCCGCTACCACCTGGTCGTGGACATGGAGGCGGTCGATTTCCTGGACTCGACCGGACTCGGCGTTCTGGTCGGCGGTCTCAAGCGGGTGCGGGCGCACGACGGCTCGCTGCGTCTGGTGTGCACCCAGGAGCGAATCCTGAAGATTTTCCGGATCACCGGTCTGACCAAGGTGTTCCCGATCCACACGACGGTCGAGGACGCCATCGCCGCCACCGACTGAGGCGCGGCCGGGCTGTAACCGCCCGCACGGGGCGGTTACGGCCCGGATCCGGCGACGCAACTCACCACCGGAACACCGCCATCACCGGAACATCGCGGGAGGACCCTCGTCATGACGGGCGCACACGCCGCCGACTCGCTCACGCCGCTCGACGGAGAGACCGAAGGTCGAGCGGGGGAGGGCAGCGCGGGAGCGCCGGACCCCGCGCCGGCGGCCGGCAACGCTCCGGCCCCGGTGGTGCTGCGATTCGCGCCGCTGCCTGAGCATGTCCGCACGGCCCGGCTCGTGGCCGTCGCCTTGGCTCGCCGCGCCGGCGTGGAGGATGGACTGCTCGACGAGGTCCGGCTCGCGGTCGGCGAGGCCTGCTCGCGTGCCGTCGGGCTGCACCGCTCAGCCGCCCCGGAGGTGCCGATCGTGGTGCACCTCGACGACGGTCGCGAGCGCTTCGGCGTCGAGGTGGTGGACGTCGTCAGCGGCGGTCCGGTGCCGAAGCCGGAGGAGGCGAACGCCGGCGATAACGCCGGTGGCGACAGCGCATTCGGCGAGGAACCAGACGCCGACATGGGTCTGGCGGTGCTTCGCGGCCTGGTAGACGATCTCGACGTCGAGCTCACCGCAGACGGCGGCGTCATCCGCATGGGCTGGCCAGTGGTCGCCCCGCATTGGGCCACCCACTGACCCTGTCCGATACTGCGCACTGATCCTGGTCGGGCCGCGCGAGACCGTACAAGGCGCCAGCCACCCGGTCCCAGTCACCGGCCACCAGAACTCAGCCCCCAGAGCCCAGCCATCAGCTCGGAGCCCGGCCAAGGCCGCGGCGCGGTTCGCTGCGCCCACGCTCACTGATTCGAGTGATTCTGCTGCTCGGTCCGCGGATCTCGACGCGGCCATGGCGGCCGTCGATCGACGCTGCCGCGTGCGCGCACCCGTTTCAGAAAACGCCAGGCGGGCAGCGGGCTGCTGCGAACTGGGAGTCCATAGGCTGGTGAGACGCGCGTCACACGCCGTTCCGTGTCCTAAACCTCACTAGGTGCTGGTATGGACCGGCTGGCGTGCGTAAACTCCGGCCCACCGACCGCGCCGTCTCAGCTGGCGGGCGGTCGTTGTGATTGAGAACACGGTGAACGACAGGGTCAACGCGAACGACCAGGCCGAACGCGGCCGTGGCGGGTGGCGGCGGGAGAACGGCGCAGACGCGTCGATCCCGTGCGTCCCGCGCGGCGCCACGGCCGGACCGGACGCGCTGGCCGACTAAAACCCCCGTACAGGCAGAGGTCCGGCCTGCTCACTTCGGCTGGGCGCTCTGAGACGCGCTCACGGGGTATCCACGTCAAGGAGGACGCAATGCCCCGGCTTTCCGGGCAGCACCTGGCAGCCGCCGTCAGTCTCACCGGCGGCAATCTCACCCTGGTAGTCATCGTCGCGGTGATCGCCCTCGCGGCGCTCGGCGTGGCCGCCTACCTGGTTCGTGAGGTCCTCGCCGCCGGCGAGGGCAGCGAGAACATGAAACGGATCGCGGTAGCCGTGCAGGAGGGCGCCGCGGCCTATCTCGCCCGGCAGTTCCGCACCCTCGGCGGCTTCGCCGTCGTCGCCTTCTTCCTGCTGCTGGCATTGCCGGCGGACAACTGGAGCGTGCGGATCGGCCGATCCCTGTTCTTCCTCCTCGGCGCGGGCTTCTCCGCGGTGACCGGTTACGTCGGCATGTGGCTCGCGGTGCGCTCGAACGTCCGCGTCGCCGCGGCCGCGAACGAGTCCGGGGCCAACCGGGCCACCCGGATCGCGTTCCGCACCGGTGGCGTGGTCGGCATGTTCACCGTCGGCCTCGGCCTGCTCGGCGCCTCAATCGTCGTCCTCATCTACAAGGACGAAGCCCCGAAGGTGCTGGAAGGCTTCGGCTTCGGCGCGGCGCTGCTGGCCATGTTCATGCGTGTCGGCGGCGGCATCTTCACCAAGGCCGCGGACGTCGGCGCGGACCTGGTCGGCAAGGTCGAGAAGAACATCCCCGAAGACGACCCCCGCAACGCCGCGACCATCGCGGACAACGTGGGCGACAACGTCGGCGACTGCGCGGGCATGGCGGCCGACCTGTTCGAGTCCTACGCGGTGACCCTGGTGGCCGCGCTGATTCTGGGCCTGACCGCGTTCGGCGCCAAGGGCCTGGTCTTCCCCCTGATCGTGCCGATGATCGGCGTGCTGACCGCGGTGATCGGCATCTTCGCCGTTTCGCCGCGGCCCAGTGACCGCTCGGGGATGGCCGCGATCAACCGCGGTTTCTTCATCTCCGCCGCCGTCTCGATCGTGTTGGTGGCCATCGCGGCGTTCACCTACCTGCCCAGCACCTTCGCCGACCTGGTCGCGCACGGCGCGCGGGCCGGCGCGAGCGGCGACCCGCGGGTGATCGCGCTGATCTCGGTGATCATCGGCATCGTGGTCGCGGTGCTCATCCAGCAGCTGACCGGCTACTTCACCGACACGCACTTCCGGCCGGTCAAGGACGTCGGCAAGACCTCCCTCACCGGCCCGGCGACCGTCATCCTCTCCGGCATCTCGCTCGGCCTCGAGTCCGCGGTCTACTCCGCGGTGCTGATCGGCGCGGGCGTCTTCGGGGCGTACCTGCTCGGCGGCGGCTCGATCTGGCTCTCGCTGTTCTGCGTCGCGATGGCGGGCACCGGCCTGCTGACCACGGTCGGCGTCATCGTGGCCATGGACACCTTCGGCCCGGTCTCGGACAACGCCCAGGGCATCGCCGAGATGTCCGGTGACGTCACCCCGGAGGGCGCGCAGGTGCTCACCTCGCTCGACGCGGTCGGCAACACCACCAAGGCCATCACCAAGGGCATCGCCATCGCCACCGCCGTGCTCGCGGCCACCGCGCTGTTCGGCTCGTTCCAGGACGCCGTGCAGCAGGCAGCGGCCAAGGCCGGCGGAGTGAGCGGCAGCGCCGAGTCGCTGCTGCAGTACGTCGGCGTCCTCAACGTCGCCGACCCGCGCAACCTGGTCGGGCTGCTGGCCGGCGCCGCGGTGGTCTTCCTGTTCTCCGGCCTGGCGATCAACGCGGTCTCCCGGGCGGCCGGCGCGGTCGTCTTCGAGGTGCGCCGTCAGTTCGCCGAGATCCCCGGAATCATGGAGGGCACCGGCCGGCCCGAGTATGGCCGTGTCGTGGACATCTGCACCCGCGACTCGCTGCGCGAGCTGGTCACCCCCGGTCTGCTCGCGGTGATGGCCCCGATCGCGATCGGCTTCTCCCTCGGCGTCGGCGCGCTCGGCTCATACCTCGCGGGCGCGATCGGCACCGGCACCCTGATGGCGGTGTTCCTGGCCAACTCCGGCGGTGCCTGGGACAACGCCAAGAAGCTGGTCGAGGACGGCCATCACGGCGGCAAGGGCTCCCCCGCGCACGAAGCCACGATCATCGGCGACACGGTCGGCGACCCGTTCAAGGACACCGCGGGCCCCGCGATCAACCCGCTGATCAAGGTGATGAACCTGGTCTCGCTGCTGACCGCACCGGCCATCGTGACCTGGTCGATCGGCAGCGGCTCGAACCCCGGCGCGCGCGCCGGGGTCGCGGCCGTCGCCTTCCTGATCATCATCGTCGCGGTGTGGAACTCCAAGCGCCGGTCGATCGCGGTCAAGGCGGAGGTACCCGGCCAGAGCAGCGCCGCCGACGAGGCCGACGGCGCAATCGCGCACGTCTGACGTTCCGTCAGCGAGCCCCGCGCCGCCTAACGGCGCACACGGCCCGCGTAGACGCCCCAGGGCGCCTGCGCGGGCCGTTCCATGCCGATTGCCTCGAAGCGGCGCCCCGCTGTTGCATAGAGTGCTGCCTGTGACGGAGCTGATGACGGACCGGGACGCGATCGCGCGACTGCGCGAGGCGCTGCTCAAGGCCCAGTACACGGTGGACGGCTGCCTAGAGGCGTTGGGCCCGACCGCGTACTCCGCGCTTTCCCGCAACGAGTCGGTGGCCGCTTCGCGCGCGGTGCGGTCCGATGATTCGGCGATCGCCGCGCTGATCAAGCTCTTCGTGCTTCAGGAGAGCGTGGACCGCGCCGCCGCGGCTCGGGCCATCCCGCTAGAGGATGCGCTGGCCGGCGGCTTGCTGGCAGAGGACCGCGTCGACGGCACCGTGCGCGCGCTAGTCGACATCAGGCCATACGGCGAATCGGACGTGGACTGGTGGTTGGTCTCCGACCTCGGAGCCGGCCTGGTCACGGGTCACAGCGCACCGATGCAACCCGATTACGTGCTTGGTGTCGGCGGGGCCTCAACGACGCTCGCACAACTGACTGTGCGTGAACCGGTAAGCCGCGCGCTCGATGTAGGAACCGGCTGCGGCGTGCAGGCGCTTCACCTATCGCGGCACGCCAGCCAGATCGTGGCGACCGACATCAATCACCGTGCGCTGGACTTTGCCCGCCTCACCGCCGCCCTCTCTCTCGAAGAGGACGCCTCGCGGATCGACCTGCGCACGGGCAGCCTCTTTGAGCCAGTAGCGGACGAGCGATTCGATCTGGTGGTCTCCAATCCACCGTTCGTGATCTCGCCGGAATCGGCGCGCGGTGCCGGGCGTTTCGTCTACCGGGACGCCAGCTTGCCCGGTGACGAGTTGGGCAGGCGCTTCCTCGAACAGATCCCCGGCTACCTCGCCGAGGACGGCTGGTGTCAGATCCTGGCGAACTGGCTGCACGTCGAGGGCGTCGACTGGCGCGAACGAGTGGCGCCGTGGGTGCGTGCGACCGGCTGCGACGCATGGGTCGTACAGCGCGAGGTCCAGGATCCGGCCGAGTACGCGGAGCTGTGGCTGCGAGACTCAGGGGACTACGGCAAACCGCAGTACATCGAGCACTACCAGGCCTACCTCGACTACTTCGCGGCGCAGCGGATCGAGGCGGTCGGCTTCGGCTGGATCACGCTGCGGGCATCCGGGGCGGACATGCCTGCCGTGCGCCTTGAGGAGCTGACCGGCCCGATCGATCAGCCGCTCGGCGCCCTGGTGCCGGATTGGTTCAACCGGCAGGCGTTCGTCCGGGAGACCGACGACGCCGATCTGCTCGCCAGTAGCCCACTGCCTGCGCCAGGCCTGGTCCTCGAACAGGTGGCCCGGCCCGGCGAGGACGGCTGGGAGTCGGTCTCGACGAAGCTGCGGCAGACCACCGGATTGCACCGCTCAGGGGACATCGATCCGGTCGGTATCGCGCTGCTCGGCGCGCTCGACGGCCAGCGAACCCTCGGTGACGTGCTGGATCGCGTCGCAACCGACTACGGTCTTACCTCAGAGGCGCTGCGCTCCGGCGGTCTCGACGCGGTCCGCGCCCTGATCGAAGAGGGTTTTCTCACCGCGGGCTGAGAGCGCGGCTGTGTCGCGTTACGCAACGCCAACTCGCCGCTAAAGCAGCAGGAGATGAGCAGCTACGCATGTGTCACGCACAATGAACGGCGACGGCTGAACGGCTCGGCCTGCCGACTCGTGAACGTAACCACGGCGTCTCTGGGCGTACTCTGGTCTCCGAGTCGCGCTCACGGGGCCGAAGGTATTACTTTCCAGTCGCCCGCGTCTCGCCCGCAGGGCCGGGTCGGGTGATTTCGCTCATGCCGCGAGGGGTATCCCTTCGCGCGTGCGTGGCTTCGAAGAGGACAGGAAGGACGGACGACTGTGCCGCCGAGCAGCAAGGCCGGGACCGGGACCAACGCGCCTGCGCGCCGTCTCGTCATCGTCGAGTCCCCGGCCAAGGCCAAGACGATCAAGGGCTATCTCGGCCCGGGGTACACCGTTGAGGCCAGCGTTGGGCACATCCGTGACCTGCCGACAACGGACACCAAGCACAAGATCCCGGCGAACATCGCCAATCAGCCGTGGGCCAAGCTCGGCGTCGACGTCGACCACGACTTCGAGACCGTGTATGTGGTCTCGGACGGCAAGGACGACCAGGTCCGCAAGCTGAAGCAACTGCTCAAGGAAGCCGACGAGCTCTACCTCGCCACTGACGAGGACCGCGAGGGCGAGGCCATCGCCTGGCATCTCGAGCAAGAGCTCAAGCCGAAGGTGCCGGTGCGCCGGATGGTCTTCCACGAGATCACCAAGGACGCCATCCAGCGGGCCGTAGCCAACCCGCGGCAGATCAACATGCAGCTGGTCAGCGCGCAGGAGACCCGCCGGGTGCTGGACCGGCTCTACGGCTACGAGGTCTCGCCGGTGCTCTGGCGCAAGATCACCAACGGCACTTCGGCCGGTCGCGTGCAGTCCGTGGCCACCCGCCTGGTAGTCGAGCGCGAGCGGGACCGGATGGCGTTCGTCCCGGCCGCGTACTGGGATCTGACCGCGCTCTTCGACACGCGGCGTGAGGGCGACGACCCTCGCACGATGAACGCCAGGCTCGCCTCGGTCGGCGGCGTCCGCGTCGCGCAGGGCCGCGACTTCGGCTCAGACGGCGCGCTCAAGTCCCGCGGCGAAGTCGTCCACCTGGACGAACAGGCCGCCCGCGCGCTGGCCGCCGCCCTTGCGGACACTGACTTCGCGGTCACGTCCGTCGAGAGCAAGCCCTACCGTCGCGCGCCGTATGCACCGTTCCGCACCACAACGCTCCAGCAGGAGGCCGGACGCAAGCTCGGCTTCGGAGCGCAGCGCACTATGCAGGTGGCGCAGCGGCTGTACGAGAACGGCTTCATCACCTATATGCGTACGGACTCGATCACGCTGTCCGAGACGGCGATCACGGCCGCACGCACCCAGGTCCGCGAACTGTACGGCGCCAACTACCTGCCCGACGCCCCGCGCCGGTACGAGTCGAAGGTCAAGAACGCGCAGGAGGCGCACGAGGCGATCCGCCCCTCCGGTGACAGTTTCCGCACTCCGGCGCAGACCAACCTGACCGGCGACGAGTTCCGGCTCTACGAGCTGATCTGGATGCGTACCGTCGCCTCCCAGATGAAGGACGCGACCGGAAGTTCGGTCACCGTGCGGGTCGGCGGCGACGCCTCGGACGGCCGCGCGGTCGAGTTCACCGCCTCCGGCAAGATCATCTCGTTCCACGGCTTCCTGAAGGCATACGTCGAGGGCTCCGACGACCCCGACGCCGAACTGGACGACCGCGAGCGCCGGCTGCCCGCCGTCGCGGAAGGCGACGCGCTCGCCGCCACCGAGATCGACGCCGAGGGGCACTCGACCAAGGCACCTGCGCGGTACACCGAAGCCTCGCTGATCAAGGAACTGGAGGAGCGCGAGATCGGCCGCCCCTCCACGTACGCGTCGATCATCAACACCATCCAGCAGCGCGACTACGTGTTCAAGAAGGGCACTGCGCTGGTTCCGTCCTTCCTGGCGTTCTCGGTCGTCGGCCTGCTGGAGAAGCACTTCGGCTCGCTGGTGGACTACGAGTTCACCGCGCGGATGGAACAGGACCTGGACCGGATCGCCCGCGGCGAGGCCGAGCCGGTGCCGTGGCTCAAGCGGTTCTACTTCGGCGACGGTGACGCGCTGGAAGGCCTCAAGGCGCTGGTCACCGACCTCGGTGGGATCGACGCGCGCGAGGTGAACACCTTCCCGATCGGCGATGGCATTGTGCTGCGGGTCGGCAAGTACGGACCGTATGTCGAGAAACTGGGCCCTGACGGCTCACCGGTCGCGCGTGCCAACATCCCCGAGGACACCGCGCCCGACGAGCTGACTGCGGAGTTGGCCGAGGAGCTGTTCTCGCGGCCTACCGGCGACCGGGAACTCGGCGTCGATCCCGCGACAGGGCACACGATCGTGGCTAAGGACGGCCGATACGGCCCCTACGTCACCGAGATACTCCCTGAAGGCACACCCAAGACAGGTAAGAACGCCGTCAAGCCGCGCACCGGCTCATTGTTCAAGGACATGTCACTTGATGACGTGGACCTTGGCACGGCGCTCAAGCTGATGTCGCTACCGCGCGTCGTGGGCGTCGACCCGAATACCAACGAGGAGATCACCGCGCAGAACGGCCGCTACGGCCCGTACCTCAAGCGCGGCACGGACTCGCGGTCGCTGGAGAATGAAGATCAGATCTTCTCGGTGACGATGGACGAGGCGCTGGCGATCTATGCGCAGCCGAAGGCCCGTGGTGGGCGCGGAACGGCGAAGCCGCCGCTGCGCCAGTTCGGCGCTGACCCGGTGTCCGGCAAGCCGATCGCGGTGAAGGACGGCCGCTTCGGCCCGTACATCACGGATGGCGAAACCAACATCACCGTGCCGCGTGGTACCTCGGTCGAGGAGCTGACCGAGGAGCGCGCGATCGAGCTGCTCGCGGAGAAGCGGGCGAAGGGTCCGGCGCCGAAGAAGCGCGCGGCCAAGAAGACCGCTCCCGCGAAGAAGACCGCGTCCACTGCGAAGAAGACCACCGCCGCGAAGAAGAGCGCGAGCACGCAGAAGGCCGCGTCGTCTTCCTGATTTACGCTGCGTCGTCTGAACTACGCTGTGCCTTCTTGAACAACACGGCGTCTTCCCGAACAACACGGCGTCTTCCCGAACACGGCGTCTTCGCGCACACGGCGTCTTCGTGAACACGGCGTCTTCCTGAACGACGCGGTCTGAGCACCGCCGTCGCACGCCGGCCGTGGTCCGTTCACCGGCCGGTTGTCCCTGCTGGGAAGTACCCTGTTAGCGCAGGGAGAGCGCCAGAATACGGACCCGGAACGAGAACGGAGAGCGGGGTCGGCATGCGGGCCAGGCTGAGCCGAATCACGGCCGCGGCGAGCGGACGGCGCCCGCCGGACGCACAGTCCCCCGCGCACGCGTTACCCGGCTGGTTCATCGCGGTCGAGGGCGGAGACGGCGCGGGCAAGACCACCCAGATCGATGCGCTCGCCCGCTGGCTGCGTCGACGCGGCTTCGACGTGGTCACCACCCGCGAGCCCGGCGCCACCGTGCTTGGCGCGAAGCTGCGCGAAATCCTGCTGCATACCAAGGACCGCGAACCAGTCGGGGCCCGAGCTGAGGCACTGCTGTTCGCCGCCGACCGTGCTGATCATATGGAGAAAGTGGTGCGCCCGGCGCTGGAACGCGGCGCGATCGTGATCACCGACCGGCACGTGGACTCGTCGATCGCCTATCAGAGTGGCGGCCGTGGCCTGCCCTCCGACGAGATCGCCGCACTGTCCGCGTTCGCGACCGAGGGGCTGCGGCCGAATCTGGTCGTGCTGCTGGACATCGACCCCGCAGTCGCCTGGGAACGGGCGCAGGCCCGTAGTGAGGGACCGGACCGCCTTGAGGCGGAGCCGGCCGAGTTCCATCGGCGGGTGCGCGAGGTGTTCCGGTCCCGCGCTGCCGCGGAGCCGCCGCGTTACCTGGTGGTGGACGCCACTGAGCCGGCCGGTGTGATCACCGCGATCGTGCAGGACCGCTTGGAGAAGTTGTTGCCGCTCTCGGCCAAGGAGACCGCGGAGGTCGAAGCCCGCGAGAAGGCGCTTCGCGAGGCGAAGGAGGCCGAGCAACGCGAGCGGGAGACACGGCTTGCGGCTGAGCGTGCCGCGGCCGAGAAGGCGCGGCAGCGGCGGCAGGCCGAGGAGACGGCCGCCCGGGAGGCTGAGGAGAAGCGCCGCGAGGAGGCCAGGCAGGCGCAGGCCAGGCGGGCCGCCGAGGAGCGGGAGCGTTATGAGCGGCAGAAGGCGCAGGAGCGGCGTCGGGAGGAAGAGGAGCGCCGCGCCACCGAACTGCGCGCCGCCCAGCGCCGTGAGCAAGAGCAGGCGGACGCCGAGCATCGTCGCCAGATCGAGCTGACCGTCCGTCAGGTGGAAGCCCGGGCCAAGGGGGAGGCCCGCGAGCGAGCCGAGCGTGAACTGCGTTCGCGCGCGGTCGCGGCGCAGACTCAGCAGAAGTCCGAGCCGAAGCCCGAGAGCGCCGCGGAGCGGGTCGGCGAGGATGTCGTCGCGGAGACCGTGTCTGTGGAGAAGGCTCCCGCGCAGAAGACGCCGACACAGAACATCGTGATGCAGCAGCCAGCTGTTTCGCAGCGCGCAGAAGCCGAACGCAAAGGGAAAGAAAACAGGGCGGTGGACAAGACCGCGGTGCTGCACCTCGACCTTGAGCCGACCCAGGTGCTTCGTGCCACCAGCGGCGACCCCCGAGCCGACCTCGACGACGACTACGACGATGACGACGACGCGCCGCGCAGCCGGTGGCGTCTCGGTCTGGGCAAGAGGAAGTCGTGACGCAGCCCGGCGGCGCGTGGAGCGCTCTGATCGGACAACCCGATGCTGTCGGGCGACTGCACGACGCCGCGGACGCGGCACGAGCCGTGCTGGCGGGAGAGACCGGCGCGGCTGTGGCGGCAATGACGCATGCCTGGCTGTTCACCGGCCCGCCCGGATCCGGCAGGTCTACCGCCGCCCGAGCGTTCGCGGCCGCGTTGCAGTGCGCTGATGCATACGCTCCCGGCTGCGGTCAGTGTCAGGATTGTCATACCGCGATCGCCGGGACCCACCCAGACGTCACGCTCGTCGCTACCGATCAGCTGAGTATCGGTGTGGACCAGACCCGCGGGCTCGTTCTCGGTGCTGCCATGTCGCCCTCCCGGCGCCGCTGGCAGGTCATCGTGCTCGAAGACGCCGACCGAATGACAGAAGGCGCTGCCAACGTGCTGCTCAAGGCGATTGAGGAGCCTGCGCCGCGCACCGTCTGGATCCTTTGCGCGCCGTCGACCGCGGACATGCTGCCCACGATCCTGTCGCGTTGCCGGCACCTCGCGCTGCGCACGCCGTCCCCGGACGCGATCGCCGATGCCCTTAGCGCAGCCGAAGGACTGGACCGCGAGCGTGCCCTTGCCGCGGCCCAGGCGGCCCAAGGCCACATCGGCCGCACACGCGCTCTGCTGCTCGATACCGCAGCGGCGGCCGGACGTACGGAAGCGCTCAAGCTGCCGAGCGAGGTTGGCGACGTCGGCCGGGCACTGAAAGCCGCGCAGAGCCTTGTCGACGCTGCGGCCGCCGAGGCCAAGGCGCTCAGCGAAGTCCTCGACGCCAAGGAGACCGAGGAGCTGAAGGTCGCCCTTGGCTACGGCCAGGGCAAGGGCTCGGGCAGTGCGCGCGGCGTCGCCGGCTCCGCAGGCATCCTCAAGGAGTTGGAAACCAAGCAGAAGCGCCGGGCCACCCGCACTCAGCGCGACGCCCTCGATCGAGCCCTGATCGACATCGCGGCGTTCTATCGCGACGTGCTGGCGCAGCAGTTCGACCCGTCCGGTGAGGCGACCCTCGGACTTGTGCATGCAGACCATGTGCAGCAGACCCGCGCTATTGCCGCGGGCTCAAGCCCGGCGACCACCCTGCGCCGGATCGAAGCGGTGCTTGAGGCGCGTAAAGCGATCGCGGCCAATGTGGCGCCGCTGCTCGCCGTCGAGGCGATGGCACTGACCCTGCGCACCGGCTGACCGCGTCCGGCCTCGTCGTCGCGTAACGCACGGGGCCAACCTGGTGCACACGCTGCGGTTCCGCCGTACCTATCCGCAGGTTCGCCCCCTGTTCGGCGTAGCCTAAGTGTCGCGACCCCGGGAAGTTCAGCGACCAACGGGACACGTACGAACAACTGAAGGGGCCGTCAATGGCGCACCGGCTTGGCGTAGAGGGACCGAAAGGTAAGGGCCGGTCGCCCTTGACTCGACGCGCGGGCCGGGTGGCGCTCGCTGTCACGGCATTCACAATCACTCTTGCTTCGTGCACCAATGCCAGCGGCCACTCGCTGCCGGTCGCCAGCATCCGCAACTCGACCCCGAATCCGTCGGGCGCCCCCACCGCACTGGTCAACTACTACAAGCAGACCATCAGCTGGTCGAACTGTGGTGGCGGGTTCCAGTGCGGCGACATCAACGTGCCGCTGGACTACAGCAAGCCGACCGGCACCACGATCCGAATCGCGGTCGTGCGCAAGCAGGCCACCGACGAGGCGCACCGGATCGGCTCACTCCTGCTCAACCCCGGCGGCCCGGGTGGCTCCGGCATCGACTACGCGCGTTCACCCGGCGTCGTCAGCGCCGCCGTCGCAGCCCGCTTTGACCTCATCGGCTTCGACCCCCGCGGCGTCGGCCAATCCACCGGTGTGCACTGCCTGAATGACAGTCAGATGGATACATTCCTCAACGCGCCGCCGGACCCGAGCACCGGCGCCGAGGTTACCCAAGAGGCCGACCAGGCGAAGTTCTTCGCGACGCAATGCCAAAAGAACTCCGCGGCGCTGCTGCCCTACGTCGGCACGGTGAACGCCGCCCGCGACATGGACGTGCTGCGCGGCGCGCTCGGCGACTCGAAGCTCTACTACCTCGGCAAGTCGTACGGTACGTACCTCGGCGCGATCTACGCTGACGAATTCCCGCAGAACGTCGGCAGGCTGGTGCTCGACGGCGCGATCGATCCGTCTCTGGCGGCGAATCAGCTCAACCTGACCCAGGCCGCCTCCTTCGACGCCGCGCTGCGCCAGTTCGCCCAGGACTGCGCAGCGCGCTCGGACTGCCCGCTCGGCACCGACCCGGCCGCCGGCCTGACCAAGCTCAAGAGCTGGGTGGACGGCCTCGACGCGCATCCGATCTCCGGGGACTCGACCCGCAAGCTGACCGAGTCGCTGGCGATGACCGGCATCGCGGTGGCCATGTACGACCAGTCCTGGTGGCCAGAGCTGCGCGCGGCCCTCACCAAGGCCTACGCGGGCGACGGCTCCGCGCTGCTAACCATGGCCGACGTCTACAACAACCGGGTCGGCGGCCACTTCCAGAGCAACGAGACAGAGGCCAACTTCGCGGTCAACTGCGTGGACCACCCCGACGAGGCCACCAGCGTCGACGGCATCCAGCAAGAGCTGCCCGCCTACGAGAAGGCGGCGCCGTTCTTCGGCAGCATGGTCGCCTGGTCGAGCCTGCCGTGTGCCTATTGGCCCGCGGTGCCCGACACCACCCCGCACAAGGTCCAGGCCAAGGGCGCGGCGCCGATCCTGGTCGTCGGCACCACCCGCGACCCGGCGACCCCGTATAGCTGGGCGCAAGGCCTCGCCACGCAGCTGAGCAGCGGCACCCTGCTCACCATGAACGGCGACGGCCACACGGCCTACCTCCGCGGCTCGACCTGCATCGACAACGCCGTGGACGCCTACCTCCTCGGCGGCACCGTCCCCACCGCAGGAACTGTGTGCGAGCAAGGCCACTAGAGCGGCTACACTGGTGCACCGGTCGGTGATCGCCGCGCGGCGCCACCGCACTCGCACCGCCCCCTTAGCTCAGTCGGCCAGAGCGACGCACTCGTAATGCGTAGGTCATCGGTTCAATTCCGATAGGGGGCTCAGTCCTGACCAGGGCGCTCCTTGATCCAAGGAGCGCCCCGGTCGTTTCCTGAGCATTTCTAGTTGCAGTACGACCAGTCGGGTTGTGGGCGGCGACTCATACGTCTCGCCGGGTCACCGTGGTCGCGGTCACGATCAGGCTGGCCAGCGGCCAGGCGAGGATGAGTATCCAGGCTGCTGTGGACGGGGGAAGCGGGCTTTGGTGGGCGCCGGTGGACGCGGTGCGGGCGAGCGTCATCCATGCCGAGAGCGGCATCCCCTCGGTTGCCGTACCGAGCCCGATGGTTCCGCTTGCCAGCATCGTCGGCAACAGCAGCAGGACTCCCCAAGTCGCGCCGATGGCGCTGAGGGGGTGGCGGATCAGCGCGCCGATCGCGATGCCTATCTGCGAGCCGAGCACCGGAAGCGCCGCGGACAGAATCGCGGCCCGCAGTGCCGCGCCCTGGCCGAGTGAGAGACCGGACAACTGGCCGGTTAGTGCGTATCCGGCGATGTACAGGGAGGCGAGCGAGGCGATCAGGCCGAAAACCGCCATGCACAGCGCCACCACGAGACTCTTTGCCAGGATCACCCGCCGCCGGGCAGGCACCGCGACGAAGGTGGTGCGGATCAGTCCGCTGGCGTACTCACCGGTGATCGTGAGCGCGCCGAATGTGGCAGCGAGCACCGTGATGAACGCCCAAGTCAGCTGGTCGTATGGATAGATCAGCGGGTTGAAGGCGGCGGCGGCTCCCGGCGCGACCCGGACATGGTGGCCCTGCCACCATGCCGCGACGGCGGCGAATAAGACGCCGAATACCATCAGGCCAAAGGTGGAGCGCAGCGACCGGATTTTGATCCATTCGGCGGCGACGAGATCGCCGAAGCGGACGTGGCCCGCTCTCATGTGCGTGTTCATACGTCCCTCCGGTCGAGCGCGAGGATGGTGATGACGATGGATGCGGCGGCCCACGCGGCGAGAGTGGCCCACGCCACGGCGACCGTCATGGTGCCGGTCCCGGCACCCGTGAGTCGGCCCCACGCGTAGTAGGGCATCGCGTTCGCGGCGTCGGTGGCCCACCGGTTTCCGGTGGGGCGCAGCATGATCGGGATGAAACCGAAGAGGGCGCAAACGACGGTCGCGGATCCGGCCGCGTGACGCACCAGCGTGCCGAACGCCATACCAGCGAGCGCGCAGGTGGGCAGCAGCAGGATGGATGACCAGATCGCCCGCATCGGGTGGGCGTCGACGGGACTCGGCGCGTGGATGATGGCGACGGCGAGTGCGAGGCCGCCCGCGCCGATGACCAGCGCCGCGCCGCCCGTGACCGCTGTGACGACGGCGGCTTTGGCCACGCTGATCCGACAGCGGTCGGGAACCGCGGCGAGCGTGGTGCGGATCAGCCCTGTGCTGTACTCGCCGACCATGGCCTGCGCCCCGATCAGTCCGGCGCCGATCATCGCCGGCAGCCACGAGAACCCGTCGAACGCGGCCCGTTGCGGATTGAGCGGGCCGCTGGATCCCGCCATGGGCAGCACGCCGTGGCGGCTGTTGTTGGCGGCCAGATAGAGCGCGAGCGAGACCAGCAGCACCAGCGCGGTCGGGGTCGAGCGCAGCGACCAGAACTTGATCCATTCGGCGGCGCACAGGTCGGCGGGCCGGGCGCGTTTGCGCGGGCCGCGCAATCGCGGTGCCAGAGGCTGAACGCTCATCACGATCGCCCGGCGCGGAACTCGACGCTGGCAGCCGTCGACTCCATGAACGCCGCCTCCAACGCACTGGAGACGGCGGCGACCTCATATACCGTGATCCGCTGGTCGGCTGCGATCTCGCCGATCCGCAGCGTGGTCAGGCCGCTGACGGTCAACGTCCGATCGTCCTCGGCGGCTACCCGCCCGCCCTGTGCAGTGAGTGCGGCGGTCAGGCGCTCGGGATCGTGTGTCCTGACTCGGACGCTTAGCCGGGTCGCGCGTGCCGCGAACTGCTCCAGCGGCTCGTCGGCGATGAGCTTGCCGTTGCCGATGACGATCAGGTGGTCGACGCTGTGCTCCACCTCGCTCATCACGTGGCTGGAGACGAACACGGTGCGGCCCTCGGCGGCCAGGCGGCGAAACAGCGTTCGCGCCCACACGATCCCCTCCGGGTCAAGGCCGTTGATCGGCTCGTCGAAGATGAGCACCGGCGGGTCGCCGAGCAGCGCGGCGGCGATGCCGAGACGCTGGCGCATACCGAGGGAGAAGCCGCCCACCCGGCGCCCGGCCGCGTCCTGCAGACCGACCTCGCTCAGGACGGCGGCGACGCGTTCGCGCGGGATGCCGTTGCTGCGAGCCAGCGCGGTCAGATGGGCGCGAGCGCTCCTGCCACGGTGTACATCGCCCGCGTCCAGCAGCGCGCCCACCCTGCGCAGTCCCGCCCCCTCTTCGCGAAACGGCCGGCCGTCAACGGCGGCACTGCCACGGGTCGGGGCGTTAAGGCCGAGAATCATCCGCAGAGTGGTGGACTTGCCCGCGCCGTTCGGCCCGAGGAATCCGGTCACCCGGCCGGGCTGGACCGTGAAGGTGAGGTCGTCAACGGCGGTGACAGCGCCGAAGCGCTTCGTGAGTTCTTTGATCTCGATCACGATGCTCAGCTTTCCGCCGGTTCCGGTCCGCGGCGTCGGCCGACGGGCGGTTCCTGCCGCGGCTCCTCAGCCTGGGGGCGTACGCCCGCAGAGCGACGTCCTGCGGCAGTGGCGTCACCTACACTCCACGACGTGGACGTGGAAGGGATCAAGGCTCGACTACCTGGATTGGACAGGCTCGTTCGGCTTGCGGACATGGCGACGGTGGTCGGCGCGTACCTGCTGTACGCATCCCTTCTGTTTTGGACGGCTCCGACGACCCAGAGTCCCCAGTACGACGGGCCCCACCGATTCCCCTCCATTGCCGCGCCGGCGCTTGCAGCCCTCGTCCTGGTCCTGGCACTCCCGGTGTTGCTGGCACGGCGGTGGCCCACGGCGGTGTACGGCGCGCTGCTCGCCGAGACCGTGCTCGCTGTGGAGTTCGGGGCACGCACTTGGGGGCTGTACGCGGCTGCGGTCGTGGCGATCTGCTACCTGGCGCTGGTCCGCTCGACCGCGGTCTCGGCCGTCGCCGCGGCCGCCTTGGTCGTGCTCTGGTACGTCGAGCAGGCAGGCGTTCTGGCAGCGGACCCGGCGTCGGACCTGGGGATGACGACTAGCGAGATCGCCCTGTACGCAGCGTGCGGCTGGGGCGCGGGCTACGGATTGCGTAAACGCCGTGAATACAGTCTCTCCCTGCGCGAGCAAAGTGCCGCGCGTGCCGTCATGGCCGAACGCCTGCGCATCGCGCGGGAACTGCACGACATGGTTGCCCACAGCATCGGCATCATCGCAGTGCTCGCTGGCGCTGCGGGCAGGGTGATGGAAACTCAGCCGAAGCAGGCGCGTGCAGCGCTGACAAGCATCGAGGCGACTAGTAGGGAGACCCTGACCGGCCTTCAGCGCATGGTCAGTGCCCTGCGTCACGCCGAGCCGGAGACTGGCGACGCCGCCCCGCTCGCCCCTGCCCAGGGTCTGGCCGGCCTCGACCACTTGGTGGCCCGTGCGGCCGACGCGGGGCTGCGCGTCGACGTAGCGTGGCGCGGTGAGCGACGGACGCTGCCGCCAGAGATAGATCTGTCTGCATTCAGGGTCATCCAGGAGGCCCTAACGAACGTCGTGCGCCATTCGGGCAAGCGCGACTGCCGCGTCCTCATATCGTTTGAGGCGGACGAGGTGTCGATCGAGATCTTGGACAACGGCCGCGGCAGCGTGCACCCGGATCCGGGCGGCGGCTTCGGCCTGCTTGGCATGAGGGAACGCGTCGCCCTGCTCGACGGCCAATTCAGCGCCGGTCCGAGAGCCGAGGGCGGCTTCCGAGTCGCGGCAAGGCTTCCGGCATGACGATCCGGGTCCTGCTCGTCGACGATCAACCGTTGATGGTCTTCGGGCTGCGCATGATCATCGATGACGCGCCGGACCTGGAGTTCGCCGGCTCCGCGGGCAACGGCCGGGAGGCGATCTCGCTCGCCCGGCAGCTACGGCCCGACGTGGTTGTCATGGATGTGCGCATGCCCGAGATGGACGGCATCCGCGCGGCCCGCTTCATCGCCGCCGAGCCCGAGGCCCCCAGGGTTCTGGTGCTGACGACCTTTGACGAGGACGAATATGTCTACGGCGCGCTGCGCGCCGGGGCCAGCGGTTTCCTGGTCAAGAGCATGGCATTGGAGGACATCCTCGGCGCGATCCGCGTCGTCGCCGGCGGGGACGCGCTCATTGCGCCGAGTATCACCAAGCGGCTCATTGGCACCTTCGTCGAGCGATCAGCACCCGCCGCCGCGCGAGTGATCCGTACTCTCGACGGCGTCACCGAACGCGAGCGGGAGGTACTGGCCCTGGTCGGCCGCGGGATGTCGAACGCGGAGATCGCCCAACACCTGTTCATCAGCGTGGCTACGGCCAAGACGCACGTGGCCCGGCTGCTCGCCAAACTCGGAGCCCGCGATCGGGTGCACCTGGTCATCGCAGCGTACGAAGCTGGGCTTGTGTAGCCGGAGTTAGCTCAAACTACGTCCGGAGCCGCGGATCGACACCGCGCCTGAGCTGAACCGGAGGACGTTAGGCGCCGGCTTTGTCGATCGCGCTCTGCAGCGACTGCGCGTAGCCGTCGCTCGTGTACGTCGCGCCGGAGACGACGTCGATGTGGGCGCTCTGCGCGGACATCGCCTCCTGGTTCAGGATCGGCAGCGCGTAGCTGTTGATCTGCTGGTCGCGGAAGCTCTCCGTCGGGTACTCCAGCACATTGATGCTGCTGATCTTCTTGCCGCTGAAGGTCACCTGGAGCTGGACTGGGCCGTAGCGGGTGTCCGCCGCGTCGCCGGTGACCGTCTTGGTTGCCGAGCTTGCGGGGGTGCTTGAGGCGCTCTTTGGCGCGGCTGGGCTTGCGGAGGACTGGCCGCCGCCGCTCCCGCTGCCGGCATTGCCGGTAGTCGGTGCGCTTGTCGTGGGCGCCGCTGCGCCTGCGTTCGAGCCGGAGCCGATGCTGAAGCTGGATGCGCCCAGGGCTGAGCCGCTGCCGTGCGGTTTGAGGCCGAGTAGCAGGACGATGCCTGAGACTGTGGCGGTGCCGGCGACGATGGCGCGACGCATCGGGCGTACCCCTTCTCCTTTAGAACGCGAACGATTCGTGGTGGATGCGTGACCGCTTGACCCCGCACTCGCGCAACGCCTGAACCGCTGCGGCGGCCATCGGCTCTGGGCCGCAGATGAACACGTCGTGCCGGTTCAGGTTCGGGACCAGCTTGGACAGCGTGCGCGCGGTGAGCGGGTCGCCGACTTCAGATCTCGGACCTACCAGGAACGTTAGGCGTGCGCCACGCGCTGCTGCGATCGACTCAAGCTCCTGACGGAAGATCACATCCGCTGGCCCGCTGGCGCGGTAGAGCAGGGTGAGGTCGCCGCGCTTGGCGGGGAGCGTCTCGAACAGCGCGCGGATCGGGGTGATGCCGACGCCGCCGGCGAGAAGCAGCACCTTGCGGGCGCGGACTCGGTCTGCCGTGAACGCACCGTATGGGCCTTCGATGCGGACTTTGGTTGCTGGCCGTAGCCGCGCAACGGCTGCGCTGTGTCCGCCCAGGTCCTTGACGGTGAAGCGGAGGAAGCGCGGGTGTGGCGCGGCGGAAAGGGAGTACGGGTTGGCGGTCCACCGCAGGCCCTTGGCCTGGAACTGGAGTCGGAAGAACTGGCCCGCCTCGGCGCGCAGTTCGTCGAGATGTTCGCCGGTGAGGATGACCGAGACGACGCCTGGACCCTCAGGGCGGACCTCGGCCACCCGCAGTTGGTGCCTTCGGTCGTTGCGCCACGGAACGACGAGCCGATACCAGCCCAAGATTGCGAAGGCTCCGACGTAGTACGCGCTCCACAGCACCCGCGCCGGGCCCGTGTCCAGGTCCGCTCCGTTTACGATCTGGTGGCTGAAGGCGAGTGCGATGGCGAGGTAAGTCCCCAAGTGCAGGTAGTACCAGGTCTCGTAGCTGAGACGGCGGCGGGCCGCGCGCGCCGAAATGAACGCCGTCCCGAACATCACTAGCGCCGCCAATGTGCCCTTGATCATCTCTGGGTAGTCGAAGACCACGTATACGGCCTCGTTGACGACAGATTTGCGCGCCGTGTACGCGTAGCCCCAAATGATCGTCAGGATGTGTGTGGCGACGAGGCAGACCATGTACCTGCCGGCGAGCGCGTGCCAGCGGGCTAGCCGGTCCGATCCGACCCGGCGCTCCAGTACGGGAACACGAGCCATGAGTAGAAGCAGCAGCGGTGTGAGGTAACCCGCGAGCAGTCCGGTGATCCGGCCAGCCCCGGTCAGCCATCCAGCGGCGCCGACGACGTTGAACGTGTCCTTCCACCACAGCGCGAGCACAGCCAGCCCGCCGATGCCGATGAGCGCCAGCACGGCGAGCGGGATGGTGTCTGCCGGAAGTCGCAGGTCCGGCGGTGAGCCGGATGCGCGGCCGCGCTCGGCGCCACGCCGCGCGGCGTGGGCACGATCGGCTACGGCAGGCATGCGCAGGACCTTCCTTCTCGGCGGTGAACCGGCACGCAAAGTGAGTGCGGCGTTGTGGTCGTTGTGTTAGCGGCCCGAGGCCTATCGTCACATCGTCACTTCTCAGTTCCCTATGAGTCTGAAGCGCGAGCAAGTCGAAGCCGCGGCTGAGTTTGCTGGTCACGGCTTACTGCCGGCTCGGGTTGAGCGCCATGCGGAGTAGGGACTTTTCAGCGTTTTCTCACCTTCAGCCCGGACTATGGGCCGGTGACAGGCACTGATGCATCGGGCGCGGCCGCCGCGGAAGGCACCACCGGCAGCGGCTGGCGCATCCTCGTCGTCGACGACGAGCCGGACCTCGTCGAGGTGATCTGCGGCGCGGTCACATACGAGGGTTGGCAGGCCCAGGGCGCGGAGACCGGACTGGACGCCGTGCGGATCGCCGAGAGCTGGCAGCCACACGCGGTCGTGCTCGACATGATGCTGCCGGACCTTGACGGCACCGAGGTGCTACGCCGGATCCACGAGTCTCGCCCCGAAACGCGGGTGCTTTTCCTTACCGCTAGGGATGCGGTTGAGGACCGGATCGCGGGGATCGCGGCCGGCGGAGATGACTATGTGACTAAGCCGTTCAGCCTGGAGGAGGTCGTGATCAGGCTCCGAGGCATGTTGCGGCGTGCCTGGCCGCCCGCTTCGCCGCCGGCGGCCCGGCCGGACTGCCTCGTGGTCGGCGACCTGGTGATGGACGAGCGGGCGATGGAAGTGACTCGCGGCGGGTCGCCGGTCGAGCTGAGTCCCACCGAGTTCGCGCTGCTGCGCTATCTGATGCGCAATCCTCGCCAAGTCCTGAGTAAGACGCAGATCTTGGAAGAAGTCTGGAGCTATGACTTCGGCGGGCAAGCGCACGTCGTTGAGCTTTACATCAGCTATCTGCGTAAGAAGCTCGACGCCGGCCGTGCGCCGATGATCCATACGGTACGCGGCGCCGGTTACGTATTGAAGGCCGCGACGTGAGAGGGCTCCCTCGGACGCTGCGTGGACGGTTGACCCTCGGGCTGGTCGCCATCCTCGCCCTAGTGTGCCTAGGGATCGGGCTCGCGACGACCACTGTGCTTAAGCATTACCTCGTCGACGATCTCGACCAGCAGCTTGGTGAGGCCGGTGGTCGTTACGCAGCGAGCCTTGAGCACAACGCGCTGGGCAGCGATACGAATCGGGGAGACACGCGGGCGCAGACCCCCGGAACGCTAGGCGTGCGGCTGGTGGGCGGCTCGATCACCGTGGCAGCGATTGTTGACGGCGACGCCGACGACGCAACGGGCAGCATCGAAGACCGAGTCACTATGTCCGCTCAGGACGCGAAGGCGCTGGCCGCGCTCCCGACCGACGGATCGGCGCACACTCTGAGCCTTTCGCTCATTGGCGAATACCGCGTGCGGGCCCAGAACGGGATGGACGGCGACGTCCTGGTCACCGGCCTGCCCTTAACGCGCATCGACCAAACTGTGCGGCAGTTGGCGGGAGCGGAGATGGCGATGTTCGCCGCGGCGCTCGTGCTCGCCGCTGTCGCGGCCGTGGTGTGGGTGCGGCTGACGCTTCGACCGCTGGACCGCGTAGCCAGGACAGCCGAGCGGGTCAGTGGCCTGTCGCTGGCCAGCGGGGAGGTCGAGCTGTCCGTTCGGGTCCCCGACGACGATCCGGCGACTGAGGTCGGACGCGTCGGCGCATCGCTCAACCGGATGCTCGGGCACGTCGGAGACGCGCTGGCCAAGCGGCACGCGGTCGAGGCCAGACTGCGAGAATTCGCCGCCGACGCCAGCCATGAACTGCGCACGCCGGTCGCCGCGATCCGTGGCCACGCCGAACTCGCGCAGCGGCACCCGGGTGAGATCCCGGAGCCGGTGCGCAGATCGCTTGGCCGCATCGAGGCTGAGGCGCAGCGCATGGGTGTCCTAGTCGACGATCTGCTCCTGCTCGCTCGCCTTGACGCCGGTCGGCCGCTGGCCCGTGAGCAGGTAGATCTGACCCGGCTGGCGCTGGACGCGGTCGAGGACGCGCGAGCCGCCGCGCCGGGCCATCGCTGGCGCCTGGAACTACCCGCCGAGCCGACCGCGGTGGTCGGCGATCAACACCGTCTGGCTCAGGCGATCGCGAATCTGCTCGCCAACGCGCGTACGCACACGCCCGAGGGGACGGAGGTGACGCTGCGACTGGACGGCGGGGAGTCGCCGGAAGCCCGGGAGGTCCGCCTCAGCATTGCCGACACTGGTCCCGGCCTGAGCCCGGAGGTCGCGGCCCGCGCCTTCGACCGGTTCGTGCGCGGGGATCGTGCGCGCTCCCGAGCTTCGGGCAGCACTGGCCTCGGCCTAGCGATCACCCGCGCAATCGCCGAGGCGCACGGCGGAAGGGTGGAGCTGGAGACCCGCCCCGGTCGCACCGTCTTCACCGTGGTTCTGCCGGTGAACGGCGGGGCTGAGAACGAGGCGTGAGATTGCGGCGCCGCAAACCGCCCTGTTATGCACAGCTGCGGAAACAGCGATTTGCGGTGCCGGTCACCGGCGCCGTTGTCGCCGATCCTTGTGAGAGCCGCGAGCGGGGCGGTGGTTCGCTCATGCGATGATCTGACGCATGGTGAACGCAGTGCTCTTCGACTTTTCCGGGACGCTGTTTCACTGCGAGTCGGCTGAGTCGTGGCTGCGCGCGGCGCTTGAGCAGGCCGGAATCGTCGCGTCGGACGCCGAAATCGCTGCGTGGGCGGAGCGGTTGCACGCGAGTGGCGGGCAGCCAGGCGCCTATTCCGAGTTCGCGGTGCCTGCGCATCTGACGGACCTATGGGCGCGACGCGATCTTTCGGCGGAGGATCACCGAGCCGCTTACACCGCGCTGGTTGAGGCAACCGAGTTGCCGTGGCCTGGTCTCGCAGACATCTTGTACGACCGTCACTACGCGCCCGAAGCCTGGGATGCGTACCCGGACACCATCGAGGCGCTGGAGTCGCTCCGGTCGCGCGGAATCCCGGCCGCTGTGGTGTCCAATATCGGCTGGGATCTGCGCACCGTCTTCAAGCATTTCGGCGTGGATGACCTGATCGCCGGCTATGTGCTCTCCTACGAGGTCGGCGTAAACAAGCCTGATCCGGCCATCTTCGAACTCGCCTGCGAGCTGGTCGGACACGCTCCGGCCGACGTGCTGATGGTTGGTGACAACGCCGCTGCGGACGGTGGCGCGGCGGCTATCGGCTGCTCCTTTCAGCTCGTCGAGCATGCGCCTGTCATTGCCCGACCGAGCGCGCTGCTGAATGCGGTCGGCCTCTAGCGAGTCGAGCGGCTTAGACGTGGGCTGGCTGACAGCTGCACAGACTCGACCTGACGGCTAATCACACGTTTTCGCGGTTTAAGTACGCATGCGGGTGATTTGACGCGTGTCGGACGAAATGACCATGTGGCATCCGGGCACGATCGACTACGCAGGGTCGTCGGCCGAGGGAGGTGCCTGTGACTGGTCGTCGCGTTCGCCTGTCTCGACGGGTGCTGTGCGCAGTTGCCTGTGCGGCACTGCTCGGGTTGACGGTCGGCGGTGCGTACGCCGATCCGGTCTACCCGAGTCAGAACCAAGTTGATCAGGCACAGCAAGCCGTTCAGCGCGCGAAGTCCGCGGTGGCGCCGATTCAGGCGCAGTTCGACGCGGCGCAGCGCCAGCTGACCTTGCTCGTGCGGCAGTCTCAGATCGCGGCCGAACAGTACGACGCTGCCACGGTGCGCTTGCAGCGCGCCCAGTTGGCCGCGCAGATCGCTTCGGACCATGTCGCCGTAGCGCAGCGACGCTTCGCTGACGCCCGGTCAGATCTAGGCCGGCTCGCGGCTGCCGCGTATCGGGACGGGGGAGGACTCGGTTCCGTCAGCCTCGTCCTTAATGCGGACGGCCCGGAGCAGTTCGTGACCGGCGCACACGTGCTCGCGCACCAAAACGCCGACCTTAAGGCGACCGTTCAGGCAGCCGACCAGGCTCGCCAGGACGCCCAAGCCGCCAAGGCCACAGCGGACGCGGCGGTGCGTGGCCAGGCTGCGGCTCAGGTGCAGGTGGCGAAGGCCGCCGAAGTTGCCAGGATCGCTGTCGCGGCAGAGCAGAGCCAGGTCGCTGCGGCAAGCGCGCGGCGTGACGCGTTGCTGTCGCAGCTTGCCGCAGCCCAGCGCGTTTCGGTGCAACTGGAACAGCAACGCCAGCAGGGCTTGGCGGAGGATGCGGCTCGTCGCGCTGCGCAAGCCGCGGCGAGCCACTACTCGCCGCCGAATTACGACGGTTCACTCGCCGGCCGTGCGCTCGCCTACGCGTACGCACAGCTCGGCAAGCCATACGTCTGGGGCGCGGTCGGACCGTACTCGTTCGACTGCTCAGGCCTGGCGATGCGCGCGTGGGAGACGGCCGGCGTCTACCTGCCCCACTTCGCCGCGTTCCAGTACCAGGCCAGCCATCCGATCGGCTACGGCGACCTGCGGCCCGGCGACCTGCTGTTCTGGGCCACCGACAGCGGCGACTCGGACACGATCTACCACGAGGCCATCTACATCGGGAACCAGCAGATGATCCAGGCGCCGCGCTCCGGCGAGAACGTGGAGATCTCGCCGATGTGGATGTGGGGACCGATCCAGTTCTTCGCCCGGCCCGACTGACCGATCTGCGACGCCGTGGATCAGCAGCGCCACCGATCAGCAGCGCCACCGATCAGCGCAAGCAGACCGGCGGCGCTGCGGGTCAGTGGTGCTGGCTGTCAGGGCTCTCGGCGAAACGCAGCCGTGACCGGCGGATCTCCTCTTCAGCCTCAGTGCGTCCGACCCAGGTCGCGCCCTCGACCGACTTGCCAGGCTCCAGGTCCTTGTACACCTCGAAGAAGTGCTGGATCTCCAGCCGGTCGAACTCGGGCACGTGGTGGATGTCGCGGATGTGCTCGACACGCGGGTCGTTGGCCGGGACGCACAGGACCTTGTCGTCGCCGCCCTTCTCGTCGGTCATCCGGAACATGCCGATCGTCCGGCACAGGATGAGACAGCCGGGGAAGGTCGGCTCCTCAAGCAGCACCAGGGCGTCCAGCGGGTCGCCGTCCTCGCCGAGTGTGTCCTCGATGTAGCCGTAGTCCGCCGGGTAACGCGTCGAGGTGAACAGCATGCGATCCAGCCTTATGCGGCCGGACTTGTGGTCCACCTCGTACTTGTTCCGCTGACCCTTCGGGATCTCGATCAGGACGTCGAACTCCATCGTTCCTCCATATGGGGGTGCCGTCGGGCCGTGATCACTCGTTCGGCGGCACGAGGCTCTACCGGAGGAGCGACCGGGCGTGCCCGCGGTTGAGGCGGACGGCTGTCGGTGGGTATGCCTCGCGATGACCAGGCTTACCGCACTAGTGTCCCGCACCGCGGAGGGTGTGCGAGACAGAGCGCAGCACCGAGTGATCAACGCAACACTTCAGCAATGCGTCCTGCTGCGCTGACCGCGCCGCGCCCGCGCCGACGGCCCCGCGCAGTGGCAGGCGGGGACAGCGATCAGCAGGCGGCGAAAGCGGTCAATCAGGGACAACCGGCCCGATAGGCCAGATTGCCCGTCGCGCAACGCTTTTAGAAGCAACGCGCCGGGATACTTTGAAGGTGTGGCGAGTGACGAACTGATCGACTGGTCGGTGGCCGAGGCGACTGCGCGGCGCCTGGTGCGTCCCGGGCCGGCGGTCAGTCCGCGCCAGGCCGAGGCGGCAGTGGCCGAATTGCGGCGCAGCGCGCAGGCCGCGCAAGGGCACGTGCGGAACTTCGCGAAGCTGGACGCGCCCGACGACGGCTCGCCGGTCCTGGTCGTGGGCCGTGACGGCTGGGTCAACGCGAATCTGGAAGCGGTGCAGACGCTGTCCGCGCCGCTCGCCGAGAAGGTCCGGCAGTGGCGCGAGGGCGTGATCCCGAGCGGACTGCGATCCGCGGCGAGCCTCGCCGGGGCGAAGCTGACCGGCGTGGAACTCGGCTCCCTGCTCGCCTATCTTTCGCACCGGGTTCTGGGCCAGTACGACCCTTTCGGGGCTCCCGACGGCGGGCGGCTGCTGCTCGTCGCGCCGAACATCGTGCAGATAGAACGCGAACTGGGCGTCGACCCGACCGACTTCCGGCTTTGGGTCTGCCTGCACGAGGAGACTCACCGGGTTCAGTTCGGCGCGGTCCCGTGGCTGCGTGACCACATCCTCGGCGAGATCGGCACCTTGATCGCCGAGCTTGAAGTCGAACCCGCGGTGTTCATCGAGCGCGTGAAGGCGCTCATACGCACCATGATGGGTACAGCCGACGATGCGTCTACACGACACGCCGACGTACCGGCCGATCGAGTGGGTGAGGCCGTCGAGCCCGTCACCCCCGCCAACGAGCTCTCGTTGTTGGATATGGTGCGGACCCCTGCACAGCGTGCCGTCATCGATCGGCTCACTGCGGTCATGACGCTGCTGGAGGGGCACGCCACCTACGTGATGGACGGGGTCGGCCCGCTGGTCGTGCCGTCGGTCGCGGAGATCAGCCGGGAGTTCGGCCGTCGCCGGTCGAAGAACCGGCTGCGGCCGGAGGCGCTGCTGCGCAAGCTGCTCGGACTCGACGCGAAGATGAGGCAGTACCGCGACGGCGAGCGCTTTGTGCGCAGCGTGGTGGACGAAGCCGGGATCGACGGCTTCAACCGCGTGTGGACCTCGCCGAATACGCTCCCGACCCAGGCGGAGATCGGCGACCCGGCCGCGTGGATCCGGCGGGTTCCGCTGCGCCGCGGTTGAGGCCGCGCCTGGGCGGGCCGCCACGGCGACTTGGTTGAGGAGTGGTCAGCTATGGGACCGGTGCCCGCGGTTGCGGCGATACGCCTGGCAGTACGCCACGCACTGAAGGATCATCAGCCCGGCGATCTGGTGTTGGTCGCCTGCTCGGGTGGCGCGGACTCGCTCGCGTTGGCCTGTGCGGCAGCGTTCGTCGCGCCGCGGCTGGGGTTACGCTGCGGGGCGGTGACCGTGGACCACGGGCTTCAGGAGGGGTCGGGCCGGCGAGCGGACGAGGTCGTCAGGCTGTTGCGTCAGCGCGGACTTGACCCGGTCGAGTCGGTGGCTGTGGTGGTCGGCCGCGAAGGGGGACCTGAGGCCGCGGCTCGCTCCGCGCGCTATGAAGCACTGGATCACTTCGCCGAGCGGCTCGGGGCGCGTTCTGTGCTCCTCGGCCATACCCGAGACGACCAGGCCGAGACGGTCTTGCTGGGGCTGGCTCGCGGCTCAGGTGCCAGGTCACTCGCGGGAATGCCGGCCCGCTTCGGACCGGGCGACCGCTATCGTCGCCCGCTACTCGACACCGCTCGTTCGGTAACCGATGACGCTTGCCTCGCAGAAGGCGTCGTACCGTGGCGCGATCCGCATAACGCAGACCCGACGTACACACGCTCGCGCATTCGTCACCGGCTTCTCCCCGCTATCCATGACACGCTCGGCCCCGGCATGCCTGAAGCCCTCGCGCGCACCGCGCGCATGCTGCGCGAAGACACCGAAGCGCTGGACCACTGGGCGGTAAGGGCACTGGAGGAGTGCCGTCACGCGCAAGGCGGCCTCGACACCGTGCGGCTCGGGGCGCTCCCGACAGCAGTGCGTCGCAGAGTCATACGGCTGGCCGCGCTCGGATGCGGCGCTCCGGCCGGAACTCTGGCCGCGGTACACATCGAGGCGGTGGACGCCTTGATCACGAACTGGCGCGGTCAAGGTCCACTACACCTGCCGGGGCCGGTGGTCGTTCACCGGGCGGATGGCAGACTGGCCTTCGGCGAGCGGACCCTGGACGGCTCGGAGCAGGCGGCGGCGCGCGGAGGTAAGCAGCAGTGCGCGGCGACGCCGGTCTGACTCCTCGCACGTCCGGCGGCGTGCCGGGGCGTGTCCCGGGCGCCGCGCCGCCGAACCGGCCGCGCGGATTACACGAGGAGACTGTCCCGGTGGACGAGAAGGACATGGGCCCGGACCTGGAGCGGGTGCTGCTTGGCCAGGCCGAGCTTGCGGAGGGGATCGCCCGGCTCGCCGCCGAGATCGACGCGGATTACGGCGACCGCGAACTGCTGCTGGTCGGTGTGCTCAAGGGCGCGGTGATGGTGATGGCCGACCTGTCCCGCGCGCTGCATCGCCCGGCGACCATGGACTGGATGGCGATCTCGTCTTATGGCGCCGGCACCAAGTCCTCGGGTGTGGTGCGGATCCTCAAGGACCTCGACACGGACATCGCCGGTCGGCATGTGCTGGTGGTCGAGGACATCATCGACTCCGGCCTGACCCTGTCTTGGCTGCTGTCGAACCTGCGCTCGCGCAACCCCGAGTCGCTGGAAGTGTGCGCCCTGCTGCGCAAGCCGGACGCGGCCAAGGTGCAGATCGACGTGAAGTACGTCGGCTTCGACATCCCCAACGAGTTCGTGGTCGGCTACGGTCTCGACTTCGCCGAGCGGTTCCGGAACCTGCCCTTCATCGGGACGCTCGCCCCGCACGTCTACTCGTGACGTGCGGCGTTTGGCGAGCGTCCCGATGAACAATGGGCGCAGTATCGGGACTTTGGCGCCGCACGTTTACTCCTGATCATGCTGGTTGCCGACTTCACCCTGAAATCGGGAACGTACGCACCGCGTAGGATCGTTGGCACAGTGTTGGACGCCTCGGTGTTGGACGCCCGCGACTGCTGCCTGCTCCTTTCGAGGACAGTTCGCACAGTGGGGTAGGGGCAACCGATCACCGTCGGGTAGTAATACTGCTCGGTAGCGGTGAGAGCAGCTGTAGCAAGCACCAGTTCAGCAGTACCCACCAGGGACGAGCCGGCGAGAAGGGACGGGGCTGGAAGCCCCGGACGATGGACGTGAAACGAATTTTCCGTGGCCCAGCGATCTGGGTCGTGCTGGCCGTGCTCGCAGTGCTGGCCGTGATGAACATCGTGTCCTCCGGGGGCGGCGCCACTTCGGTCGACACGTCGAAGATCATCAACGAGATCAAGGCGAACCAGGTCAAGTCAGCCCAGGTGACCACCGGGTCGAGCCAAAGCGTGCAGGTCACCCTGAACGACGGCACCAAGCAGGTCGCCACCTATCTGAACGACCAGCAGGGCGCGAACATCACCACGATGCTCGACAACGCCAAGCTGACCGACGGCTACAACGTCGTGCAGTCCAAGCAGCCGTGGATCATCTCCGTGCTGGTGACCCTGCTGCCGTTCGTGCTCCTCGTGATCGTCTTCCTGTTCCTGATGAATCAGATGCAGGGTGGCGGCTCGCGGGTGATGAACTTCGGCAAGTCCAGGGCGAAGATGATCACCAAGGACACGCCGAAGACCACCTTCGCGGACGTAGCCGGCGTGGACGAGGCGATCGAGGAGCTGCAGGAGATCAAGGAATTCCTTGAGTCCCCGGCCAAGTTCCAGGCGATCGGCGCGAAGATCCCCAAGGGCGTGCTGCTCTACGGCCAGCCCGGTACCGGAAAGACCCTGCTCGCCCGGGCGGTCGCCGGCGAGGCCGGAGTGCCGTTCTTCTCGATCTCCGGATCCGACTTCGTCGAGATGTTCGTCGGTGTCGGTGCCTCCCGAGTGCGAGACCTGTTCGAGCAGGCCAAGGCGAACGCCCCGGCGATCGTGTTCGTGGACGAGATCGACGCGGTCGGCCGGCACCGCGGCGCGGGTCTCGGCGGTGGGCACGACGAGCGCGAGCAGACCCTGAACCAGCTGCTGGTCGAGATGGACGGCTTCGACGTCAAGGGCGGAGTCATCCTGATCGCGGCGACGAACCGCCCCGACATCCTGGACCCGGCGCTGCTGCGTCCCGGCCGCTTCGACCGGCAGATCGCCGTCGACGCGCCAGACCTGAACGGCCGTCAGCAGATCCTCCAGGTGCACGCCAAGGGCAAGCCGCTCGCGCAGGGCGTCGACCTGATGGCTGTCGCCCGCCGCACCCCCGGCTTCACCGGCGCGGACCTGGCCAACGTGCTCAACGAGGCGGCGCTGCTGACCGCTCGCACCGACAAGAAGCTGATCGACAACTTCGCGCTGGACGAGGCGATCGACCGCGTCGTGGCCGGGCCGCAGAAGAAGACCCGGTTGATGAGCGAGCACGAGAAGAAGATCACCGCGTACCACGAGGGCGGGCACGCCCTAGTGGCGCACGCGCTGCCGAACACCGACCCGGTGCACAAGGTCACCATCCTGCCGCGCGGCCGCGCCCTCGGTTACACGATGGTGCTGCCGGACGAGGACAAGTACTCGACGACGCGTAACGAGCTGCTCGACCAGCTCGCCTACGCGCTCGGCGGCCGGGCGGCCGAGGAGCTGGTCTTCCACGACCCGACGACCGGCGCCGGCAACGACATCGAAAAGGCGACCAAGCTCGCCCGCGCGATGGTCACCCAGTACGGCATGACCGAGCGTCTCGGCACGATCAAGCTGGGCCAGGACAGTGGCGAGGTCTTCCTCGGCCGCGACATGGGCCACCAGCGTGACTACTCCGAGGAGGTCGCGGCGATCGTCGACGAGGAGGTCAAGAAGCTCATCGAGACCGCCCACGACGAGGCTTGGGAAGTCCTGGTGGAGAACCGGGAGATCCTGGACCGGCTGGTGCTCGAGCTGCTGGAGAAGGAAACCCTGGACAAGGCGCAGATCGCGGACATCTTCCGGGACGTGCGGATGCGTCCCGCGCGGCCAGCGTGGACCGGCTCGACCAGGCGGGTGCCCTCTGACCGGCCGCCAGTCAAGACGCCGAAGGAGCTGGAGCTCGCCAACGGCAGCTACAGCGTCAACGGCGGCTCCGGCATCAGCGACCTTCCGGGGCAGAGCGGCCTGGCGGGCAGTTAATCTGCTGGTATGAGCCAGATCGAACCGTCGATACCGGAGCCGTCATTGTCGCAGCCGTCGATGTCGCAGTCGTCGAATCCGGCGTCAGCAATATCGGAGCCTGCGTCGGCAGCAGTCGCGTCCACCGCCGTGCGTTCGGCGGTGGACGCGTTGTCGTTGCCTGGCGAACCGGAGATCGAATCGCCGGACGCCGGGCGGGCGGTGGCCCCGTTCGACGAGAAGCGGGCCGAGGCCGCGATCCGCGAGCTGCTGATCGCGATCGGGGAGGATCCCGACCGCGACGGGCTGCGGGACACGCCCGGACGCGTCGCCCGGGCATACCGGGAGATGTTCGCCGGGCTGTGGCAGGCTCCGGAGGACGTCCTGGCCACCACCTTCGACCTTGGCCACGACGAGATGGTCCTGGTCAGAGATATCGAGCTGTACAGCTGCTGCGAGCATCACCTCGTTCCATTCCACGGAGTGGCCCATGTCGGCTACATTCCTTCGGTGGACGGGCGTATCACCGGTCTGTCGAAACTCGCCAGATTGGTTGATGTGTACGCCAAGCGCCCGCAGGTCCAGGAACGGCTGACCACCCAGGTCGCCGACGCCCTGGTGCGGATCTTGCAGCCCCGCGGGGTCATCGTGGTAGTGGAGTGCGAGCACCTGTGCATGTCGATGCGAGGGATACGGAAGCCCGGCGCGAAGACGGTCACGTCAGCGGTGCGGGGGATGCTGCGATCCTCCGCGACCCGTGCGGAGGCGATGAGTCTGATCCTCGGTCGCTGAGGAACGAGGCGGGCCGAGGGCAATCGGCACAGTCTGGGTCGCTGAGGGACACGAAGTCTTCTAACAGCGCGAGCCCACGATCATCGGCGACGTCTGGATCATCGAAAAAGGTCAAGTCTGACACTGCGTCAGCGGGGCCGCAGCCCAAGGATGAGGATCCGGCCGTGGACGCAGTCAAGCCTTCGTCGCCGGCTGCCGACAAGCCGGCTGACGCGCCGACGCCGCCGATCCCGGCTCGCCACCCGAAGCCCTGGGTCCCGCGCGTGGCGGGACTGCTCTGCTACCTGCTCGGCCTGTTCGACATCCTGTCCGCGATCTTCCCTCGGGTCCGGCACATCCAGTCCGTGCACAAGTTCGGGCACCTCGTTCCCGGGCTCCAGGTCAATCCGTACGCCGTCGCCGCGAGCCTGATCGTCGGCGTGCTGCTGGTCTCCCTTGCGCACGCGCTGCGGCGCCGCAAGCACCGCGCCTGGATGGGCGTCGTCGCGCTGCTTACTACATCCATCGCAGTGCATCTGATCCGGCGCGAGCCCTTCGGCGGGATCGCCCTGTACTTCCTCGTCCTGGTCCTGCTGATCGTGTATCGCAAGGAGTTCTACGCGCTCAGCGACCCCAAGTCCCGCTGGCGCGCCATCTGGACGTTCTGGGCCATGCTGGTCGGCGCCGTCGCCATCGGGCTCGCGCTGGTCTCGGCCCGCGGGGACCGCATCATCGGGCACGCCAACTTGCTCGACCGGCTCAACCACGTCGCGCTCGGCTTGGCCGGCATCAGCGGGCCCATGCACTTTCGCGGCGACAATTACGGCGACTACATCTACTTCTCCCTCTTCGGCCTCGGCCTGTTGACCGTCCTGGTCACCCTCTACCTCTTTTTGCGCCCCGCCGAGCCGGCCGCTCGACTGACCGCGGACCAAGAGGTCGAGATCAGGTCCCTGCTCCAGCGGCACGGGCAGCGCGACTCACTCGGCTACTTCGCTCTGCGCCGCGACAAGTCCGTGCTGTTCTCGCCCACCGGCAAGTCCTGCATCGCCTACCGCGTCGTCTCCGGCGTCATGCTCGCCAGCGGCGACCCGATCGGCGACCCGGAGGCCTGGCCCGGCGCCATCCGGGCCTTCGTCGAGCGCGCCGAGCGGTATGCCTGGATCCCGGCCGTCATGGGCTGCTCCGAGCAGGCCGGGGAGATCTGGCACCGCGAGGCCGGGATGGACGCGCTGGAACTCGGCGACGAGGCCGTGGTCGAGGTCGCCGACTTCTCGCTCGACGGCCGGCCGATGCGCAACGTCCGGCAGATGGTCAACCGGATCGAACGGCAGGGGTACGCCTGCCAGGTGCGGCGGCTGCGCGATATCCCAAGTGAGGAGGTCGTGCTCATCCGGCGGCTGGCCTGCGACGGGCGATCCACCGAGACCGAGCGTGGCTTCTCCATGGCGCTTGGCCGCTTCGGCGACCCGTCCGACGGCGACTGCGTCGTGGTCACCGCCACCAAGGACGGCGAGATCCGCGCGGTGCTCAACTTCGTGCCGTGGGGCAAGGACGGCCTCTCCCTCGACCTGATGCGGCGCGACCGTTCCGCCGATCCGGGCCTCAATGAGCTGATGATCGTAGCGGCACTGCGCGAGGCCAAGACGCTCGGCGTCAAGCGAATGTCGCTGAACTTCGCGGTGTTCCGTTCCGCCCTCGAGCGCGGCGAGCGGATCGGTGCCGGTCCCGTCCTGCGGCGCTGGCGCGGGCTGCTGGTGTTCCTCTCCCGCTGGTTCCAGATCGAGTCGCTGTACCGCTTCAACGCCAAGTTCCGGCCGGTCTGGGAGCCGCGCTTCGTCGCATTCCGGCAGACTCGGGATCTGCCCCGGATCGCGCTGGCCGCCCTGGAGGCCGAGGCTTTCCTCGTGCTGCCCTCGCTGTTGCGGCGCGGCCCGAAGGAAGAGGCGGACGCGGCGTCGCTGCGCACCTACTGACCAATTGATGATCAACTACTAGCGATCCGCGGGCCAACTGGCCCAAGCCCGCAGCATGAGCAGTGCGAGCCCTTGGACGATAAGCCGACATGCCCATAGTCGGTAGGCTGAGGTCATGGCTGTGCTGGCGACGCGACCCAACCGGCGGGTGACGGGACTTCCCGAACTCGACCGGTGCGCGGTCATGGGCGTGGTCAATGTCACCCCGGACTCCTTCTCCGACGGCGGCCGCTACTTCGAGCCGCAGGCCGCGATCGAGCACGGGATCGAACTGCTGGCGGCCGGTGCTGACTACCTCGACGTCGGCGGGGAGTCGACGCGGCCAGGCGCACTGCGCGTTCCGGTCGAGGAGGAACTGCGCCGGATCATCCCGGTGATCAAGGCGCTCGCTCAGGACGGCGCGATCATCTCCGTCGACACCATGCGCGCGCAGGTGGCTCGCGAGGCGGTGGAGGCGGGCGCGCGGATCGTCAACGACGTGAGCGGCGGGCAGGCCGACCCGGAGATGATCCCGTTCGTGGCTTCGGCCCGGGTTCCATACATCCTCATGCACTGGCGCGGGCACAGTGCCGATATGAACAGCCGAGCCGTGTACGGGGACGTGGTCGCCGAGGTGCGCCGCGAGCTGGCGGAACACGTCGAACGCGCGGTCGGCGGCGGCATCGCGCCGGACCGCATCGTCCTCGATCCCGGCCTCGGTTTCGCAAAGACGGCGGTGCACGACTGGGCGTTGGTCGGTCACCTCGACGCGTTGCACTCGCTCGGACGCCCGCTGCTGATCGGCCCCTCGCGCAAACGCTTCCTCGGCCGCCTGCTGGCGGGCCCGGACGGCGAGCCGCGGCCCGCACCCGACCGAGACGTCGCTACGATCGCCCTCGCCACACTCGTGGCCGCACACGGCGCGTGGGCCGTGCGAGTGCACGCGGCGGCCGAAGCGATCGACGCGGTGCGCGTGGCAGCCGCAGTCGGTGATCCACACTATGCGAATAGAGCGGGGGGCCATTAATGGCGACGCAGCCGCCGGTGGACGAGGAGCCGTTCACCGCCGAGCAGGCCGCGGTCGCGGCGGTCAACGAGTCCTTCTATCAAGCGGTCGAGGACGGCGATCTCGACACCGTCCGCGCGCTGTGGATCGATGGTGAGCACTCGGGCACGGCGCACTGCGTACATCCCGGTCAGCCTGCGGTACACGGTCGTTCGCAAGTGCTGATGTCCTGGGCGGTCGTCATGTCGCGACTGTCGTACCTTCAGTTCTTCATTACGGACGTCCGGGTCGTGGTCTCCGGCGACCTGGCCGTAGTGACCTGCGCGGAGAACGTGCTCACCGATCTGCCGCACGGCGAGGGCGAGGACCCGACCGGATTCGCCGGCGGCCGGGCCGAGGCGACCAACGTTTTCCGGCGTGCCTCGGACGGCCGATGGTTGCTGTTCGCGCATCATTCCTCCCCGGTCTTCCCCTCCGGCGGCGCCGAGTCGCCCGACGAGCACGAATAGCTCGGAAACGCCGCGCGGTGGTTAGACGCCGCCGCGGTTTGGGCAGGCAGCATGCCGTAGGCGGCAATTGCATCAGCAGCGGTCTGGCGCGTGGTGCGGGCGGTGCGGCACGGTCTCGGCGGCGCCTCGGCGGCGTGGGCTGCGGACTCAGCCACCGAAGGGAACGACCGAGCTGGACGGAGCGGCGGATGGGTGCGGGTGACGGCGTGGACCGGGCGGCGGATCTGGACCGGATCGTGCTGCACGGGCTGCGGGGGCGCGGCCGGCACGGGGTCTTCCCGAGAGAGCGGGCCGAGGGCCAGACCTTCATCGTGGACGCCGCGCTGGGCCTCGACACCCGCGCCGCGGCCGCGGGCGACGACCTGGCCGCGACCGCCGACTACGGCGCGATAGCCGAGAAGATCGTGGCGCTGATCGAAGGCGAGCCGGTCAACCTGATCGAGACGCTGGCCGAGCGGATCGCCACCGCGTGCCTGGCCGATCCGGTGGTGCGTGAGGCGCAGATCACCGTGCACAAACCGGACGCTCCTATCGCAGTACCGTTCGATGACGTCACCGTCACCATCCGGCGGCGGAGCGAAGCGCGGCAGGAGGCTCGATGAATCACGAGCGCAAGCGGGGCTACGACCACCGAGCGGTGCTGGCGCTCGGCGGGAATCTGGGGCACCGGCTGGAGAACCTTCAGTCCGCTCTGGACGCGCTGGTGGACACCCCCGCGCTGGAGGTCGTCTCGGTCTCCCCGGTCTACGAGACCGAGCCGTTCGGCGGCCCGGACGACGCGGCCGATTCAATGGACCTGAGCGGCCAGCAGAATTTCTACAACGCCGTCGCGCTGGTCACCACCGACCTGACCCCGCTGACCCTGCTGGACCGAGCGCTCGCCATCGAGCAGGCGCTGCATAGGCAGCGGGAGGAACGCTGGTCGGCGCGCACCATCGATGTCGACATCATCGCGTACGACTCGCTGGTCACCCACAACAATAGGTTGACTGTCCCGCATCCGCGTGCCCATCAGCGCGCGTTCGTGCTGGTGCCCTGGCACGATGTCGAACCGGACGCGAAGCTGCCGGGCTGGGGTCCGGTCTCGGCGCTGCTGGAGGCGCTTAAGCCGATAGACGGCGTCAAACGGCGCGACGATCTGAGCCTGCAACTCTGACGCTCGGCCGGGATTCGCGCGCCGGATGAATGCACTGTGGTTGACGATCCCGGCGGCGCATTCCAATCGAGTTCTGACGGTGTATCGAACCGGGACCTGTTCGCCGGGCAAGAACCGAAACTGACAGACTGGGGCCGTGAAGCCGACCAAACCGCTGGTGCTCGTAGCGGCCACCGTCATCGTGGCCGTGATCGCCTATGTGGTGCTGCGCTTCTGGGACCACCTGGGCGACACGAGCGTCCCGGCCGTGCCGCTGTCCGCGCCGATCACACTGGCGGTACTCGCGGTCGCGGTCTTGGGCGTCGCGCTCGGGCTGCGCTCGCGATTCGCCGCGTATCGCAAGTCGCGCGCACGCATCGACCGCGGCCTGCCGCGGGACCCGAACGAGCGACCGGTCAAACCGATCGATCCGCTCCAGGCCGCCCGCGCGCTGGTGCTGGCCAAGGCTTCCGGCCTGGTCGGCTCGGTGTTCGCCGGGATCTACGGCGGGTACGGGTTGTTCCTGCTCGGCCGGCTTGACATCGGTATTTACCGCTCCGAGGCGCTGCGCTGCGGCTTCGCGTTCCTGGCCGGCGCGGCGCTGGTGGCGGCGGCGATCTATCTCGAGCACATCCTGAAGGTGCCGCCGGAGGAACCCGGCGGCGACGGAAAAGTGCCGTCCGGAGCCTGAGAACGCCGCAGCGGCATATCAGGGCGCCGCGTCGCGCCCTGACCACCTCGGAACTCTCCGTATCAGAGCGCTCTGCGCGGCTGACGCTGCATTAGTCAACTTTGACTTTCCAATCTGCAAACGGGTATTCCGTACAATGCGAGGCAACAACTAGAGTTCACGTATGCGTCATCGGCAGACTACGGGGGCGGGTCCGTCGGGAACCCGGCCGAGCATTGCCATTCTCATGATGACCGCGGCGGGCGGGGGCCTCGCCGTCGGTCTTGGCCAGCCTGCGGGGGCTTGGGCCGGCTACGGGACCAGTTCGATCGCCGCCGTCCTCGGCTTCGGCACGCTCTGGCAGCAGCGTGGCCTGCTGGAGCGGCGGGCGAAGGAAATGGCCCGGCGCCGGCGTACCGACCTCGACGCGCTGGCCGTCGCGGAGCAGCGGCACCGAACCGAAGCCGACCGGGTCAAAGCCGAGCTCGAACACGAACAGCAGTACTCGCTGCTGATCCAGGACCAGCTCACCCGCGCCCGCGAGCAACTGGAGCGGGAACGCGCCGCGCGCCGTACCGCGGAGCGGGAATTGGACGCGCTCACCGGTTCCGACAGCTGGCCATCGGCCACCTCGTCACTTGTGCTGACCGTTGAAGAGCCGGCGGGCGGTCGGGCCGCAGCGGCAGCGTCGCAGGGTATTGACGGCGAGGAGTCGGGCCGCCCGAGTTCCGCGCCGGCCGCGAAGAACTTCAGTGCGCAGAACGGAAACGCGGCGGCCCGGCGACGCGGCTGGCAGGTTGTGGACGGCAGCGGCGCTGAAGGCGGCGCGGACGGTCACGAGACGGACGGCAGTGACGCGCCCGCCGCGCAGACTGAGCGGTTGTACCGGCCGTTCATCGACCAGCTGGCCGCCGCGCAGGTGCCCGTCTCGGAGGCGGCGCTCGCGATGGCCCCGGTCATCGGGGCGGCGGATCTCGACGGCGTGCTCGACCTGACCGCTTACGACGAGACCGTCGAGTTCTCGGTGCGCGAAATCAAGGGCATGGCATAACGGCTGCTCGCCCGGCTACTTGTCGATGTCTCCGACCACGAAGAACATCGAGCCGAGGATCGCGACCATGTCGGCGACCAGGTGACCGGGCAGCACTTCGCCGAGCACCTGGATGTTGTTGAACGAGGCCGAGCGCAGCTTGAGCCGCCAAGGCGTCTTCTCGCCGCGCGAGACCAGGTAGTACCCGTTGATGCCGAGCGGGTTCTCGGTCCAGGAGTAGGTCTCACCCTCGGGTACCTTGAGCACCTTGGGCAGCCGCAGGTTGATCGGGCCCTGCGGTAGCGCGGCGAGCCGGTCTGCGCAGGCCTCGGCGAGGTTCAGCGAGACGTGGGTCTGTTCCAGCAGGCAGTCGAAGCGGCTGAAGCAGTCCCCGGCCTGGCGAGTGACGACGCGCAGCACATCGCCGAGTTCGCGGTACGCGAGGTAGGGATCGTCGCGGCGCAGATCGAAGTCGACGCCGCTGGCCCGCGCGATCGGCCCGGACAGGCCGTACGCGGCGACCTGCTCGGCGGTCAGGACACCGACGCCTTCGGTGCGGGCGCGGAAGATCTCGTTGCCGTGGATCAGGTTCTCGATATCAGCCAGCCGCGTGCGCACCGCCTGGATCGTGCGGCGCGCCCGGTCGAGCCAGCCCGCGGGCAGGTCCTCCTTCAGGCCGCCGACCCGGTTGAACATGAAGTGCATCCGGCCCCCGGAGATCTCCTCCATGACCTTCTGCAGTTCCTCCCGCTCCCGGAAGGCGTAGAAGATCGGGGTGATCGCGCCGAGCTCCAGCGGATACGAGCCGAGGAACATCAGGTGGTTGAGCACACGGTTGAGCTCGGCCAGCATGGTGCGCGCCCAGGACGCGCGCACCGGCAGCTCCATGCCGAGCATCCGCTCCGCGGCCAGGACGACGCCGAGCTCGTTGCAGAAGGCGGAAAGCCAGTCGTGCCGGTTCGCCAATACGACGATCTGCCGGTAATCGCGGACCTCGAACAGCTTTTCCGCGCCTCGGTGCATATAGCCGATGATCGGCTCGGCGGACACGATGCGTTCGCCGTCCAGCACCAGCCGAAGACGCAACACGCCGTGCGTGGACGGGTGCTGCGGGCCGATGTTGAGGATCATGTCCTCGGTGGCCAGTCCGGCGCCGATGCCCGCGGTGCGCTCCACAAGCTGTCCCATAAGCGGTAAGTCTCTCACTCCTTCGCGGGACACCGGAGCGGGCCTCTTGAGGCTCGTTAGAGGCCGGCGAGCGACGGAAGGGCCGAGACCCCGACCCCTTGCGCGAGCCAGCCGAATCCGCCGAGGCCGAGTGGGTCGGTCAGTTCAGCGGCGGCGGATGCTTGGGACAGTGCGCGCAGGTAGCCGCGCGGGTCGGTCGAGGCGAGGGTCAGATCGGGACGGCCACCCGTCATCCCCAGGCTGTGGAAAACGGCGCGCTGCGTGGTCAGCACAGTCCAGTTGGTGCGTGATGCGGCGGCGGCAGCGCAGGAGTCGAGTGCCACGTGGGCGGTGATATCGCACGAGCCGTCCGGAATAGGGGCCGTTTGGCGACCGTGCGCGTAACCGGTCAAAGTGCCGAAGGGTGGGCGTGACGCGAGGTCGTGCGCGTAGTCGATCGCGATGGCGACGCCCCGGTCGAGCGTTGCGACGGCTTGCTGCCAGGCCGAGTCGCGGCTTCGGCCGATTTCGGCCCGGAAAGGCTGGGCTGAAGACGGGTCACAAGTCTCGGAGGTTTCCGGGGTCTCGGGGACCGGCCACCATGTGGACAGCCACGTCTGCTGGTCCGCGCTGGGTTCGAGGCCGAGCCGTTCGGTGCCATCGGCAGCGACTTCGACGAGCAGCCAGCCGTCCGGAGTGGACTCGGCGACATCGCAGGGGACGTTGTCCAGCCACTCGTTGGCGATGAGCAGACCGGTGACGCTGGTGGGTGGCTCGTTGCGCCATTCGATAGCAGAAGTCAGATTCTCGGGGTTGGAGGCGACCTCGACCGCGACGAGGTGCAGGCGCTGAGAGAGGGTGTCGTCGGGCTGCGGCGCGCCGTTGAGTTGGGTGCGGACGGCGTCCAGCAGTTCACCGCGACCGGCACCCATATCGACCAGCGTGACCGGATCCGGATGGCCCAGCGCCGCATCGACCTCGCGAAGCAGTCGCACCACGGCCGTCGCGAAGAGCGGCGAGGCATGGACCGATGTCCTGAAGTGCGCGGCCGGGCCCTCACCGGCCCGATAGAA